>NZ_LMPN02000012.1:4384-15785 GCF_001423865.2 Brevibacillus sp. Leaf182 | reverse complement strand
ACGTCATACATTGCCAGTAACCCTATTCGCTATTCTGCCAATGAAGAAGGAACAGACGTGGAAAAGTATGTTAAAAAGCTGCAAGCTGTCCTGATGGCTAATGATGAAGAGAGCTTGTCTTATGACATTATCGAAGACGGTTCAATTGACGGAGAGGTTTTCGAATACTACTACTTCGACGAGGATGGTCAGATATGCATTGCTGAGTTCAAAGCTGACGAATGTATTGCTGTGTATGACACAACCGTTAAGGCGAAGCTTATTGCTGTCATTCGCTACTACACATTGACGGATGCCACTAAGAACACCAAGACCATGTTGGTTGAAGTATACGACGAACAAAAGATCACGTATCTTCGACAAGAAGGCTCAGCGCTCGTTTTGGACACTGGTCGTGAAGAGAATCCGGCGTTACACAACATCACGGTTCAGATAAAGGACCAGGATGGTAAGGTTCAACAAAAGCCTGTTGTCCCATGGACGCACTATGTCAATCGACGGCGGAAGCATCAGCAAAACCGCGATGATGGGATGGTTGAGGGGATGGGCGATTTGTCAGACCTGAAGCATCTTATGGACGCGATTAATAAGGCTGTCACTGGTAAGGTAGATGTGCAGGAATACTTCAAGAATCCGAAAGTGCTGTTTGAGGACCTCGATCTAGACGACTTGATTCTTTACGATTCGGAAGGGAATTTGATCACCGATGTAGAGAAGAAAAAGCAGTATCTCGCAAAAATGTGGTCAACATCGCAAATTCTCGTCGGTGGTAAGGCGGTGCCGATCACTTGGGATTTGCAGGACCAGCATGAAGAAAACACGATCAATCGACTAATCGAATCCTTACTGGATCAAACAGGAACACCACACCTACGCCCTGACCAAGTGGGGACTGCTCCGTCCGGAATCGCGCTGAAAATCATTTTTTACCATGCAGATATTAAGGCTGGTATGAAAATGCGCCATTACGGTAAGGGGTTCCGTAACCGAATCCGAATTATTACTGGGATGCTGAATCGGAAATACAAAAAACAGTGGGATTATCAAGCTGTCGATGTAAAATTCAGCAAGAACATGCCAGTGAATCTGGTGGAAATGGTGGAGATCGTGACGAAACTGGTTGGTCAGTTGTCCCATGAGGAAAGACTGGCACTGCTACCGTTTGTTGATGATCCGCGTGCATCTCGTGAAAAACTGCTTGAAGAACAAGACGAAGAGGCTGAACGCAGAATGAGGATACTCGACCCCGACGCATTGGAGAACAAGGAGCCGATTTATGATGACGCGCCCCCTGACGATGAAAACAGTCCAGACGGTGACGCTGCATGAGCAGAGAGGAACGCTATCAAGAGGAATTGGAAGCGAGAATCGAAAAGCATGGAGTTAAATTAAAAAAGCTGTTCTCCAAAGCTAATAAAAGCATTGTGCAAGAAATCACTGACCTCTACGCCCGATTTGCTGAAAGTGGGGAAGAGTTAGTGTCTTTGATTTATAACGCCGCACGTCTCGACCTCATCATGACAAGCATAAAAACCATCTTGCACACCCTCCGCATGGAAGAAGAGCAGCAGCTAAGAATCACATGGGCGGAAGAGTACAAGCTCAGCCTGTTCCATCATCTCTATTTTCTTGAACAGGATGCACAAGTAGAAGTTCGGCTTCCGCAGATCAATATTGGGATGGTACTTGCTGCATTGGAGCGACCATGGAAAGGCAGGCATTTTTCCAAACGGATTCGCATGCGTACTGACCTGTTGGCGGCAGCCATGGAAGATGTAATTACTCAGGGTGCAACTCAGGGATGGGGTGTGACCCGAACAGCTAAGGAGATTACGAAAAGAACATCAGAGAGTTGGTCAAGCGCCCAACGCCTTGCTCGTACAGAACTAAACCGGGCTGCTGCCCAAGGGCAAACGATGGCTTACCAAGCCAATTCAGATATTGTGAGTGAAAAGGAATTTTGTGCCACGTTGGACAAGCGGACTTCTTCCGAGTGCCGCAAGCTAGACGGCAAGAGATATCCGCTTGACTATGATACAGCCGACAATCCAGGGCGTGAGGGTGAACGCATACCAAATCATCCAAATTGTCGATCGTACTGGCGGCCAGTAATGAAATCGAAGGTCTTGGAGAAGCTGGAACGCGAGCGCTCTTACCGGATTGATCAGGAGAGAGGCTACACTTCAGCACGCACCTATAAAGAGTGGGCAAAGGAAAAGGGACTGCCAGAGTAGCATCACGGAATCGTGGTGTTTTTTTTATTGCCTGAAAGGAGGCGAGTTCGATGTGATCAAGATTCAAGCGTATCTGGACAATGGTGAAATGAAAATACATGCGGTGGGTCATGCCAATTATGCAGATCATGGAAAGGACATTGTATGTGCTGGGGTTTCTACCATCATGCAAACCGCGTTGCTGGGGATTCAAGCAATAGCACAGCAATACCCGGATTATGTGTCTTTAGAAATTCAAAATCAGGAAGGAGAAGGAACGAAGTGAAAAAGTCTCAATGGTTATTCCGTTTGCAACGATTCAATGATGGCGGAGGGGAAGGTGGGCAAGGTGGTAACGATGGAGGCGGTGGTTCCGGTGGAGTTGCTGGAGCAAATGACGGAGGCGCACAACAAAATGGTGGCGGCGATAAGGGCGGGGAAAGTAAGCCTGCGGTAGCCTTTTCTTCAAAAGAGGAATACGATTCCGCACTACAAGGAGCGGTCAGTGACTTCTTGAAAGGGCTGGGCATTGAAAAGGCTGATGACTTAAAGGGGATCGTTGATTCCCATAAGCAAAAGCAAGAGGCTGAGAAAACTGCTGAACAAAAGCTGTTAGAGCGGGAATCTGACCTGAAGAACGCAAATGGTACAATCCAATCCCTCCGGATTGAAAATGCCTTCACTTTCGAGGCAATAAAGCAGGGGATTGACCCAGATAAATTGTCGGATGCGATTCGTCTGGCTGATCTGTCTAAGGTGGAAGTGACGGATGCAGGCAAGGTTAAAAACATCGATAAGCATGTTACTGAGTTGATCACTTCTAAACCGTGGTTGAAGGCAGATGAAACACCGCGGGGAACTACTCCTGGAGCAAAGCCACCAGCCAATCAAAAGTCTACCATTCCAAATATCTCAGACCTGCGTAAATTGCAGCGCATCTAAAAGGGGGCAATCATTCATGAATAGCATGGTACTGGTAAAGCAAGCACCACTTCATTTCGATTTGCAAAGATTCAATGAGGGAGTAACGTTCAGCAGCAGCCTTAGCGGATTGATTCCGGAAGAGACATCTCAAGAGATCATCAAGGATGTAGTCCGCGGTTCGGCTATTTTGAAACTTTCCGAACTGGAACCAATGACAACAGCAACAAAAAAGATTCCAGTATTTCTGGATAAGCCTGGAGCTTACTGGGTCGGGGAGGGAGAACGTATCAAAACTTCGACAGCTTCCTGGACACAAGTTACATTGACCGCTAAGAAGCTGGCTGTCATCATTCCAATGACAAAGGAAGCACTGGATCGCTCACGAATCGATGTGTTTGAGGAACTGAAGCCGTACATTGTTGAAGCATTCCATACTAAATTGGATGCAGCTACGATCATGGGGACAGAGTCACCGTTTACTTCTAACATCTTGGGGGCAGCTATTAATATAGGGAACAGCTTTACTCGCGGTTCTGTCGCGGGTCAGAATCTGGCCGATGATGTAAACAGCGTCATGGCACTGATTGAAGCCGATGACCAAGAGCCACGAGCGTTTGTTGGGCATACCGGATTAAAGACATCCTTGCGTGGATTGAAAAATAGCCAAGGTGATCCTCTTTACCTTTCATCTGTACGTGAAGGAGTAGCTGAAGATTCACTGTATTCGCTGCCGATTGAGTACAGCAGAAATGGTGCTTGGGACAAAACAAAAGCTGACCTGATTGCTGGTGACTTCAAAAAGGCCAAGACAGGCATTCTTAAAAATATCGAGTATGAAATCTTACGTGAGGCGACTCTCCACTCCATTACTGGAGCAGATGGGAAGCCTCTTTCTCTTGCTGAGCAAGACATGGTTGCATTGAAAGCTACGTTCCAAGTTGCGTTTCTTGTAATCAAAGAAGGGGCATTTGCTGTCCTGCGTCCTACCGGATTTGTACCAACACCTTAATTATTGAAAGGAGCAATCGTTCATGAAAAAACCAAATGATATGCTGACAATCACTGGTGGCAAGGAAAAGAAAAAAATTAAAGTGACGCGGAAAGCATTTGAAGTTGTGTACGAACCATTGGGATACAAGCTGGAAGATGACCCAGCGGCAGATGAAGAGACACCGGTGAACACCGATGGCAATTCTGACAAGTAGTGAGCTGATCAGTTTTTATGCTGAATTTGCATCGTGGGAGCCTAGTCGACTTGATCCAGTCATTCTTCGGGCGAATGTTTATGTAGAGGGACAGGTGACGGTACCTGACCCTGTCCCTCTTGAATTGAAACTGGCCGTTGCAATGGTGGTCAAAGACATGGCCCAAGATCGACGATTGAGCAGCACCAAGCAAGGGGATTATCAGGAGACGTTTTCCTATGTGAGCAATGATCCAAAAGTCGAAGGTATCCTCAAAAAATATAGCAAGAATAGGGGGCAGAAGCTGTGGATGATCTAACCGAATACAAGCGTCTTCTCTGCCACTCTTTTACCCTTCTCGATGTCGGAGGGGAACCTGAACCCTTCACGGGTGGCAATACGTCGTCAGAATGGCTCCGTGTGGCCCAGAATGTGCCTTGCAGGGTGTCGTCCGGTTCCCCCGGTCGCATTCAGCAGCTTACAGGGCGACAGGCGACGCCTCAGGACTTTCTCATGCACACTTTGTATGCAGATTTGAAAGCAGGCATGCGGCTCAAGATTGAGCAACCTGAATTTGCTGGCAACCTGTATAAAGTGAGTCTCCCTTATCCGGTCTATGGCGCTGAAAGCTTACATCATTACGAAGTAGTGATTACGATGATTGATACTGTCACGGGAGAGGAACCGGAAATCTAATGGCAAAGGTAGATAAGAGAGACCTGGAGCGTATGTACAAACGTTTGAAAAAGCATAACAAACGTGAAGTACAGGTTTCTATGGATCGTGTTGCCCGTATGGCTGGTATGCAGGTGTTACGGGGAGCTCAAGATAGGGTTCCAGTACGGGACGGGATTCTTCGTGCCTCTCTGGTTATTGGTCACAAGGAAAATGTATTTGATTTGGTCCTAAGTGGGCTTCGAGCTGAAATCACGGTAGGCACCAACCTGTCATATGCGCGTTACGTGGAAGAAGGGTTCACTCAGAGGAAAGGGCAATTTGTGCCGGGGTACTGGGATCGAGAAAAATTCATTTATGTCCCTGATCATCCAGACGGCATGATCTTGAAAGGGAAGCGCGTGCCTGGTGTTCACTATCTTGCGAGATCGACAGCAGAGGTTGAGTCAATCATGGACGAGTTGGTAAAAGAAGAGCTAGATGATTTAGCAAGGAGGCTGTTTCCAGATGGGTGATGATGTGCTGTCTGTACGACACTGGCTATTTTCTTTGACAGGAATCCAAACAGAGAATCTTTCTGTACCTAAGGACTTTAAACGGCCCATGTGGTTTGTTGAAGAGCCATTTCGTATTCCGGAACCACGGCGTGCTGATGCCTACCGAGAGAAAGGGACAATGAACTTTGTTCTGATGGCAAAGGATATAGAGCAACTTACGAGGTTATCTTTGGCTGTCAGGCAAGACCTTGCGGATCGGAGCTGGATTCTTCCACTCTACAGCCCGGACAAGAAGCAAGTGGGATATCTGCGAGAGTGTCGTTTGACCATGAGCAAGCCAGATAACTTAGACCGATCGTTTGAATTGAAGTACACCGTTTATATCCTTTATACTCCGGTGGTTTACGACCCGTTAGAAGTTATTCATAGACGCTACGATGAATCGCTTAGGAAAGGAGACAAACGTTATGGCTCGCAAACAGGAGCAGGATAAACCAGCTTATAAAAAAGAACAAATATTGCAGGTAGCAGAGCAGAAGTTCGGGTTAAACCGAACCGAAGCAATTGCTACCTTTTTTGATGCCCCAGACGAGATGACAGTTGATCAGGCAGAGGAATTCGTGAAGAAATTCAAGGAAAGGAAGGTGAAGTAAATGGCCGGACAATATCAGTTGGGAGAAAACAAGGTCTTATCCGGTGTCTACTCTTTTTTGAAGTCATTCATCAAAGAGCAAACAACAATCGGCAATCGTGGAAAGCTTGCATTACCAATCGTCGCGGATTGGGGCCCAATCGGGGAATTTGTAACAGTCCGATCCAAGGTTTCCGCAGAGAAAATCTTCGGAGTCACAGAAGCATTTAATCTGATTTGGGCAGCTAACCCTTATCCAACAGAGGTCTTGCTGTACCGCGTGGCGGGGGATAGTGCGGCTGTCGCAAGTGTGACTTTGAAGAGTAATGCAACTGATGTATTACTTGTGGAAGCCAAGTTCAAAGGCGAGGCTGGCAACAATTTGAAAGTCGTCGTGCAGCCAAGCTTGTTGGATGCTACAAAAACAGAGTTGCTGATCTATCGGGGAGCGGAGCTGGTGGACAGTCGGGCAGCGAAGACGGTGGATGCGCTGGTTCAGGCTTTCAGTGATAGCGAGTTTGTTGTCTTGAAAAAGATAGCTGATACGCTTCCCGAAGCCACAGCAGGTGTAAACCTGACTGGAGGTAACAGTGGAACCAGTGTGGAGGCAATAAAATACACGGCATATCAAAATGCGCTTGCGACTCAGAAAGGCAAGTACGGTGTATTTACCCTTGGAATTGCTGATCATGCCCTAAATGCGGCAGCAGAAGACTGGACTAAACAGCAAAATGCGCTAGGTAATTACATCAAGTTTGTTTTCGGCGGCGATGAAACAAGGGATAAAAACAAGCAAACCATCATGAAAGCATCTACCGATGTGAACCACATGGCTATTGTCAATGTAGGAAGTGGAGCACGTTGGAAAGGCAACACCTATGCGAGTTCAAAAGTGGCAATTTACATTGCATCCCTGATGGCTTCCCTGCCGCTTAATTACACGATGGCATTGTACATTACCCCGTTCGAATCCTTAACACATGAGTGGGACCCGGATACGGACTTAATTGAAATGGTGCAAGCTGGTGTGCTCATGCTGAACATGGACAATCAGCAGGTTATCATTCAGGAACCTGTAAATACCTTGACTATTCCGGGGCCTGATCAGTCAAAAGATTACGGCAAGATTCGGGTGGCTGACACCTTCCAGACCATTCTCCATGCAGAAGAGGAAGCAGGAAAGGAGTGGATTCGTCAGCAGCCAAACAGCAACAGTCCTGCCCGCCGCGCTGCCTTTTGCCAGATGATGAAGCAAGAGGTTTTCAGACCCCTTGCCACACTGGAAGTGATCGCGAATGATTATGAGTTTATCGAAGACCCGGAATATCACGGGGAGGACCCGATTTACACGCCTGCTCGTAATGCAGGCCATTTCATTGCTGGCTTCCGCCATCAAGATGCGCTCGAAAAAATTTATATCTACAACAAATCGAAGTGAGGTGATACAGCATGAAAGAAACGTATTCCGGTACCCATGGGCATTTTTACGACCAGAATGGAAGGGAACTCCCCGAGTGTATTGGCTTCGAGCTCACTGAGGAATTTGAGAAGGGAGAAAGTAAGAGGGCTGGGATGCTTCGGAAAAGACATCGTGTGCTGGCATCATCTGTTAGCATGACTGCTACATTTGAACGTACATCGGATATCCAGCAACTCATCATGGAAATTGCAGCAAACCCTGAAAAGAAAGTGAATTTCATTGGGGAACTCGACGACAAAATTGCTGGTAAGTATCGCGTCGCTGTGACTGGTTTTTGCCCCGATTCACTGTCATTAGCAAAATGGAGCCACGGTGAACTAGATGAAGATACATCCCTCGAAGGTACAGTTGACGACTACGAGTTTATTTAAAAAAATCAGGGCTATTCCAAGGAGGAACATCAAATGAGTCAGTTTTTGACGATGGAAGATTTTTTAAGCATGAATACGGAAGAAGTCGTAAAGGACGTATGGGATTGGAAAAAGAAAGGCGTCAAGTTGCCGATCCGATCGGTTTCCGGTGAAGTGTATTTCAAAGCAAGAAAGGCAGCGTTGAAGGTCTCTGTATCCGGTAAGAAGAGTAAAGCAGAACGGAAAGTGGAGTTTGATGACTTGCGTTTGAAAGCAGAGATCATCATTGCAGGTATCGATACGGATCGTACAGATTTTCGCATCGATTCTCAACAAGTGCTTGCGAAGTTCGGTAAGATTGCTGCTGTCGATGTAGTCCCTTGCATTTTCAGCCCGAATGAAATTGATGCACTTCATGAGGCAATCTCTAAGATCAGCGATTTCTCGGATGATGAGGAGGCTGAGGAAGAGGTAAAAAACTCATAAAAGAGAGTCCTGAGTTGGCTCTCTTTTCTTATATCTGGCAAGAGAAAGAAAGGCTACCGTCAGAAATTCTATGCCTACCAGAACGCGAAAAACAGTTCGTCTTGGTTTCCACAGCGATGGAAATGGAGCGTAAAGCAGAGCAGGCAAAGAAACTAGAACGACAAAAGGGTCGGCGGGTAAAGGGGAGGAGGAGATAACCAATGGCAGCGACAACAACTCTTGCCTTTGAAGACAAGATAAGTCGGCAACTTACCTCTCTCCTGCGTTTGCTCGGCAAAACCCTAGATGCTTTCGATGATGTGGAAGATGCTGCAAGTGATGTGGAAGATGCTATTGAAAACATGGATGACGGCGCGATCAGGGAAATGGAACGTGCCTTGGATGACACTTACCAGCAAGCAACAAGACTATCCCGGGAACTTTCTGATGTAGATCAAGAAGCCAGTGCCATTGATGGTAAAGGGGCTTCAAGGCTGGAAAGAGCCCTCCGTGAAGCTGCAAAAGCTGGTGATGAAGCAGCAGCATCACTTGAACATGTAGATGCCGTAGCAGGACACCTTGAGGAAATTGGCGGGCTGGCAACAGCAGGAGGCGCGGTCGTTACAGCCGGATTGTCTACGGCTGCTATGGCAGCGCACGACATGGATCAGGCTCTTGGCATTTTACAGGCGAATGTAGGTGCTACTGACGCTGAAATGTCGAGCTTGTCAGAAAGCTCCAAAGGGGTTTTCGCATCAGGTCTGGTAGAAACGCCATTGGAAGCTGCTGAATCGTATGGAAGGCTTCGCCAACTTTTAGAAGGTACAGACGAACAGATCGGGAAAGTGGCTGAAGGTGCTCTCGCACTTGAAAAGGCTTCTTTCGGTAATCTTGATCAAGCAAGCATTGCAAAAGCGTTGGATATGATGCAGGGGCAATGGGCTACTGACCCAATTAAAGGATTGGACATGATAACGGCAGCTTACCAACGAGTGGGTGACAAGGCAGATGATTTACTCGATACAATCTGGGAATACTCACCACAATTCGCGGAGGCAGGTATCAGTGCTGAAAAAATGATGGGGATGTTCGTTGCAGGAGCTGAAAAGGCATTTAATTTTGACAAGCTGGGAGATGCGTTCAAAGAGTCGTTCGGTATTCGATTGAACAAAGCGCTGGATGAGAAAGCCTTGGGCGCTCTTGAAGGTATTTTCGGTGAGGATAAACTGTTCAAAATGCTCGATCAAATCAAAGCTGGGGGAAAAGAGGCAGAAAATGCGATCATGACGATCACCGCAGGAATAGCTTCTATCAAGGATCAAAAGCTACAAGATGACGTCTTGGGAAACGTCTTTGGAACTCAGTATGAAGATGTTGGACGGGATGCTTTAATGTCCATGCTTAATGCTGGTCCACTTGAAGATTTTGCAGGAAAAACAACTGAAATAGTTGGCCAAGTTTCGAATGAATGGCAAGCGATGGCAAACGAAATGAAGTTGGCAATTGATCCGATAGGTGACTCCGTATTAGAAGTGGCTAAACCAATTGTTGGACTTCTTGCAAAGATTGCTAAAGGGATTGGGACTTTTACAAAAGAGCATCCGTTTATCACGAAGGTAGCTGTATCATTCCTGATGGTTGTTGCTGCACTTGCTATGGTAGTGGGTCCACTAGTATTACTTGCTAGTTTGTGGGGGCCAATAACGATTGGATTGAGAACCGCCCAGGTAGCTATGATGGGATTCAGTCTTTCTTCGCTAACTGCACTATGGCCTATTCTTCTCATAATTGCAGCAGTCATAGCCTTAATTGCCGTCGGTTGGTGGCTTTATGACAACTGGGATATGGTCAGTGCGTATATAGTTGCAGGGTGGGAATGGGTTAAAAATGCGGGATTAGCAGTGTGGGATGGAATTACAGCATATTTCAAAATGCAATTTGAATTCTGGAAAGGGCTGTTCACAGCATTTATCCAGTTCCTCACAGGTGACTGGTCGGGGGCATGGGAGACAATCAAGGAAACTTTTTTCAACGCCTTTACTACGATCGACGGCTGGTTTGATGGGTGGATAAGTGGCTTGTTTGATAGCGGCAAAAAAATCATACTGACAATCGTTGACGGGATCTTATCTGTTAAGGACGAAGTAGCAAATGCTATTGCCAGTGCACTAGAATGGGCTGATCAATTCTTACCACATTCTGATGCTGAGCTGGGTCCTTTTTCTCGCCTTACAGATAGTGGAATGGCTATTCCTGAGACTATGGCAATAGGTGTTGAAGCCTCAAGTGATTCATTAACTGCAGCGCTGGATAGCACTTTTAGTCAGGTTCCAAGTTATACACCTTCTATAACAAGTGGAAGTCAGACACGATACACAAGTCCAAATGAGCAGCCAGCTCCCCTATATATTGACTTTCATCCCACGATTCAATTGACCTTGCAATCAACAATCGAGAACACTGAGGATGAGTTAGAGAACCTATGTGAGCGAATTGCAATTATGCTTGCAGAGAAAGTAAAACACGTTTTATCTGGAACAGGTACCGTTGTGCTTGAATAAAAGGTAAAATATTCTCGTACTTTTTGATGGGGAGGAAACCTTAATGGGCATCTTTGGCGGAAAAAAAGAGACTGAACAGGAACTGGACATGCTTATCACCACGACAGATTCTATTGATAGACCATATGACCTCATTGGATTAGTGACAGCGACGACTTTCAAATTAAAAGTCGATCCAGAGGTTACCACAAAGGCATTGGCTGAAAAAGCGAAGGAAAAAGGCGCAGACGCCATAATTTGTTTTAGATATCAATACGAGGCTTCTCTACAAATAGCCTACGGTACCGCAATTAAATTCAAGTAAATAGGAAGGCGCTCTACAAAAATGTAGGGCGTCTTTTTTATTGGAGGTAAGGGAGATGAAATTCAAGCATCTGGAGTTCTGGCTAACCTGGAACAATAACGTTGAAAAGCTTCGTCT
>NZ_LMPN02000012.1:0-4300 GCF_001423865.2 Brevibacillus sp. Leaf182 | reverse complement strand
GAATACGACGGTTTTCCGTCTCCCGAAGAATTCGTGGAGACTTTAAAACGGTGGAAAAATTCGGGCTACCCCATTCGGTTTACGGTGACAGGTAGTGAAATCAATGCTGCTGTGACCATACGTGATTTTTCTTATGAATGGGACGGGTTTGACATAGATTTCAAGTTGGCATTGAAAGAGTATCGGTTTGTGACCATGGAGAGTACTGATGTGAGTATTCCTTTCCAAACAACAGGTAAAGGGAAACGACCGGATACACGAAAAGCGAAGGTGTCAGCCACCAAGAAAAAAGAAGAAAAAAAATCATTGGTTGACAAGTATCATTCACGATGAAATCTTCGACGGAAAGGTGGGAGACTGATGCTGCCAAAATATCATTACGAGGTTCGATTCCAAAAGCCGGGTAAGCAAGCGCTTCGCCTTCCTTTCTCAGAAGCAACATGGTCCGGAAGTCGTCAGGAAGCAAAGCGTACTCTGGCTGTTAAAACCAACAATGGACGGGATCGCTTTTGGCCTGATGTGAATGTAGAAGAAGGCGACCTGATAGAGTTGATTTCCTTTATGTCCGGCACTCCACGTTCACTTTTCACAGGAATGATTGTTGACTTAGGAAGGACAGCAAAAGGAGATATCAACGCAGTAGCATATGATTTCGGCTTTTATTTACTCAATAACGATGTAGCTGTGGTTTCAACTGGTGAAGCTGCCGATCAGCTTCTAAAACGCATTTTCGCGCAGCATGGCATTCCCGTTGGGGGCATAGGAGCAATGCCTGACGTGGAAAAACAAGTCATTCGCGGAAAGAGTGTATGGGATGCAGTTGGAGACGTCCTCAATCAAGTATACCGCTCTACTGGTGTTCGGTATTGGTGCTGGATTGACCAAGGGAAGATTTATGTCGGAACACAGCGAGGGCAAACGATTCAGTGGAAAGTCCAACAGGGAAGCAATCTATTAAACGCTGAACGTAAACGATCAATTGCAGAAATGAGAACAGTTGTAAGAGTGGTCGGGAGCGACAGTGAATACATTTCTGTTTTACATGATGAAGTTGATTCTACCAACGCTAAAAGGTACGGACATCTTGTTAAGGTTATAGAAATACAAGATGAAGACCGGGGAAACAAAATTGAAGTGGCTAAGCAAGAATTGCAGAATCTAAGCCGAGTTAAGGAGCAGGCTTCCGTTACTTCCTTGGGCATCGATGACGTCATTGCAGGGACAAAAATTGAAGTCTACGAGGAAGTCACGAAGCTACAAGGGGTGTTTACTGTTTTCAGCGACAGCCATACGATACGACCTGGCTACCATGAAATGAAACTCGATTTGCAGATGGAGGTGAATGGAAGGTGAATGGCTATCAAAAGCTTGCCCAAGTGCTTTCAGGTGCCAATCAAACACAAGGGGCCGGCGGGGCAAATCCACCCCCAAAGGATATTCGGATAGAGTTGGCAACTGTCATTAAGCCTCCACCCGATTTGAAAATCTTGATAGATGGTATGACAGAACCGATCGGGAAGGATTTTATTACTGTCTTAGAACATTTGACGAGACATACACGAATTGTCACGATTGCCCATCAAGAAAAAGCAGAACGTGATTTGGGTGACATGAAAAAGGAAGATTTTTTAGACACGGATGACTTGGCTGCGCCGTTTACCTCGTTTAAACATAACTATTTGTTACTGCAATTTGAGGACGTTTTGAAGTTAAATGATAAAGTTCACGTGTTATCTGTGGACTCTGCCTATTACATCCTAGATAGGGTGAAACGCCCATGAGTATTTTTCCGGTTTTCCCAGTGATAGATGATAGCCCCACTCAGGAACTACGCCCAATTAAAAATGTTCTCAGAACGTATAAGTTTGATTTCGAAACAGGGCAGTTTGCCGTGCGGCCTGACGGCAAGTCAGTAATGATTGATGGAGAAGAAGCATTGCTCCAAAAAGCTACAAAAGCATTACATACAGATCGCTATATGTTTTCTATTTATTCCTCAGATTATGGGAATGAACTGAAAGAAGTGATTAGGAGTGATGGAACGAGAGCGTGGAAACAGGCAGAGGCGAAGCGATTAGTACGCGAAGCTTTGGAATATTTGCATGGGATAGAACGGTGTGAAAAATTCTCCTTCCAGTGGGAAAGTAACATCCTGAAAATTTTCTTTGAAATTATAACCGAGGAAGGGGTGTTGGAGATGGTGATCGATGTCTGAAACTGATCTTAGCTTTTTGGAAAGCTCAACTTTCGAACGAATTTTATATGACATGCTTCTAACTGTCAAAGAAGATGTAGACAGAAGTGAAGGCTCGATTATATACGATGCTCTTGCTCCGATTGCAAAAGCGCTTTTTAAGCATCAGACGGAACGAGGCAAGATTATCGAACAGGCATTTGCTGTAACTGCAACGAGGAAGTACCTAGAGCTCATGGCAATAGATTACGGGTTAGCTCTGGATAAAAACGAGCCTACGGAGGATTTACGCAACCGAATATTGCGCCATAAACGCAACCCTGAGCGTGGTGGAGCGCTATCTGACTATGAGCGTTGGGCGTTGTCAATACCTGGTGTAAACTACGCAAGGGGACTGAACCTGATAAGAGGGATCGGAACTGCTGACCTAGTTGTTGGTGGCACCATCCCTAACTTATTGGAGACAGTTCGAGAATTAATTGATCGCCGTAAAACACCAGGGCTTGATCTTGTCGTTAGACATGTCAGTAGACAAACTGTACCCATTGAAGTTGTGGTAACGGGAATAGACAAAGAAAAAGCCAGACAAACAATACTGGCATATACCAATTCGATTGGAGTCGGAGGAACGCTATTTTTAGCGCAGATATTTGCTGTATTAGTTGGGGCTGGCGCAACGGATGCCAAAATTATATTACCAACAGCGAGCATTACACTAAGGCCAGATGCTCAAATTGACGCGGTGGTGACGATCACATGAACGAAGATCAGGTTAATGCTCTAATGAGTGAACTACCTAGTTACTATAAAAAAAGTCGGCATATGCGCACGATTATGAGTGCCGCTGCCGACTTTTTGCCAATGGATAGCGACATTTGGAAGGCGTTTTTTCTTCATCTGATGCATAAGGACTCACTGGAATTTTGGAGGCGTGAACTTGACGCTGCCGATGATGAGGACCTGCTTGCAAAGCTAAGAGCAACCAATGGCAGAATGACAGTTGAATCCATTCTTTCACAAGGATATGGCTTACAAGAATCTTATCGCCTCATGCCTGAGGATGGTGTTGAACTCTCTGAGTTTGGAGTAATGGCAGATGGTTGGGAATTTGCCCCGTTAACAGCAGTCATCTTTACAACGCCTGAGACACTTGGTGTAGCACAAGGAATTGTCAAATTAATGGGACCAGCAGGCTTTCGATATTTATTTTCGATTGCGTTATCTCACAAGATCGAGTATGAACGAGGATCGGCATGTCAAAGCATGGATAGATATGGGGCAATCCTTACCACTGACCATGGGGATGATGAGTTGAGCGGTAAGGAAAAAATGACAACCCACTCGCGTTCCCATTATTCATTTCAAAACATCAAACATGACCGCAATAGTTGGTGGTCACCGAATGTATTTTTTACGGATGACGTAACATTTGCTGACGAAGTGTTCTATATTCAACAATCAAAGGTTACGAAAACAATATAGGGGGTGTAGGAGTTGCCTTCAAAAACAAGTGATGTAAAAGGCATGAAAACGTATCAGACCTTTAATCTGTTCAAGGACAAGAATGTGTTTATCGCTGTGGGAAAAACGTCTCCGTGGAATCCTGAAAACCCTGAGAAGGTTCCAGATGTCTCCTATGGTCAGACCATGACAGAGATTGTTGCGTTGAAGCGAGCTGACCAAGTGAGGTTTGTAACGCCAGACGATACAAATGGAACGATCATACAACTTGGCCAGAAGTGGCGCCTCATTGAGGAAGTTGAAGCGCGGGCAATGGATTGCCGTTGGCTATATGTACAGGCATGGTTGAGGTATGACGAGTTTCCAATATGTAATTATCGTCAAACAGGAGTATACGCGGGCACGATCTTGGTAGATGGGTCACCGGTAAATAAACAGGTAGTCAAACCGGATGAAGTGAAGGATATGGGTTTCCTGTTAGCTGTAACGAATCAATCGCCACTGCAACGGGAAGTCACCCATCGCGAAAGCATTGAGTATATTTTGGAGCTGTAAGGAGGGTAACGATGGCAAAGGAAGTATACAACCGATTCGATCCTACGAATAGATGGAAGTCTGTTGATTTTGTCGGCGGTCGCCGGGTTC
>NZ_LMPN02000014.1:0-185027 GCF_001423865.2 Brevibacillus sp. Leaf182 | reverse complement strand
TCCACAAATTCTTAGCAATCATGCGTATTCAGTTTTGAAGGAATGAGACGAAAAGCTGTATTCCCGATTACTTGTAAAAAGTAATGGAGAATGCAGCTTTTTTTGTATTTACGCCAGCACCTACAAATCTGATTCAAAAAAATACATGCTCTAATAAAAGGAGCGTGTGCACAGCCGAGATCGGCGAGCGTGGTCATTATTGTGATTCCAGTCGATTATGCTATGCTGAATGACATACAGCTTTTTCAAATGAAAGAGGGATCAATATGCTTATTCTTGCAGTGGAGGATGAAAAAGCGCTGCTTCAGACAATTGCAGGAGTCCTGACAGATGAAGGATATCAGGTGGATAAGGCAGAGCGCGGAGATGACGGCTTGTTGTTGGCGGAACGCGGCATCTACGATTTGTTGGTCCTAGACATTATGATGCCAGGAATGGATGGTCTTTCACTGGTGAGAACGTTGCGTGCAAAAGGTATAATGACGCCGGTATTATTTTTAACGGCAAAAGATAGCGTAGAGTCGAGAGTCGAGGGATTGGATGCCGGAGCAGATGATTATTTGGTCAAGCCTTTTGCGGCCGAAGAATTGACGGCGAGAGTGAGAGCCCTTCTGCGCCGACAAGGGAAACAGAACGTAGAAGGCGAGTTGGCATACGGTCCTCTATCGCTGAAGATAAATGAATATGACGGGTTTGTTGATGATGAGCCGATGAAGTTAACCACGAAGGAGTACGAGCTACTCAAGTACTTCCTGCAAAATCGGGAGCAAATATTGACGCGCCAGCAAATTTTTGACCGCGTATGGGGAATTGATTCAGAAGCGAATTACGGAGTGGTCGATTTGTATGTCCACTACCTGCGCAAGAAGCTGGGTGCTTACGAAGGCTTCATCCGAACAATCCGCAATGTGGGCTACATTTTGAAAAAGGAAGACAAATGATGTTTCGAAAAACGAGGATTCGGCTCGTAACCTTGAACGTAGTAGTGGTGCTTCTCTTGTTAAACGGGCTGGGGAGTGCAGTCTACTACACGATGAAGTACCGTCTCTATTCGCAGGTGGACCGAGAAATGACCAAAGTCAGTCAGAGGCTGGCAGTTGATTCATTGCCTCGTCTCCATCGAATTGAAGACGACCCTTTTCCATACAACCGTCAGGAGAGGAAAAAATTTAACGATCTGGATCGCCGATATGTTTTACTCGTCTGGGATAACTTTGGGCGTGTCATCGGGACTGCTTTTGGTGACCGGCTGGAGCCGGAGGAGTATGCAGAATTCCAGCATAACGGAAAAGCAGACGGAATCGAAACGAAAACTGTGAATGGACAAGTCTATCGCGTGCAGACAGTTACCGTTCCGAAAAAGGTCGTTGTAGGTAATCGGATACAGACCGCGTACCAGTTTCAACTAATTTACAATCTGGCACCTGAGCAAAACATGCTGGACAGCTTGCTGTACGTTGTCATGATCGGCGACATTATCAGTATTGTCATTGCGATCGTGGCTGGGTGGTTTTTGGCGAGAAGGGCACTCATCCCGATCCAAGTCTCGTGGGAAAAACAACAGCAGTTTATTGCCGATGCTTCTCATGAGCTGAGGACGCCCCTCACGGCCATCATGGTCAATCTGGAGAGGCTTTTCAGACACCCGGATCATACGATTGAACAGGAAAGCGAAAAAATCATGATTGGGATGCAGGAGGCCAAGCGTTTGAGCAAGCTCGTCTCTGATTTGCTCACACTGGCTCGCAGTGATTCTAACGAGTTGCAGATTATGAATCAAACGCTGCGCTTAGACGAAGTCGCGAATAAATGCACCCAGGTGTTTGCACAACTTGCCATTGCACGGGAAATTCGTCTCGAAACAGACATCCAGCAACCCATTGAGATGGTGGGAGACCAAGAACGTCTGCATCAGCTCATGGTCATCTTGCTGGACAATGCCTTGAAGTACACGAACGAAGACGGCCGGATTTATGTCTCTTGCAAAAAGGAAGGCGGCCGCGTTTCGATTCTCGTAAAAGACAGTGGAATCGGGATTTCCAAAGAGGATATTCCGTATTTGTTTGATCGCTTCTTTCGGGTGGATAAAATGCGCTCTCGAGCGACAGAAGGAACAGGCTTGGGGCTTTCCATTGCCAAATGGATCGTGGATGCGCACCACGGAAAGATTCAGGTTAGCAGTGAGGTAGGTATCGGAACGAGTTTTTTGGTTACACTTCCAATAAAGCCTTAATCAGATGGAAAGAACCGTTTTCCCAGAGTAGGGAATCGGTTCTTTTTTCAAATAGTAGAGCAATTCCATTTAATATACTTTTATGTTTCAAATATCTCTAAATTGAGGTAAACTATTAGCAGAGAGGAGTGGCGTACTAATGAACATGACGATCACTAAAGCAGCGGTAGCATGGTTTCGGGAAGAATGGGGATGCAAAGAAGGAGACAGCATTCGTTTTTTTGTCCGGTATGGAGGCGTTAGTACGGTTCAGGATTCATTCTCGATGGGGATTGCCAAAGAGTTGCCGAATGAAATCGGCATTTCTACAGTAGAGGATGGCATCACATTTTATATGGAAAAAGATGAGTTGTGGTATATGAATGGAAGAGGGTTGATTGTCGATTATCAGCCAGAGACAGACGAAGTAGAATTTAAACTGGATTAAATGAAGGGCTCCGGATATACGGGGCCTTTTTTATATGAGCGAAAAACCAAAATACAATACTTTACAAACAAAAATGTATAATATATGATGAGTACATAAATGGAAAAAGGAGGAAGTTACATGCGTTTACTTGATTCTTACTTGGAGCTTGGCATTACGGGAATGGCACGTGCAGCTCGAGCAGGATGGTTCGACGGTCATTATGGGGCAGCTTTATTGGCAGGGTACTTCATGGATCGTGAGCACGATCTCCCTGAACATGTAAAAGAGGGCATTGAGCGGACATGCGAGTCCTTCCGCAAGCAAAAACCTGAATGGTTTGTTCCACTAGATCAAGACGAACAAGCTGATCCCTCCTTGTTACAGCACGTCATCGATGGCCTCCAGCAAAATGTGAAGCAACTGCGGACCTCAGGTCATGGACTAGCACTAGGTGTGTTGGCATTAAAAGCACTGCGCGAACGCCCTGATATGATCACTCCGACTGTGGTGAACGGACTGGTCAAGATTCTCCAAGCGACGACAGAAGACAGGTTAGACCGTTATTGGGGCATCGAGAATTACCATGGCATGACGATTGATGATGTCAAAGACGAAGTTGCGCCTTACCATACAACTGCAGAAATGGCAGAGCGGGCGTTTGACGAGCTACATTTGGTTATACCACCGCGTGATATTAACGGGGTACGCTATCATTTGGCGAGCGAGGTCGTCCATAACATCACACATGCTCATGCGTTAACAGATCTGGAACGATTCGGTTATGAGGATATTGTGAAGCCTGGAATCGTAAACCATCGTCTTCAAATCTATTTGAATCGCCATGTTCCTCCGTTTACTTTGGAGGATGAGGTGAAGGAGCCAGCGTTTGATGAAATTTTTTCACCGCTATACTGGGAAAGGCTATACAGCGATCCTCATGCATTGAAGCTTCCGTATGCTGCGTTGGATCTGCTAAAGCGGTTTCCGCCAGAGAAGAGAGCTCATGCCGAGCGAAATTTGTGCAAGCTTTTGACGATTACGGATTAATACAATCACCTAAATAAAAAGAACAGGGAGGCCAATAGGCTCTCTCTGTTCTTTTTCACTTCGATTGAGTGTCGTCTACCATGTTGGAATGACAGTGGTAGTAGACTCTTGATTTGCATAGTAGCTTTTATGCTCGATCAGGGCATTGCGAATGGCAGATTCATTGATGTCGAAACCGATTCCTGGAGTTGTCGGTACAGCCAGCATACCAGGTGCTGCAAAATCGATGACAGGTGTCACGATATCTTCCGCAAAGTAGCGATGGGAAGGGGATGTGTCGCCGGCAATCGTGAAGTTGCTAAGCGAAGCCATCGCGATGTTGTGCGCACGTCCAATCCCTGCCTCCAGCATTCCTCCGCACTTGTGCAAGCTTTTGACGATTACGGATTAATACAATCACCTAAATAAAAAGAACAGGGAGGCCAATAGGCACTCTCTGTTCTTTTTCACTTCGATTGAGTGTCGTCTACCAGGTTGGAATGACAGTGGTAGTAGACTCTTGATTTGCATAGTAGCTTTTATGCTCGATCAGGGCATTGCGAATAGCAGATTCATTGATGTCGAAACCGATTCCTGGAGTTGTCGGTACAGCCAGCATACCAGGTGCTGCAAAATCGATGACAGGTGTCACGATATCTTCCGCAAAGTAGCGATGGGAAGGGGATGTGTCGCCGGCAATCGTGAAGTTGCTAAGCGAAGCCATCGCGATGTTGTGCGCACGTCCAATCCCTGCCTCCAGCATTCCTCCGCACCATACTGGTACGCCGCGTGTCGCACACAGATCATGAATCTTCTTGGCGTCGGTGAGTCCGCCTACGCGACCGATTTTGATGTTGATAATCCGGCAACTGCCGAGCTCAAGTGCTTTGCGGGCATCTTCCACCGTATGGATACTTTCGTCGAGGCAGATTGGCGTTTTCAGCTCTCTTTGTAAGGTCGCATGGTCAATGATATCGTCATGAGCCAATGGCTGTTCAATCATGATCAAACCGAAGCCATCCAAAGCCTTCAGCATCTCCATGTCAGCCAGCGTATACGCAGAGTTTGCGTCAGCCATCAGAGGAACGTCTGGTCCAAATGTGTTGCGGATCGCACGCATTGGCTCGACATCAAAGCCCGGTTTGATTTTCACCTTGATCTTTTTGTAGCCGTCACGAATGAAGCCTTCTACGCGTTGCAGCAGCTTTTCGATGGTCGGCTCGATTCCGATACTCACACCGACGTCAATCGTCGTACGAGTTCCGCCCAATGCTTGGGAGAGGGAGAGGCCGTTCATTTTGGCGTACAAATCCCAGACGGCACCTTCCAAAGCGGCCTTGGCCATGTGGTTGCGGCGCATCCAGGAGAAGAGGCGGGATACGTCATCAGGATGCTCGATCTCCCGTGAAAATAGCTGCGGGATCAAATACTTTTCGAGCATGTACCAAACCGTATCGACATCTTCCTCATTGTAAACAGGGACGTCCATCGCGACGCTTTCGCCGAACCCGACATAGGCACCGCTGTATGCACGCACCAGAATGCATTCCTTGTGGGTTTCGACTCCCATGCTCGTCTCAAAAGGGGAATTCAACGGAATTTTGATTCGTTGCAGGTCCACGCGTTCGATTTTCATGTTCATCTCTCCTCAACCGTTCATATGGATTGTCGCTCAAACGTTTTCAGTACCGTTCTTGCCAAAATCTCGATGCCGTCAAGCAGTGCTTCTTTTTCAAAAGTCATTTGCGGATGATGAAGTCCTGGTGTCAGGCCACAGCCTAAACCAAGCATGGTCGCGCGAAGCTGTGGACGTTCCTTAGTGTAGTAGTGGAAGTCTTCCGCGCCCGGTGTTTGAATCGGTGGTTCGAGCTTCTCTGCCCCCAAGGTTTGGGTAATGGCATCCGCCATGATCAGTCTCGCTTCTTCGTTCACTTCCGCCGCATAGACGCGTTCGGTGATCTCGTAAGACAGATCAACTTCATAGAGACGGGAAACGTGCTGCAAAATATGCTCGACACGGGCAAATAGGGCGTGAATGACTTCATTCGTCTGTGCCCGCAGGTCCAAGTGGAACTGCGCCGAGCCCGGAATGATATTGCTGCTTTTGCTGCCGGCGGAAAGCTGCGTCATTTTGACGGAATAAGGGACGAGCGGATCGAGATGAATGCCTTTTAACTGCTCGACAATTGCAGTGGCTACCTCGATAGCGTTGACTCCGAGATGAGGCCGTGCACCGTGAGCATCGGCACCTTTAATTTGCCCGGATATCGTTCCAGCCGCCCCGTGCAAAATGGCAGAAGCAGCAGTGCCGCGCGGGATTTCCTGTATGGGACGAAGATGGACACCGTATAGAAAATCAATATCGTCCACTACGTGCTTGTTCACCATCGCAAGTGCGCCATTTCCGCTTTCTTCTGCTGGTTGGAAAATGAGCTTCAGGCGCCCAGGGAGCTGGACGTCCATTGCTTGCAATACCATCAGGACGCCTAATGCCATGGTCATATGCGCATCGTGTCCGCAGGAATGGTTCGCCGTAAAGACGCCGTTCACTTCTTGCCAGAGTGCGTCCATGTCTGCTCGTACGCCTACAGTGAATTTTCCTGGCGTCAGATCGCCCCATTCGCCGACAACTCCCGTCACGTCGTCAAAGGTAGTGACACGGCAATTGTGTTTTTTCAAAAAGTCAGCAATGAATGAGGTGGTTTGGATTTCCTCCCAGCTTATCTCCGGATGCTGGTGTAAATGCTCGTATAGAGAAAAAATGGCGGGCTGCAATTGTTTGATCGTTGTGCGCATGGTTCCTCCATCGGTTTGTTCGTGAGTAGTCGGTAAGTGAAGCGAAGGCTACGCCAATCCACTTGACGCAGCCATTTTTGTGAAAAGCTTATTTGTTACGAAACGCCGATTGTCACTGCTACAATGAGCGCGATTGAAGCGATAATGGCCCAACCAGCTAGCAGTTTCCAAATGAATTTGACCCATTTCTCATACGGAATGCCTGCAACAGCCAGATAACCCATCAACGCAGAAGAAGTCGGGATAATGGAGTTGGTGACCGCATCACCGTATTGGAAGGCAAGAACCGCTACCTGACGCTGGATGCCAAGCAAGTCAGCAATCGGCACCATAATTGGCATCGTTGTCGCTGCCTGTCCACTACCGGAAGAGATAAAGAGATTGAGAAAGGCTTGAATCACAAACATGGCGATGACGGTTACGGCATCTGGCAAATGACTAATCGCCGAAGTAAGACTGTTAATCATCGTATCGATAATTTTACCGTCTTCCAAGACGACCGTGATCGCACGGGCAAAACCGACGATCAGTGCGCCAAACGTAACGGCTCTCGCACCAGCGACGAAGGAATCAAACAGCGTGTTAACCGACAAACCTCCGACGAGACCAGCAACCAGGCCCATGATCAGGAAGGAAGCGGTAAGCTCTGTCAGGAACCATTCGTACTTGAATACACCGTATACGTTGAAGGCGAGACCACAGACCATTACCAGGAACACGAGCTTGTGGCGTGCATTCAGATCTGGGATGTCTACTGTTTCCTGTTCTTGACTTTCGTGATTCTCTACGCCATAAAGCACACTCTTGGTCGGGTCTGCTTTCACACGATACGCATAGCGCATGACGTACCAGATGGCAAAACCGAGTACGAAGACATACACAACAGCACGGAAGGTAAGACCTGAGAAGAGCGGCAATTGCGCGAGCGACTGCGCCACCCCAACCGTAAATGGATTGATCATTCCGCCCATGAAGCCGGCTGCCGCCCCCATGGTGATCATGGCCGTACCTGTTACGGCATCAAAGCCCATTGCACGAGCGAGCGCGATACCGATCGGAACGAAGATGATGCTTTCTTCTGCCATTCCCATCGTGAAGCCACCGATGGAGAAGAGGAACATGGAAGCAGGAATGAGCAGCTTTTCCCGCCCTTCCAAGTATCGGACACCTTTATTGATCCCGGCTTCAATCGCTCCAGTCTGGCGGATGATTCCGAATACACCGCTTACAATAAAGATGTAGAAAATGATTTGTGCTCCTTTTTGCATCCCTTCTGGAATCGCTTTGAACATGTCAAAGAACGAGACCGGATTACTTTCTACAGGATGGTAGCTGCCGTTGACGACGACGGTCTTGCCTGAGGCAACGTCCTTGACGCGTTCGAACTCACCAGCCGGGAGCACATAGGAAGCTAGGGCTGCCAAAATGATGATGATAAAGAGGATGGCATAGGTATGCGGCACAGAAAAACGTTTCTTTGCAGGTTTCAATGGATGTGTAGACATGAGGTCACCTCGCTTTTTTTTGCTTATGACTAGCAAGGGTCGTGCCAAGTGTCGAAATTTCCCGAATATAAGCGTTTTCAGTGGATTTTCTAAGGCAAGGCAAGGGAAGAAAACGAGTTTTAGGAATGTTTATTAGGTTTTATGCAGCCTAATACATCCTATTATTCATTGGGCGGAAGCTAAATCCGCCCGTTTTTTCGCAACAATTCAATACCCGTGGGGGTGATGGAGGTTCCTTGTCGGGTTGTTCCTGAACGCACTAAACCTTGCTGCTCTAGCAGTTTTAGCTTGTGTCGCAGTGCACTCTCCGTCCAGCCTACGGCTTGTAGTTCAGGGGAGTGCGCCAATTGATAACGCCCGACTGGTTTGTTGGATACGTAATAATGATGCAAGCAATACAAAATATCCAGGTCGCGGTTGTCGTCCAACTTGGGGATAGAAGCCGTCTGCTGCTTTTGAAACAGGCTATCTGTCAATCGTTTGGGGAGATCCTGAATACCGATGACAGGATGCTCGCTTACCGTAATGGCATAGTCGACGACATTTTTCAGTTCCCGAATGTTCCCCCGCCAGTCATGGCGATAGAATAGCTCCATCACTTCTGGCGACCATGATTTGCGAATGCCTTGCTGCTCCAGATGCTCGTCGATAAGAAGGGGAATATCACTGGTTCGCTCACGCAAAGCGGGAATCTGGATTGGCAGGACAGCCAAACGATAGAACAGGTCCTCGCGAAAGCCTCCTTGGGTAACAGCGTCTTCCAAATCACGATTGGTAGCAGCGATGATGCGGCAATCCACAGAGAGAATGCCTGTACCGCCTACGCGGATGACCTGCTTTTCTTGCAGGACGCGAAGCAGCTTGACCTGAATGGCCCCAGAGATGTCCCCCACCTCATCGAGAAAAATCGTCCCACCGTCCGCTTGCTCAAACAGTCCGGGCTTTCCGCCTTTTCGTGCTCCTGTAAAGGCACCGTCTTCGTAGCCAAACAGCTCGCTCTCCAGCAGGTTTTCCGGCAAGGAGGCACAGTTGATTGCGACAAAGGGGCCGTTTTTGCGTAGCGAGTGCTGATGAATGGCATGAGCGAACAACTCTTTACCCGTTCCGTTTTCGCCTGTCAGTAGAATCGTTTGATTGTTTTTTGCCATCTTTTTGCCGAGTTCGATGACTTGGAGTAGAGGTTGACTTTGTCCTTTGATATCGGAAAAGGAGTAGGTCGCTGTATGACCGCGCAAAGTAAGCGTGGTTCGCAAGCGTTGGATTTCGGTCACGTCTTTTAGCGTACAAACGAAGCCTAAATGCTCATGCCTGCGGCGGATGCTTTGACTGCTGACGATAAATTGTTTGTGATCAATGGTTACGAGGGCGTCCTCCTGATCTTCCAGCTCAAAAAAGGGCTGCAGCAAGCTGTGGTCTTTTAACACCGTGTACGGTTGTCCAACAATAGAGGATGCCTGTGGACAAAACAGCTCAACGGCGACCTCGTTTATAAACGTGATCAGACCTTGTTCGTTGCAAGCGATCACGGGGTCTTTGACTGCCTGAAAAGTAGATTGTAGCTGGCTATTGAGCTTCTGTACTTCTGCGTAGGAGGTGCCGAGCATTTTCGCGAGCTCAGACATTTCTAAGATGAAGGAAGACAAGTACTCGCGCTCCCATTCACTGGGCACGCCTACCTTTCGACCGATATCAATCAAGTCATGAATGTTGATTTTGCGAAATCCGAGATCGATAACCTCCACGTGAGGAGGCAGCGGTACATCAGCGATGCTCATAATGATCGCGTACTGAAATTCGAGTTCATCAAATGTACAGCCAGGGTGAAAAGGAACGTAATTGATATGATCGACGTTCGCTTCTATTAAATTTTGGATGACCTCTTGTGCCGTCACTGGCGAATTGTTCATGACAGGGACGGTCGTCCCCGGAGGGATCTGCATCAGCGCTTTCATTTTGCGCAATTCGAAAAAACGGTTTAAAACCGTGATGGGTACGGAGTCAGCGACAGCTTGACGGGCAACTGTGTACAGCTCCGGGGATTTGGTCGTGATAAAGACATGATCGACTCCGCTCAAATCGGGAATGTGCTCATGGCTGGCGTAACCGACGACTTTGCAATACGGCTCGAAATAAGCCCGCAGTTCTTTTAACAAAAATTCGAGAGTGTCCGTTCCTTTTGCAATCAAGACAATGGTGTGGTCCATGCTGCACCGCCTTTGCTCAAACAATCGTGAATGTTTTGTAATCTCATGATAGCACAATGCTTGACTGTAATCGGATGGATTCGCTTGTATAGAGAGGAAAGAGAAGGATTGATTTGGGGGCAGGGAAATGTGATTTAATAGAAGGTAGAGAACATCAAAAAGCAATAACAGGAGCAGGAGGAATCAGCATGGGGGACAGATTGGTTCCAGAGGTGCTGCAAATGATTGGGGAAGTCGTGCCAGACGGGGTATCGATTGCGATCTCGGATGGCTCACAATACTTGTACTATCAACCGAGTTCCAACATTGATTTGAAAATTACGCCAGGGGATCTCGTTCCCATAGGCTCGGCTACACATCAAGCACTCATGGAAATGGGAAAAGTGGGGCATCAGGTGGAGAGTCGTATTTTTGGTGTGCCGTACTACGGACTCTCGCTTCCATTAGTGCGAAATGGTCAGGTCATGGGCTGTATTACCGCCATCTATCCACCTGAAAACGTTCCGCTCACAAATCCGGAGCCGCGTCTATCGTTTTTGGTCGGAAAAGGGGAGGACGGCTGGCTGCCCATTCCGTTAACGGAGATCGTCTTTATCAGCTCTCATGAAGGAAAAACGCTTCTGCATACGGCTAGTGGATCATATGCGAACAAATACAACATGGCTGAACTCGAGTACATGCTCCCGCAAGAGCGATTTGTGCGCTGTCATCGGTCGTATTTCGTCAATATGGAATCGATCGGCTTTATTCACCCGCATTTTCATTCGACGTTTTTATTGGAGATGAAGGACAAGCAAAAGACGAGAGTTCCTGTGAGTCAGTCGTATGCCAGCTCGTTTCGGCAATTGCTCGGCTTCTGAAATATCTGACAAATGAGAATGGTTCGCTGTCGTTTTTGCTTGATCGCCGCTTAAATATTCTGTTTTGTTGAAAATCGAGTGCCCGCTCAGAATCCATGTGCTAGTGTAAAGGCAATAAAGATGGCATGGGAGGTCACAATGATGTGGGAGCGCTTACGCGATAAAAGACTGGCAGATAAAATCGTGACGGCTGAGGTAGCAGCAGGATGGATTGAGGATGGCATGACAATCGGGTTAAGTGGTTTCACACGTGCTGGTGATGCCAAGGTGGTGCCGCTCGCATTGGCTGAGCTGGCGAAAAAAGAGAACAAGCCTTTTGGCGTAAACGTATATACAGGAGCTTCACTCGGCTCCGATGTGGATGCCGTGATGGCAGAAGCGGGGATCATCAACAAGCGACTGCCTTTTCAAGCAGATCCGGTCATGCGCAAAAAAATCAACGATGGCAGCATGATGTTCGTTGATCAGCATCTGTCGCATACAGCGGAAGCAATTCGTCAGGGAGCGATAGACGCGATCGATTACGCCATTGTGGAAGCGGTTGCAATTACAGAAGAGGGCATGATTATTCCGGCTACGTCCGTGGGGAACTCCAATATTTTCGTGGAAAATGCCAAGCATGTCATCATTGAGTTGAATATGGCTCAATCGGTGGAGTTGGAAGGCATCCATGATATTTATACTCCAGCGAAACAGGGAGAGCGTGAACCGATTCCGCTCACGTCCGTGGATCAACGAATAGGCACAGCGGGGATTCCCGTCGATCCTGATAAAGTAAAAGGAATTGTCCTGACGAATCAGTTGGATTCTCCCTCGACAATTGTGGAGCCGGACGAAGAAACGGCGCAGATTGCGGCACATCTGATCGAGTTTTTGCGTCAGGAGGTAAAAGAGGGGCGCTTGCCGAACAACCTCGCGCCATTGCAATCGGGAATCGGATCGGTAGCAAATGCGGTTTTCAACGGTTTTTTGGATTCGGAATTCACAGATCTGACTGTCTTCTCGGAAGTGTTGCAGGATGCCGTGTTTGATTTGCTTGATGCAGGTAAAATTTCGTTTGCCTCAGGTTGTTCGATTACATTAACGGCTGACAAGATGAAGCATGTCACAGAAAATTTCGCCCAATACCGTGACAAGCTGCTGTTGCGTCCGCAAGAAATCACGAACCATCCGGAGTTGATTCGCCGTCTCGGTCTGATTGCGATCAATACCGCGATTGAAGCGGACATCTACGGCAACGTCAACTCAACCAATGTATCAGGTACGAGAATGATGAACGGCATCGGCGGCTCTGGTGATTTTGCTCGCAACGCACGTCTGGGCATCTTCGTAACCAAGTCGATTGCCAAAGGTGGAAATATTTCGAGCATCGTTCCGTTTGCTTCTCATGTGGATCATACTGAGCACGATGTAGATATTATCGTGACCGAGCAAGGCTTGGCTGACCTGAGAGGCTTGGCTCCGCGTCAAAGAGCCATCAAAATTATCGAGAACTGTGCGCATCCGATGTACCGCGATCAATTGATGGCGTACTACGAGGAAGCACTCACACGCGGCGGGCACACTCCGCATGTACTGGAAAAGGCATTCTCCTGGCATGTGCGTTACGCGCAGGAAGGGACGATGCTGGAGAAAAAGCCAGCGCTGGTCTAGTCGATTGAATGATGAAAAAACAAACCCGCTCGGGCATGGAAGCCTTGGCGGGTTTTTCTCATTTTTGCCGTACATACTGCTCGTCCCTCATGAACAGACGCCAGAAATAAATAAAACCGGGTACGAGAATCGCAAAACCGACCAAATAACAAATGAACAAAGCGTGGAACGTATCCGGATGTGTAAAGCTGGACTCAATCGTCACATGGGGATAGACGATGTAGGGGAGGCGCGCTGCACCGTACGCATAGCTGGCGAGCAGGTATTGCGTCGTGGCGACGATGACCGCAATCCGCGGAAGATGGATGCCGAAGTATCGACGGTCTTGGGGCAGCAAGAGAGCGATATAACTAATGAAAAAACAGACCGCCGATGCAATCAGCCACGGCAAATAGTCGAGCATGCGGTCATATAGCCATTTTGCCTCCAGTTGCATTGTGAGCACGGTAACCAATGCCGCAAGCAACGTAATTGGCCCCAGAAGCACCGCATCCCGGCGGTAGACGGAGAAGGCTTTCTTTTCACCTGCGACGAAGGAGTAGTCCGTGAGAAGCAGCGACGAGAGGTAGAGTGTGCTGCTGACGGCAAGACCAATAAAGGAATAGACGTGCGGGCTGGTCAAAAACAGTCCCCAATCGAGGTACTCCACACCATTGATCGTTCGAGACAACCCGCCCTGAGTCACAGGAAGCACGCTGATTAACAGAGCTGGCACCAATATCCCGGTAACGCCGGAGACGATGCTGAGCATCTTGTCATACTTGTAAATCAGATGAGAAAACACCATGAACGTACTGCGAATCAGCATCAATAACACCACGAGACACCCGGGAACCAGCAGCAGGCTCCCTAATGTGTAGGTCGCGCCAGGGAAAAAGGTTACGAGCGCGACAACAATTAACACGATAAAGACATTCACGACCTCCCAGGAGGGCGAGAGATAGCGATTGGCGATTTGAGTGGCTTTGGTTTTTTCTCGATTCAAATAGATCATCGACCAAAAACCTGCACCGAAGTCGAAGGAGGCCGCGACGGAATAGATGACGACGAAAATCCAGAGCAGCGTAATGGCAATAATCGTGTCGGTCATGCCGTTCCTCCGTCCACTTTCGGCTGTTCTGGCGGATCGAGCTCCAAGGGATGGCGGCCAAAATAGCTACGGAATACGAGCAGGGTGACGATCGCGAAAAATATGTACACCGAGAGGAAAATCCAGAATAGGGTGGAGATGCCTGCTGCTTTTGTAGCGGCATCTACTGTTTTCATCACACGATAGACTACCCATGGCTGGCGTCCTGTGCAGGCAAAAATCCAGCCAAATTCGATGCCTAACAAGGCGAGCGGTCCACTCGCGACAAATACCCAGAGAACCCAACGAGGAAACTGAGAGCGCTTTAGGAGCTTCTTCCAAGCGAAGCCGATGAAACCAACGAAGATTAACAAGCTGCCGATGATGACCATCCCGTTAAACAGCGTATGGACGTAGAGTGGAGGCCACAGCTCCTGTGGAAAGTCATCCAGACCGACCACGACCTCGTCAAAGCGATTGGCTGCAAGGAAGCTGAGCGCCCATGGAATCTCGATGGCGTATTTGACTTCTTTCGTCTCGGGATCGGTAAAGCCGCCAATCGCGAGTGGGGCGTATGCTTGTGTTTCAAACAGTCCTTCCGCAGCGGCCAGCTTTTCCGGCTGGTATTTATGCAAAAGCTGGGCGGATTCATGACCGTTCAAGGCGGTTAGAAGGGAAAAGGTGCCACCCACGATTAAACCGGCCAAAAGAGCTTTCTGATGATACAAATAAACCCGACTGCCTTTTGCAGCGCGCAGCATTTTCCACGCTGCCACTCCAGCGACGATGAATGCCCCCGTCATATAAGCAGAAACAGTTACATGACCTGCCGTCACGATAAAGCTGGGATTGAAAAAAGCTTTCCACGGGTCCACGTCGACGATCTGCCCATCGACCATCCGGAACCCAGTTGGCGTGCCTTCGAAGGCGTGGACATTCGTAATCAGAATCGCGGAGGCCGTCGCACCAAGCAAAACCATGAACAAACTCAACAAACGCATGTTGCGGGATAGGCGGTGAGCCGCGTAGACGTAGATGGACATAAATAAAGCTTCCACGAAGAAAGCGAATATTTCGATCTGAAAAGGCAGCGAGATCACCCTGCCGACAATCTCCATGAACCCAGGCCATAACAGGGAGAGCTGGACTCCAGCAATCGTTCCTGACGGGATCGCGACACCTAGCAGGATCGCCTGGGCTTTTGTCCAGCGTTTGGCCATAATCTCGTAGTCGCGGTCACGCGTCCGCCAAAAGAGGAGCTCCACCAGCAAGATCATGAGCGGGAGACCAACGCCCAAGGTCGCAAAAATAATGTGAAAGGCCATAGTCGTCCCGAATATGGCTCTGGTCATCACGATATCTTCCACGTTCAACTTCCTTTCTGATCGGCACCAAAAATTGTTAACGATTTCCTCGTTAATGTCCCATGAGGAGGCGGAGTTTATACGAAAAAGACCGTCACAAAAATGTGACGGTCGAGGTTTACCAGTAGCCAAGGCTGGCGGTCCTTAGAAGGATTCCGCCAGTTTCGCTGCTTTTTCTACACCTGCTGCAGCGAGCTCGGCTGCTTTGTCCGGGAATTGGTGGTGGCCTTCTACGATTACTTCCGTTATATTGCTGATACCCCACATGCCTAACATGGCGCGAACGTATTTGTTTGCCATTTCCATGTCAGCCAAAGGCCCTTCGGAATAAACGCCACCGCGTGCGCTCAAGAGAGCCACTTTTTTGTCACCCATTAGACCAACTGATCCTTCTGGCGTGTACTTGAACATTTTACCTGGTTGGGAAAGGTAAGCAATGTAAGTTTGCAGAACAGCAGGAATTGTGAGGTTCCACAATGGGAAGGCTATCACAATTTTGTCTGCCTCTATAAATTGGTTCAAGTATTTACTTACGAAGTCGACATCTTTTTGCTCTTCAGCAGTCATTTCGATACCTTTGCCTGCATTCAACATAACAGTGATCAGGTTATTGCCATAGTATGGGAGGTTTTCCGCGAACAGATCCAATTCAGTAATTGTGTCATTTGGATGGGTTTGTCTGTAGGTTTTCATAAAAGCTTCGTAAAGCTGAACACTTATAGCGTGCTCAACAGGACGATCATTTGCTTTGATAAAAAGTACGTTACTCATGAAAATTTCATCCTCTCTATTTTTGTCTGTCAGCTTTGCATCAATGACGCGACGGTCCTTAGAAGGATTCCGCCAGTTTTGCTGCTTTTTCTACTCCAGCTGCAACAAGCTCAGTTGCTTTGTCTGAGAATTGGTGATGGCCTTCTACGATTACTTCCGTTATATCGCTGATACCCCAGTAGTTTAAAAGGGTGCGAACATATTTGTTTGCCATTTCCATGTCAGCCAAAGGGCCTTCGGAATAAACGCCACCGCGTGCGCTCAGCAGAGCCACTTTTTTGTCACCCATCAGACCGACTGAGCCTTCCGATGTGTATTTGAACGCTCTGCCTGCTTGCGTGAGGTAAGCAAAGTAAGTTTGCAGAACAGCAGGAATTGTGAGGTTCCACAACGGAAATGCCATAACCACTTTGTCTGCTTTTTCAAACTGCTTCAAGTATTTGTTCACGAAGTCAGCATCTTTTTGCTCTTTCGCAGTCATTTCGATACCTTTACCTGCTTTTCCCATAGCTGTGATCAATTCATTTTCATAGTATGGAAGGTTTTCAGCAAACAGATCCAACTCAGTGATTTCGTCATTCGGATGAGTTTCTCTGTACGTTTTCGTAAAAGCTTCGTAAAGCTGCAAACTGATAGCTTGCTCAACCGGGCGATTATTCGCCTTGATAAAAAGGACGTTACTCATAAAAATACCCATCTCCTATATATTTTTGTTAGTTACTAATATTTATTAAGTAAATATTTGTTCTTAAGGTTATTACGTGTCAGATCATTTGTCAACATTTTTTAACTAGCCGTAGCAGTTCGTACCACTTTTTATACGAAAACGAAAAAGACCGTCACAAAAATGTGACGGTCGGGTTTGATGATAGGATAAGGGCGTTTGGAAGAGTAGATTATTTACGATAAAGTGGATAATCAACTTCAGTGGGTACTTGAATCAACACCAGGCGGAGCGGGGCATCCGTTGATGCTTGGTAGATGGCTGTGTTGCTTTCCTCGGAGGAGAGAACAACAAAGTCACCTTTGGTTGCCGGGGTGTGGTTCTCGCTGACAATTGCTTTCTCTGCAACGCTTCCGTTCCCTTCCACTATGACGACTGCGTGAGCATAACCAGCCGGGAGTTCTTTTGCATACGATTTTCCAGCGGGAATCGTAATGTCGAGCATCAAGGAATCGGTGACCAACTGAATGGGAGCAGACGATCCGATGATGTGTTTTACTTGCACACCATCTGCATCCTCAGACGGAAACTCCTCATGATCATATTGATGGTAAGTCGGAGGTTGCTTCGTCGTTTGTGCGAGATGCGGTTCAAACCAGATTTGAAACATTTCCGTATCCTTGCCAAGCTCTTCTGCATGGTACGCGCCTGAACCGGTTTGCATGATCTGCGCGCCGCCTGTCGACACCTCTTGAAGATTTCCGAGCGTGTCCCGATGTCCGACTGTCCCTGTAAGGACGTACGACAAAATTTCGAAGCCGGAGTGAGGGTGCAGCGGAATTTCAAATGTCTTCAGTGATTTTGCCCATGCCCAGTAAAATAGTGGTCCTACCCGTTTGACAACGGAGCCTTCATGAGGGAAGCCAATTGGTTTGTTCTCTACGATTTCACCGTCGCCAAAATGTCCTTTTGCTTGCTGGTTCTGTGTATAGACGCGGATTTCCATCTGATGTTCCTCCCTTAGTACGATTGCTAACTTACGGGTGGTGAGGAGTCACCATTAAAACAAAACGTATGCGCCTGGACCGATCAACGCTACACCAATAACAACGGCGATTAACGTGAGGTTGTATTCGAATCCGTTTTGTGTGACCCAATATCCATTTTGACCGTGTACTTTCAGAATGGCAACCAGCATTGTGAAAGCAAGCAAAATAGAACTTGCCCAGATACCTACGCCTGCCGCAAACATCAGACCGCCAACGAGTTCAGCGAATCCAGCGACAAAGGCCATAGCTACGCCAGGTTTTACTCCGATGGAATCCAGCCAGCCGCCTGTTCCTTTCAAACCATAACCGCCAAACCAGCCAAACAGCTTCTGCGCACCATGACCTGCAAACGTCAAACCAATGACTAAACGAATCAATAACAATCCAGTATCCAACACTTTTCATCTCTCCTTAATTGTTTTTAATTAGTATATCTTTATTTTGAGATATTTGTCCAAAAAGGCTGGCGGGCCTTAGAAGGATTCCGCCAGTTTTGCTGCTTTTTCTACACCAGCTGCAACGAGCTCAGCTGCTTTGTCTTGGAATTGGTTGTGACCTTCTACGATCACTTCAGTTACATTGCTGATGCCCCAGAAGCCGAGGATCGTGCGAACGTATTTGTTTGCCATTTCAATCTCAGCCATAGGCCCTTCGGAATAAACGCCACCGCGTGCGCTCAACAGAGCTACTTTTTTGTCGCCCATCAGACCAACTGGACCTTCAGCAGTGTACTTGAATGTTTTGCCTGCTTGGGAGAGGTAATCCATATAGGAGTGCAGAACTGCAGGAACAGTGAAGTTCCACATTGGGAAAGCAAATACGATTTTGTCTGCTTCTGTAAACTGGTTCAGGTATTTGTTAACCAAGTCAGCACGTTTTTGCTCATCAGCAGACAGCTCAATGCCGTTGCCTGCTTTCCACATAGCAGTCAGCATATCGTTGCCGTAATAAGGGAGGTTTTCAGCAAACAGATCCAACTCAACGATTTCATCGTTTGGATGTGTCTCTCTGTATGTTTTGGTGAAAGCTTCGTACAGCTTTACACTTGTTGCCTGCTCAACTGGGCGATCGTTTGCTTTAATAAAAAGTACTTTACTCATGAAAAATTTATTCCCCTTCCATTTAGTAAGTCGCTAACTTTTAATGCATAAATCTTGATTTTAAGATTATTACGTATCAGATCGTTTGTCAACACTTTTTTGAAACGATTGTAGTGGTAGGAGGGGACTGCTCATCTAATAAGTAGCCTGAGCAGTGCGTCCCAACTTTTTTAGCAGTTCGATGGCTTGACGCTGTTCTTCTGGTGTGAGACCTTCCATCGCTTTCTCAATGGCGAGTTGATGAGGAGGGAAGATTTCGGACAAAAATTGATGCCCTTTTTCTGTGAGTTCCGCATAAATGACGCGGCGGTCTGCCGAACAGGGCTTGCGAATGAGCAGTTGCTTCTTTTCGAGTTTGTCCACAACGTATGTGATGTTTCCGCTGGAGATCAAGATTTTTTCGCCAATTTGCTGCAATGGTTGAGGACCTTTATGAAATAATACCTCTAGTACCCCGAATTCAGTCGGATTAAGTCCATGCTCGCGAATGTGACGATTGGAGTGAGCGGTAACCCAGTTGTATGACCTTGATAAAACTACAAAAAGATCGAGGGGATCATTTCGCAGTGGTTTGTCAGACATATGGACCCTCCTATAGATCGAAATTTCGATATCTCTAATTTAAGATAATCCTACATGATCGTATTCCTATTTGTCAAATTGGGATAAAAAATAAAATAAAAAACACGCTTGTACAAACAGTTGTCTTCATGATAAACTTTTGTTTGTAAACGAGCTGTGAAAGCGAAACAGAAGAAAGGAGGATGACCGTGGAAAAAGACATGCAGATCCTTCATCATATCCGGCAAAATCCTTTTATCACGCAACAGGAGCTGGCTGATCTGATTGGCATCTCACGTTCAGCGGTAGCTGGCTACATCGCACAGTTGACCAAACGCGGGGAAATCAAGGGACGGGCTTATGTACTTCGTGATGAAGGAATGATTGCTTGTATCGGTGGGGCCAACCTGGACCGCAAAGCACGCGGCAAGCAACAGGTGCGTCTACAATCATCCAATCCCGTAACGATTATGGAATCGTGTGGAGGGGTGGCACGGAATATCGCGGAGAACCTCGGTCGTCTTGGCTGCAATACGTCCCTCATCACCAGCATTGGTGAGGACAAAGAAGGCGAATGGCTCTTGCAGGAGACGAAAAAGCACGGGGTGCACATCAGCCAAGTGTGGCGACTGCCTACACAGCGTACGGGAACGTATACGGCGCTTCTCGATATTGATGGAGAGATGGTTGTTTCCTTGGCGAACATGGATATTTACGATGCTCTCACACCGGAGATGTTCGCGGAGAAATGGTCGCACATTGCAGCAGCCCATGTAGTTTTCATCGATACAAACATTCCGGCGGACTGCTTGGCCTACATCATCGAACGTTGCCGGGAGGAAAACATCCTGCTTTTCGTTGACCCGGTCTCTTCAATAAAAGCTAAGAAGCTCCCACAGCAATTGGACGGAGTAGAAGCGATTTTGCCGAATCGCGAAGAAGCCGAGCTGATGGCTGGCATGAAGATCACGACGATCGAAGAATGCGCCGAGGCTTGCCGCAAGATCAGGGAACGAGGCGTCAAGCACGTCATCGTGACCTTGGGCGAAGAAGGAATTTATTATCAATCCGAGGACGTTGAGGAGCATATGTCTCCATACCCAACGGAAGTGGTAGATGTAACAGGGGCGGGAGATGCGTTCGCGTCGGGACTCTTGTATGGCATTGTAAACGGAGAGTCTTTCCAGAGAGCGTGCCGCCTTGGATTGGCAGCATCCGCTCTGACATTGCAAACAGAGCAGTCCGTATCTCCTCTATTAAAAGCAGATCAATTGGAACTGGCCGTAGAACAATTCGAAAAGGAGCGATAAGAGATGAAACAATATTTGACCTTTACTGAGGAAGTACGCCACGCACTGGAGAACAACCTGCCGGTAGTTGCACTGGAGACGACGATTATTTCGCACGGTATGCCATATCCGCAAAACATTGAAATGGCAAAAGAAGTAGAGCAAATCATTCGCGACAACGGTGCCGTACCAGCTACGATCGGGATCATGGACGGCAAAATCAAAATCGGTTTGACTGACAGCGAGCTGGAAGAGTTTGCGACGAACAAAAATGTAGCAAAAGTAAGCCGTCGCGACTTCGCTTACATTTTAGCTAGTGGTAAAATCGGTGCGACTACAGTAGCCGCTACCATGATCGCAGCTGAGATGGCTGGCATCCACATGTTTGCAACTGGCGGTATCGGCGGCGTACACCGTGAAGGCGAAATCACTTGGGACGTATCTGCTGACCTGACTGAGCTGGCGCAAACAGATGTAGCTGTAGTATGCGCAGGGGCGAAATCGATCCTCGATATCGGCCGCACACTCGAATATTTGGAAACGCAAGGTGTACCAGTTGTGGGATACCGCACAGATGAATTCCCATCCTTCTTCGCTCGCGAAAGCGGATTTGGCGTAGACATGCGCATCGATACACCGGAAGAAGTCGGTAAGATGATGAACACCAAATGGGATCTGGGACTCAAAGGCGGTATGATCATCGCGAACCCAGTGCCAGAATCCGATGCACTGAATCACCAGGAAATCGAGGCAGTGATCCAAAAAGCACTCGCAGAAGCAAAAGAAAACAACATTGCAGGTAAACAGGTAACGCCATTCATGCTCGATAAAGTGAAAAAGCTGACAGAAGGCAAGAGCTTGGCAACGAACATCGCGCTGGTGAAACACAATGCTGAAGTAGCTGCGAAAATCGCGGCAGCTTATCAGAAAGAAGCGAATCAAGGTAAATAAGAGAGAGCGAAGATCGAACAATTGCCCTCGGTTAATCCGGGGGCTTTTTTTTGTTTTTTAGCGGCTGTAGTGGGGGGAAGAAGCGCATTTCCGTCTACGCTTCGGCCTACGCCCCAAAAGGGGTTAGACTGTCCGCTTCGGAATAAATGTCGGGAGCGCTTCAAAAGTAGAGTTTCGATGATGTATTCGCAGAGGTTGAAGCTGAAAATCCCCGCCATTGATTCCGAAGCTGGGTCGGGCTCCAGAGGCGCTAGGACTGGAAATGCGCTTCTTCCTGCGCAGCTCTGTGGTTAACATCTTGAAAGCTGTCTCAAGAGGGTTACTTAGAAGACTTCCTCAAATTCAAAAAATTATCTTGGTTGTAACTCCTCCGTACAAACTCACATTATGGTTTAAAAGTGCGGCCAAAATCTTCGCTGTTAAGAAGTACTGCCATATGTTTGGAAGGAGACCGCCCGAACGCAGTGAGGAAAAAGGCGACTGGAAAACATGTGGCAGGGCTTCGTCCGGCAGAATAGCTGGATGACGACTAAGCATTTTTCCTGTGTTTTCAGCACGTAAAAGCCCATTTAGAAAAAAATTGAAAAAAGCACTTGATATACCCTGTGGGGGTATTGTATAGTAAAGGTGTGATCAGGAAACAACGTAAGGGAAACGATACGAAAAAATATACCCCGTGAGGGTATTTGGAGGGATTAAAAATGAGTGCCAAAACAGCAGAGGCAACAGTCGCAATCTCAGGGATGACTTGCGCAGCTTGTGCACTGCGCATCGAAAAGGGCTTGGGTAAAATGGAGGGAGTGGAGACTGCCAACGTCAATCTGGCTTTGGAAAAATCCACAGTCGTCTTCGATCCAACGAAAACGAATATCGACGACATCCGCTCCAAAATTGAATCGCTCGGCTATGGCGTCGTCACTGACAAGGTGGAGCTAAACATCTCGGGAATGACATGTGCGGCTTGCTCCACACGGATCGAAAAAGGCTTGAACAAAACCGCTGGGGTTCTGAAGGCAAACGTGAACCTGGCGATGGAAACAGCCACTGTCGAGTACGATTCATCACAGGTAAGTGTGACGGACATTATTCAAAAGGTAGAAAAGTTAGGGTATCAGGCGACTCGTAAGGAAGAAGGAAAAGAAGAAGAAAAAGTAGATCGTCGCCAGGAAGAAATCAAACGTCAGACCCGCAAGTTCTGGATTTCCGCGATTCTGTCGCTCCCGCTGCTCTGGTCGATGGTGAGCCACTTTTCCTTCACCTCGTTTATCTGGCTGCCTGAAATCTTGATGAATCCGTGGGTACAGCTCGCATTGGCAACACCGGTACAATTCATCATCGGCGCACAGTTTTACGTCGGAGCTTTCAAAGCCCTTCGCAACAAGAGTGCCAACATGGATGTGCTGGTTGCTCTCGGTACCTCGGCTGCTTATTTCTACAGCCTGTGGGTCGCGATCAACTCCATCGGTGCTCATGGTGGCCACATGCTGGAGCTGTACTTTGAGACCAGTGCGGTACTGATCACGTTGATCGTCTTGGGTAAACTGTTTGAGATAAAAGCAAAGGGACGCTCTTCGGAAGCGATCCGCAAGCTGATGGGCTTGCAAGCAAAAACAGCAGTAGTCGTACGGGATGGCGTCGAAATGACTATTCCTGTAGAAGAAGTGAGACTGGGCGACGTCGTTCACGTGAAGCCGGGCGACAAAGTACCCGTCGATGGCATCGTCATGGAAGGACAGTCCGCAGTTGATGAATCGATGCTGACTGGTGAAAGTATTCCAGTGGATAAAGCCGCAGGCGATACCGTCATTGGAGCCACCTTGAACAAAAACGGCTTCTTGAAGGTTCAAGCAACCAAAGTCGGAAAAGAAACGGCTCTGGCGCAAATCATTAAAGTAGTGGAAGAAGCACAAGGAACAAAAGCACCGATTCAGCGCGTAGCTGACAGCATCTCCGGGATTTTTGTCCCAATCGTAGTAGGGATTGCTATTCTTACCTTCTTGATCTGGTACTTCTTCGTTATACCTGGCAACTTCGGTGAGGCTTTGGAAAAAGCAATTGCTGTACTCGTAATCGCTTGCCCGTGCGCCCTCGGTTTGGCAACGCCGACCTCGATCATGGCGGGCTCTGGACGCGCAGCTGAGTTGGGCATCCTGTTCAAAGGCGGGGAGCATCTCGAGACGGCTCACCACTTGGATACGATCGTCCTCGATAAAACAGGGACTGTAACCAAAGGCGAGCCAGAACTGACAGACGTCATCACCATCGATATCGAAGAGCAAGAGCTGCTCTCTTTGGTCGGTGCCGCTGAGAAAAATTCCGAGCACCCGTTGGCTCAAGCCATCGTTCGCGGTATTGCGGATAAAGGAATCACCCTGTCCGATACAGGTTCATTTGAAGCCATTCCTGGTTTCGGTATCCGGGCAACCGTCGCTGGCAAAGAAGTACTCGTCGGTACGCGCCGTTTGCTGGAAAAGCATCAAATTTCGTACCAAGCAGTGTCTGATACCATGTTGGCACTGGAGCGCTCCGGTAAAACGGCGATGCTCGCAGTCGTCGAAGGCAAGCTCGCTGGATTGATTGCCGTAGCGGATACGATCAAACCAACCTCCAAGCAAGCTGTTCAGCGCATGAAAGCAATGGGATTGACTGTGATCATGATGACCGGTGACAACCGTCAAACAGCCGAGGCCATTGCCCGTGAAGCAGGAATCGATCACGTCATCGCAGAAGTCCTGCCTGAAGGCAAAGCCGCAGAAGTGAAAAAACTGCAAGAACAAGGCAAAAAAGTCGCGATGGTCGGCGATGGTATCAACGATGCTCCTGCACTCGCAACCGCTGACGTCGGTATGGCAATCGGTACAGGTACAGATGTGGCAATGGAAGCAGCAGATATTACCCTGATGCGTGGCGAACTGACCAGTGTCGCAGACGCCATCGAGATGAGCAAACTCACCATCCGCAACATCAAGCAAAACCTGTTCTGGGCATTGGCCTACAACACTTTGGGCATCCCGATTGCCGCAATCGGCTTCCTCGCTCCATGGCTTGCCGGTGCCGCAATGGCCTTCAGCTCGGTATCCGTTGTACTCAACGCACTGAGACTACAACGAGTGAAGCTGTAACAACAGTAACAAGCGGCTTTGTCCGCCTTACCTATAAAACATAAAATGTAAGGAGAGATTGATCATGACAAATATCACATTGAACGTAGAAGGTATGTCTTGCAACAAATGCGTAGCGCGCATCGAGAACACATTGAAAGAACTGGGTGCAGAAGGCAAAGTAAACCTGGCTGAAAAAAAGGTTGAGGTTTCCTACAACGAGGGTAACTTGACTCTCGATGCAGTAAAAGAAGCTATTGAAGACCAAGGCTACGACGTCGTTTAATCATCGTACCTTTGAAAAAGCTCCTGCCTGATTTAATGAGGCAGGGGCTTTTTTTAATTGTGATTTGAGTAGCTGTAGTGGAGGGGAAGAAGCCCATTTCCAGTCTACGCTTCGGCCTACGCCCCGCAAGGGGTTAGACTGTCCGCTACGAAATGAATGTCGGGAGCGCTTCAAAAGTAGAGTTTCGGAGATGCAATCTCAGAGGTTGAAGCTGAAAACCCCCGCCATTCATTTCTCCGCTTGGTTGGGCTCCAGAGGCGCTAGGACTGGAAATGTTCTTCTTCCCAAGCAGCTTTTTACTACATCTTGAAAGCAGCATTCAAGCTGTCTTTTAAAAAGCATGTAGAACCTCATCAGCTCGTAAAGGAAACAGGAGAAATAAGCGAAGATCTTTGGACACACCTACCTAGGCGCAGTGAAAAAAAGCGAAACTGCCTTTAGCGTCCACCTCTGAGACTCATCTTGAATGGACTACTTTGGACGCGGTTTCGCTTTTTTTCACGGAGCCGGGCACCCCATGCTTCCGCGCAGGGGTTCCAAGAATCTGAGCGTTTTCTCCTGTTTCCTCCCCACCACAACAGCGAGTAAACGGCACCAATATCTTGATTTTATGAGCAACTAACAGCTAATCCAATCCGACTCATAAAGAAAAACAGAATCGAGTTAAAACCATGATAAACGAACATTCACAATAACTGGAAGCGAGCGTATAATTCAAATCACAATCACGATCCAATAAGAAATAACACAATACGGCCTAGTTCCGAGATTCTCGGAAGCGGGGGAACCAATCTTTTGGGGTTAATCCTGAGTGATCAGGAGGGATGAGAAAATGTCTTCTCTGCCATCCTACCCGTCAGCTAACCTCGTCGGCCAAAGCAGGGAAGGTCATGGATGGATAAAGTCTAGGCATATAATGCGCAACAGGGGGATTCCTTGCGGGCGTGTGATAGGCCGATGCAGGCTTTTTCTTTGGGACCTTTGTTCTGGAGAAAAAGGATGGATCGGCCTATTTTTTATGGCAATACCGATGAGCAGCTTACGCGATACAGACGTGAAGGAAAGGGTGTAGATCGCTGGGAGGCAGTTGGTACGACATAAACCGCTGACAATCGAAATCAGGAAGACAGAGTACAGGGAGTCCTGAAAATGGACGCCAGGTATTACGTAAGCCTGCGGATTTTCAACACGAGTAAAAATCAAGCGTGTCTTGGTTTTGCTGGAGTGTGGAAACTTCGCGGGCTTTTTTCATTTACAAAAAAGAAGGATGGGGGATACCATGCCCAAAATGAAAGTCCATCAACTGACAAAAGTGTTCGGCAAGCAGCCCGAGCTGGCCTTGAAGCTGCTGGCGGAAGGACGTACAAAAGAACAAATTTACAAGCAAACGGGCCAGTCTATCGGGGTAAATCAGGTCAGCTTTGAAGTAGAGGAAGGTGAAATCTTCGTCATCATGGGCCTGTCCGGCAGCGGCAAATCAACCTTAATCCGACTGTGCAATCGACTGATTGACCCAACGAGCGGAAGCATCGAGATCGATGGGGAAGAGATCGTCCATATGAAGGCGACGGCTTTGCGCGAGGTGCGGAGGAAGAAGCTCGGAATGGTTTTTCAAAATTTCGCCCTGTTTCCGCAGCGGACGGTACGAGAAAACGTGGAGTTTGGATTGGAGATTCAACAAGTACTACCAGGGCTCCGGCAAGAAAAAGCACGGGAAGCGCTCGCGCTCGTTGGATTAACTGAGTGGGAAAATGCGTACCCGGATCAATTGAGTGGAGGAATGCGTCAGCGAGTCGGATTGGCGCGGGCTTTGGCTAATCATCCCGATATTCTCTTGATGGACGAAGCGTTCAGTGCATTGGACCCGCTCATTCGAAAAGACATGCAGGATGAGCTGCTGGAGCTTCAGATGACGATGAAAAAGACGATCCTGTTCATTACACATGACTTGCATGAGGCGTTGCGGTTGGGCGATCGGATTGCCTTTATGAAAGACGGACAGATCATTCAGATCGGCCGACCGGAAGAAATCATGGCAGACCCAGCGGATGAATTTGTGCGGAAGTTCGTGGAGGATGCCGACCTGTCCAGGGTGCTCGTTGCTGAAAATGTGATGAAACGGGCAGAAGCAATCACCCCTGACAAAGGGGCGCGAGTGGCACTGCAACTCATGATGGATAACGGTGTGTCCAGCTTGTACGTCGTGGACAAAAAGCGCACACTGCTCGGCTTGATTACGGCGTATGACGTATCACTTGCGATCGGTACGGGGGATTCGCTGGAGACGATCATGAAAACCGACCTCCCTACCGTTTCACCTGACGCACGTCTGCACAGTTTGTTCCCGATGATGGCAGACCTGCATGTCCCGATTGCGGTAGTGGGCGAGCAGCAGCGTTTGTTGGGTGTCATCGTAAAAGGAGCGGTACTAGGCGGGCTGGTAGGTAAAGTCAATGTCCAAGAACACCAGAGAACAGAGGTGATGAGCGATGGACGCCGTGCCTAAGCTGCCTATTGGCGAATGGATGGAAGGATTTGTGGAGGTGCTGGGCCAGTACAAAGGGGTATTGTTTGATCCAGTGTCTATCGTCATTTCCACGATGGTGACTTACTGTTCCACTGTTTTGGCAGAGATACCCTCGCTGATTCTCATCTTGCTGCTAGGGGCCGCTGCGTGGGTTTTTGCAGGGAGAGCGTCCATGGTCTTTACGGTTATCGGACTTTCTCTCATTCAAAACTTGGGGTACTGGGATGAAACGATCGAGACGTTGGGACTCGTCCTCACTGCCACCATGATTTCGATCGCCATCGGGATTCCGGTGGGCATTCTTTGCGCGAGACATGATACGTTTCGCAAACTGGTCACGCCAGTACTGGATTTGATGCAGACGATGCCAGCGTTCGTTTATTTGATTCCCGCGATCTTTTTCTTCGGCTTGGGCGAGGTGCCGGGAGTTATTGCCTCCGTTATTTTTGCTTTGCCGCCAATCGTGCGTCTTACGAACTTAGGCATACGTCAGGTCCCAGCGGAAATGGAGGAAGCGGCGGACGCCTTTGGTGCAACTGGCTGGCAAAAGCTCGTAAAAGTACAACTGCCTTACGCGAAATCGACAATCTTGGCGGGAGTCAATCAGTGCATCATGCTCGCCCTGTCGATGGTGGTCATAGCGGCTATGATCGGGGCGAAAGGCTTGGGCGCAGACGTATATCGCGCTGTATCACAAGTGGATATAGGAAGAGGATTCGAGGCGGGACTATCCATCGTGATCATCGCTATCATCTTGGATCGGCTTACTCAACATGCAGGGAAAAAGGAGAGAAATACATGATGAACAAAATGGTTCCAGCTTTACTGGCAGTGATGATGGGAGCGACAGCTTGGCTCGCAGGCTGCTCCAGTCAAAACACAAACACACCAATACCGACTGCAACGGTGATCGGTCCGATTCCTTCTGAGACGTCGGACAACGCGCTTGGAGAAAAGCTCGACTACAAAATCATCGGAATCGACGCAGGAGCAGGCTCGATGGTGAAGACAGAGGAAGTCATGAAACTGTATGGCTTGGATAAATGGCAGCTTGTCGAAGGCTCAGATGCAGCGATGACAGCAGCTTTGATCAAGGCGTACGAAGCGAAGGAACCGATTATCATTACGGGCTGGACGCCGCATTGGATGTTTAAAAAGATGGATTTGAAATACTTGGCGGACCCAAAGAACGGCTTTGGCGGAGCGGAACAAATCCATACCATCGTGCGCAAAGGGCTGAAAGAGGATCAGCCTGCTGCCTATCAATTCCTGGATAAGTTCTGGTGGGAGCCAGCCGATATGGAGTCAGTCATGGTCCAAATGATGGACGGAAAAGATCCGGAAGTAGCCGCTGCGGAATGGGTAAAAAACAACGAAGCTAAAGTAGGGAAATGGGTGGAGGGTATTAAGCCTGTCCAAAAAGAGAAACTAACTCTCGCTTATGTAGCATGGGATTCCGAGATTGCCAGCACGCATGTCGTAGAGCATGTGCTGGAGAAGAAGCTGGGGTATGAAGTCGAATTGAGTCAGGTGCAGACAGGACCGATGTGGGCAGGAGTGGCCATTGGGGATGTAGATGGGATGGTTGCGGCTTGGCTGCCGTCTACAGATACGAGCTATTTAAAAAAATTTGGTGGGCAAATCGAGGATTTGGGTCCGAATCTCGACGGAACCAAAATCGGACTCGTGGTTCCTTCGTACATGAACATCTCGTCCATTGAGGATCTTCAATAAGGAGGGGGAGGCGCTGTTATGAAGCATTATCTCGTAATCGGCAAGGGGGAAGCATTCACTTCTTTTGTCCAGACACTATGCTGCGACAGTTTGCCAGCATTTTGGGGAAGAAATCCCGGTGCCTTTTCATTGACAGCGGGGTCTGGAGACAAGACGATTCAGCGCTTTTTGCCCATCTCATTTGACGAGTGCTACCGCGATCAGGAGTCCTTGCTGCTCTACCATTCCGTCTATATCTTTCCCGACGAGTGGGCGGAGGGACGCGACTTGCTTACACTGTTCAAGCAGTTGGGTACCTGCCGGATTTTTGTGATGACGCAGGAGCATCGGAACGCGATGTTATACAAAGCGCTCGGGGCGAATCACGTCATCGTGAGCCAGCCTGGGTATACAGGTTACGGCTGGTTGGCTGAACAGATGAGTTGGGTAAGAGAGGAATAGAAAAGGCTCCGCCTGCAAATGAAGGCGGAGCCTGTTTTCGTAAAATTAACCCAACATTTTTTCGAGGTCCTTGTCCAATACATAAACCTCGATCCGTTCACCCATTTTTGTGCTGATGTCGCTATGACTCGATAGTACCTTGCAGCTTGTCAGCTTTTCAACGATTTCTTCCGATTCTTCGCTGTACATTTCACGGAGAACCTCGCGCATTTCTTTGACAATGCGGCGACCTTTATCGTGACTGGACAGATGCTTTTCTTCGACGGTGAGAACGCCTTTGAACCTGGCGATGACCATATCACCGACGATGTAGGTCTTCGCTTCCTGCGGGCCTCGTCCAATCAGATCGCGCTGAAATTTTATGAATGCTTCGCTGATTTCGGCTTCCAGCTTTTTTTTGTTAGAGATGGCCAAACGCCATACCTCCCATAATTTATCATTGTGCCTAATATTACTCAGCAGTCTTGGGGCTGTCAAACAAATAGGCTGATAATGTGAAAACGCGAGAGAATTGATGAAATATCATGATCGGATGAGGCCTGATAGGTTTAAATCGCTTACACGGATAAAGAATGCAGAAATCGTGTGAAAAAGACAGAAATAGGACATTAACATCCGATTATGCCGGACGTATAATGAGACTCGTAACCAACAAATTGCAAATATGGCCAAATCCCGAGGCACTCGGGAACGGAGGACCCAATCAGTAGGGGTTAATCCCACGTATGAATCGTGGGAGGGATGAGACACTCTTTCGCCATCCTACCCGTCAGCTAACTTCGTCGGCTAAAGCGAGGGAGGTCTAAAGACCGCCTGTTTGAGGAGGCCTTTTTGTTATCCTTTTGGGACGACAAGGGTTGACTCGAAACGTAATGCAGGTCTTTTCGTTTTGCTCAAAAACGGTCAATGACCGTTGTTACTTACAAGTAAATAGCTGTTTTTTTGAAAAAGGAAACGGGAGACAAAACGCAAAGAAGGCAACTTCAAGTCGGCTGGGCGTTAGGTAGACCAATGAGTACTTTTTCTCCGATACAAAGGATCGTTTTTATTTGCCGCGAAAAGGCGGGCGACTTGTTTCGTCTGTTCCTCTTCAGCTCGGTCAAATATGGCGATCTTTCGGGGAAATCGTAAGCATTGGTCTATTTTTTTCCCAAATGGCAGGTTTTCTACAAAAAAGAAAACTCGTACAGGGGAAGCGAGAGAGACGAGTCGGCCAGACTTCACGGAATAGTACATACGACAAAAAAGGAGGGACATGGCATGGACGTGGTTTCCATACTGCTCTTGGCGCTTTCATTCGGTGTATTTTTTGTACTCATCAAGTTTTGTGACGCCGTGGTAAGAGAAGAACAGGGAGGGAAAGAGAAATGATCTGGTTGCTGCTGATTGTGGCAGGGCTTGCGATGTACCTGTGCCACGCATTGATTTACCCAGAAAAATACTAGGGGTTACCCGAATCATTCGTTTATTTGGAACCATTTTTTAGAGGGAGTAGGAGGAACTGTCGTGGACTTTATACAAATAGCGTTGGTTTTGGTGGTACTTTTCGTACTCGCCATACCGATGGGAAAATATTTGGCACGCTCCTTTTCGCTGGAGACTACCCGATTGGACCGTGTTTTTGGCGGGGTGGAAAAAGCGATATACAAGCTGTCTGGCATTCGCGTAGCAGATATGACCTGGAAGCAGTACGCAATGGCTGTTCTGGTCAGCAACATTTCGATGGTAGCTATTGCGTATCTCTTGCTTCGTTTGCAAGGGATGCTGCCTGGAAACCCGAGTGGAATCGCGGCGATGGAGCCGTTGCTATCCTTTAACACGGCGGTCAGCTTTTTGACGAATACGAATCTTCAGCATTACAGCGGGGAGAGCGGATTGTCGTATCTATCGCAGATGCTGGTCATTATTTACCTGATGTTTACGACGCCAGCGACAGGGATCGCGGTCGTGATGGCCTTCATGCGTGGGCTGACAGGGCAGCGTAGCATCGGTAACTACTACGTAGATCTGGTGCGTGCTCATACACGTGTGTTGATTCCACTGGCGATTGTTGTGACATTGCTTTTGGTGTCCCAAGGCGTGCCGCAGACGATGGAGCCGACGGCAACAGCGACAACCATTAGCGGAACGGAGCAGCAAATCGCTCGCGGTCCGGTTGCTTCACTCGTTTCGATCAAGCATTTGGGGACAAACGGAGGTGGATTCTTCGGGGTAAACTCTTCGCATCCGTTTGAAAACCCGACACCATTAACAAACGTGATCGAAATTTTGTCGATGTTCTTGATCCCGGCGGCACTGCCATTCACATTCGGCTTCTTGGCGAAGAGCCGCAAGCAAGGCTGGGTCATTTTTGGAGCGATGTTCGTGATGTTCCTGGCGTTCCTGATCACGGCGTATGCCAATGAGGTAAACGGCAACCCGGCGCTGGAACGAGCTGGCCTGTCACAACAAATGGGCAGCATGGAAGGAAAAGAAGTCCGTTTTGGTATCGCGCAAAGCGCCTTGTTCACTGCCGTGACAACAGCGGCAACGACAGGAACCGTGAACAACATGCACGATACATTGACACCACTAGGCGGCTTGGTTCCGCTCGGTGAAATGATGCTCAACTGCGTATTCGGCGGAGATGGTGTCGGAACGATTAACATTTTGATGTATGCGATTTTGGCTGTATTCTTGGCGGGCTTGATGGTGGGGCGTACGCCTGAATTCCTCGGCCGTAAGATTGAAGGAAAAGAGATGAAGCTGATCGCCATCGCGATTCTTGTTCATCCCCTGATTATTTTGGCGCCAACCGCTATTGCATTGGCGACAGAAATGGGCTCGTCCGCAGTATCGAACCCAGGCTTCCACGGCATTTCACAAGTGCTGTATGAGTATACTTCTTCGGCAGCCAACAACGGTTCCGGCTTCGAAGGCTTGGGCGACAACACGCCATTCTGGAACATTTCTACCGGACTCGTCATGCTGTTTGGTCGATACATCTCAATTATTACGATGCTGGCGGTAGCAGGCTCCTTGCTCGCAAAAACGCCAGTACCGGAAACGATGGGTACGCTGCGCACAGACAATAGTGTATTCACGGTGATTCTGATTGCGACTGTGGTGATCGTAGGCGCACTGACATTCCTGCCTGTGCTTGCGCTCGGCCCAATCGCCGAGTGGCTCACAATCCGATGATAAGGGGAAGTTCAAAAGCCGACTTTTTGAACATCGATTTGAAAATGAATACTAGAGGCAAAGGAGTAATTTTCCATGAGTAGAACGCGCACGGTTGCGCTTCCTAAAGATTTGTACCAACGGGCCTTTGTCGAGTCTTTCAAAAAACTGGACCCGCGTGTGATGATGAAAAATCCAGTTATGTTCGTGGTAGAGATCGGGTTTTTCATAACGCTTCTCCTGACGTTTGTGCCCAATTTGTTTGGGGGAGCTTCGGACCCGTTTTACAACGGTATCGTCAGCTTTATCCTGTTCGTGACGATTTTGTTTGCCAACTTCGCAGAAGCCTTGGCAGAAGGGCGCGGCAAAGCACAGGCAGAGAGCTTGAAAAAAACGAAGCAGGACACGCAAGCAAAAAAAGTGGGGAAAGATGGTCGCATTCAAGTCGTCAGTTCCACAGAACTGCGAAAAGGCGATCTGGTCATAGTGGAAGCAGGCGAGCTGATTCCATCCGACGGGGAAATCGTCGAGGGTGTCGCCTCTGTGGACGAATCAGCGATTACGGGTGAATCTGCTCCGGTCATTAAAGAAGCAGGTGGCGATTTCAGCTCTGTCACGGGAGGTACACGTGTCGTCAGTGACCGTATCCGCGTCCGTGTGACGACTGATCCCGGCGAATCGTTTTTGGATCGCATGATTTCGTTGGTGGAAGGTGCAAAGAGACAGAAGACCCCGAATGAAATCGCGTTGAATACGCTGTTGGTCAGCTTGACGTTGATATTCCTGATCGTCTGCACGACCTTGCAGCCGATCGCCAACTATGTAAATGCAGCCATTCCGGTTGCGACACTGATTGCTTTGCTTGTTTGCTTGATTCCGACCACGATTGGCGGACTCTTGTCAGCGATTGGGATTGCGGGTATGGATCGGGTCACACAGTTTAACGTCATTGCCATGTCTGGTAAAGCCGTTGAGGCATCCGGTGACATCAACACCATTATTTTGGATAAAACGGGAACGATCACGCATGGTAACCGGATGGCTGCCGAGTTTGTCACCGTAGGCAACAGCAAAAGCACGGAATTAAACCGAGTAGCTGCACAAAGCTCGGTCCATGACGAAACACCGGAAGGACGCTCTGTTGTAGAGCTGGCGAAAAAACAAGGTTTGGCACCTGCTGAACTTGAATTGCCGGGTTCCGAGGGCGTGGAGTTCCGCGCTGAAACGAGAATGAGCGGGACGAATCTGGCAAGCGGCGTCCTCATCCGCAAAGGGGCCGTCGACGCCATCAAAAAATACGTGGCAGAGCAAGGGGGCAACCTCCCTGTTGATTTGGATGAAAAAGCAAACCGGATTGCAACGGCGGGCGGCACGCCATTGGCTGTAGCAGAGGGAAATACGATTCTCGGTTTGATTTACTTGAAAGATACTGTAAAGCCAGGGATGCGCGAACGCTTTGAAGAGCTGCGCCGCATGGGGATTCGTACGGTCATGTGCACGGGGGATAACCCGCTGACAGCAGCGACGATTGCCCGCGAAGCAGGTGTGGACGATTTCGTAGCCGAAGCCAAGCCGGAAGACAAGATTGCGCTGATCCGCAAAGAACAAGCGGCAGGCAAGCTGGTCGCCATGACAGGTGACGGTACGAATGACGCGCCAGCTCTCGCGCAAGCCGATGTCGGTTTGGCGATGAATACGGGGACGGTAGCGGCGAAGGAAGCAGCCAACATGGTCGATCTGGATTCTGACCCGACCAAAATCATCGAGGTCGTGGCGATTGGCAAGCAGCTTTTGATGACACGCGGTGCATTGACGACGTTCAGTATCGCCAATGACGTAGCGAAATACTTCGCGATCATTCCTGCGATGTTCATGCTGGCGATCCCGCAAATGAGTGCGCTCAACATCATGGGTCTGGCTACACCGCAAAGTGCGATTTTGTCCGCGTTGATCTTCAATGCGATCATCATCCCGATCCTGATTCCGCTGGCGATGAAAGGTGTGAAATACACACCGATGAGCGCGACAAAGCTGCTTAGCCGTAACCTGGTGATCTATGGCTTGGGAGGAATTATCGTTCCGTTCGTGGGCATCAAGCTGATTGACTTGATTTTGGTTGGATTAAATTTAGTTTAGTTAAAATGAAAAAAGAAAGCTCAGGTGAACGGATATGATATGGAAAAATTTGCGTCTCAGCTTCGTTTTGCTGCTGATTTGCGGCATTGCCTACCCGCTGGCGATGACAGGGGTTGCACAGGTTATCATGCCTGCACAAGCAAGCGGCAGTCTGATCACGGATGCAAGCGGCAAGGTGGTTGGCTCCGAGCATATCGGGCAAACCTTCACTGATCCGAAGTACTTCTGGGGACGCATTTCTTCAATTGATAACAATGCGGCAGGCTCTGGCTCGAACAACTACGCGCCATCCAACCCGGCCCTGATCGAACGTACGCAAAAGGATATTGCCGCATTTCTGGCAGCGAATCCTGGCGTGAAGCAGGAAGACATCCCGGCTGATTTGCTGACGAACTCCGCTTCTGGTTTGGACCCGCACATCTCACCAAAGGCTGCCCAGATACAAGTCGAGCGTGTAGCCAAGGCGCGCAATCTCGAACCGGTACAGCTACAGGCTTTGATTGATGCGAATACAGAGGGAAGAAGCTTGGGGGTATTCGGAGAACCGCGTGTTAATGTATTGAAGCTGAATCTGGCTCTGGACGAATTAAAGTAATAGAGGGAGGGCTGCGAGATGGTAGAGCAATATCGGCGAAAGTCCCCGGAGGAAATCTTGCAGTCTATCTCCAGAATGCACCGGGGCAGGCTGAAAATCATTCTGGGGGCTGTCAGTGGTTCAGGTAAAACCTACCACCTGCTAATGGAAGGGCAGACGCTAAAGAAAAAAGGGATTGATGTGGTCGTAGCTGGCTCAGGTGAGGCCACTCATCCCAAGCTGGCACAAAAGCGGGAGGGCTTGGAGCAAATCCAGCCAATCATCTGGTATTCCCTCGGGGAAGCAAGACATGATCTGGACGTCGCAGCCATTATCGAGCGAGATCCGGAAGTCGTGCTCGTAGACGGTTTGGCTCATCGCAATCGTCCAGATGCCCCGCGACCAACCAGCCTGGACGATGTTCAGTACTTGTTGAACCACAATATAAGTGTGATTGCGACGGTAAACATTTACGAATTGGCCGGGATGAAAGAGATGGCGGAGCGACTGACGAAGGCAGAAGTACGGATCGACCAGTGTGTCCCTGAAGATACGCTTGCCATGGCCGACGAGGTGAAACTGCTCGACGTTACGCCAGAAGCCATTCTGAAACGGCTCCAAGAAGACGATCGCAACCCGACTCGAACCAAGCATCCGCTGTTTCGCAGAGACAATCTGCATATGCTGCGGGAACTCGCTCTTCGGTTCGTAGCTACTGGCGTAAACGAGGATTTGGAGGATTATCGGGAGAAGCACGGCATGGTGGGGGCTTCAGGAGCCACAGAGAAGGTGCTTGTTTCTGCCCAGTATCATTGGAACGGCTCGATATTGGTTCGGCGCGGACAACAGGTTGCCAAGCGGCTCGGCGGAGAGCTCTTGGTCGTCTGTTTTCTCCCTTTGTCCAAGAAGCTGACGAAGGAAGAGGCAACTTTTAAAAGATCCATCGGAAAGCTCGTGGACAAAGTCGGAGGTACCTTTGAAGAGCAGATGCTTGTACGTGAAAAAGACGTAGCAAACGAGCTCGTCGCCTATGCGATGGAGAATAATGTGACTCGAATCGTCATGGGGCAATCCAAGCGTACGCGCTGGGAAGAGATATGGTATGGCTCCATCGTCCATAAGATTCTTCGGCAAACGAAAAATATTGATATCTTGATCGTGGCAGATCGTTCCGAGCGGGACGGTGAGCGTGTCATGCCGACCAAGCGAGAACGGGCGATAACGGCCAATCCGTACCGACGACTCTCCGATGAGGAGATGCAGCAGGAAATCGGTAAAATCAAGCGCGGGACGCTAAAAGTATATGTAGGAGCAGCACCTGGTGTCGGCAAGACGTACACGATGCTCCGAGAAGGCAACGAACTCGCCGAAAATGGCATCGATGTGGTGATTGGGCTTTTGGAAACGCATGGACGAAAGGAAACCATTGAGCAGGTAGGGGGACTTCCTCTCATTCCGCGAAAGCGCATTCCGTATAAAAATGTGACGCTGGAAGAAATGGACACGGACGAAATTATCCGGCGAAATCCGGAGGTCGTACTGGTGGATGAGCTGGCACATACGAACGTGCCGGGGAGTGCCTATGAGAAGCGCTACCACGATGTCGAGAAGATTTTGGCTGCGGGTATTTCCGTCATATCCACGATGAATATACAGCACCTCGAGAGCTTAAACGACAGCGTCGAGCAAATCACGGGAATCCGCGTGAGAGAGACGGTGCCGGACCATATTCTGCATCAGGCAGATGAGGTAGAGCTGATTGATATTTCACCCAAAGCACTGCGTCAGCGGATGCGGGAGGGCAATATTTACGCGATGGAAAAGGTGGAGCAGTCGCTGACCAACTTTTTCAAAACAGGGAATTTGATCGCGTTACGGGAGCTGGCCTTGCGTGAAGTGGCGGACGACGTCGACGAACGCTTGGAGGCGTGGGAGCGACGAACGCTGCGCGGGCCTTGGCGGCAGCAGGAAGTCATTTTTGTCTGTGTGAATTTGCGCGCAGACAGTGAACGATTGATTCGACGAGGGTTCCGAATTGCCTATCGGCTCAAGGCGTCCTGGCATGTAGCTTACGTGCAGGATCATTCGTTGCTGACAGAAGAGGAAGAGATGCAGCTAGCGAAGCTGAAAGCACTAACAGAGCGGCTCGGAGGTCGTTTCGAACGATACGAAGCCCCTTCCCGACGCAAGGTTTTCACCAAGCTGGTTTGGCATATGAACGAAAAAGGAACAACGCAGGTCGTCATCGGGCAGTCGGCACGTACCCGCTGGAAGGAAATTCTCGAGGGTTCAGTCATTCAACGATTATTGCGGGAGGTCCGACACATGGATGTGCTGGTCGTGGCTGATCACGCACCCGATATGATGTGAGGGAGGGTAATGATGGGCACAGAAAAAGAAGGGCAATGGGACCAAAGCGTGGCAGACGCCTATAGCCGTTTGGAGTGCCTGATACTAGAGCCAACTACGGAGGCAGATTTGTTTTCCAGGCTGATCCGGGTCTACCTGGAGGAAGAAGAGGTGCGCATACGGCAAAAGCTAAAACGCAAATCCTCACAGCGAATCTCTCGCGTCATGCATGAGCGGGTGGGTGAGTTTTTGTCCGGGCAGTTGACCGGGCTTTCGTTTCAAGTGATCGACGGTCTCTTGTTTATAAAGAGGGAGAAACAGTTAGTCGGGGCACTCAAATGCATCCCTGATCTCGGCAGCTACGATACGCCGTCCTGGAATGCGACACTTGCCCGTTTTGCCAAGCAGTATCAGAAGCGGTTCAATCTGGCGCCAGAGAAGCTGCTGTTCGTTATCTGCTCGCTCGCCAAAAGCTTGGATGCAGCTCATGCCAAGGCGTTGACCGGAATTGATGTGTGGTGCGGCGCCGCACTAACAACCCCAGCCTATCGGGATGCGCTACAGGTATATGTCAACAAATACGTGGAAGTCATGGACGCTCTCCCGCAGCCTATGCACCAAGTGTATTTTTTAAGTGCGGATGTCCATCCGAATGCGCTTGCTTGCCAACTACTGCGCGGAGAAAAAGCATCCCTGCCAGATCGCTGGTTGTGGCCTTCCGTCAGTGATCTCATCCAATTATTACAAACGAAGCTGTGATATACTTTTAGGGATGTTCATACGATGAATTTCCTTGGGAGGGACTGTTTATAAAAGTAAAAGTAGCTGGTATCCCGCATTTCACAGGTGCATATGTCTCTGGTACAGAATTAGCCCCGGACGCGCTTCGTACAGCAGGATTGATCGAGCAGTTGCAGCAGCATGGCTTGGAAGTGCAGGATATAGGAAATCTACATCTTCCCGACGATTTGCCTCGCCATAATATTCCACCAGTTCGTAATTGGCCGGCTCCGCGAATGTTTTGGGATTTGCTGCAAAAGGACGCGCAAGATTGGCTCGATACGGACGACTTTGTCTTGATGCTCGGCGGCGATTGCAGCTTGGTCGTTGCAACGGCACAGGCTCATCAGGCTCGGTATCAGGAAAAAGCGTATCTGCTCGTGCTTGACGGTCATCTCGATGCAGTAGTTCCATTGGCTTCCCGCTGTATTGGCGCAGCAGGGATGGGATTATGGTTTTTGCTTCAGGATCGCGGACAATGGATCGAGCCAAGCGGCTGGGATGCCGAGCGAATCCGCCTTGTCGGCTGCCAGCAGATCCCTGGAGAAACTTTCGGCGTTGACATCATGTCCTTGGCCCAGCTCACAGAAGGCAGCATCGTGGAACGAGCTTCTCATACGCTCCAATCGATCCCGCCTGATGCCAAAATCCTCGTTCATTTCGACGTAGATATCATGAACAAAGACGCGATGCCAGCAGCCTATTCGCCAAGTGAGACAGGATTGTCGCTGTCCGAAGCGGAGGCATTGCTCGCAACAGTTTTACGAGATTCGCGCGTGACAAGTATGGAAGTAACGGAATTCTCAGGGGCAAGGGATACCACTGGCGAGTATGCGCTGAGGCTAGTAGAATTACTCGCCCGGGCACTATCTGCACGTGCTTAAAGCCCATCCCATCAATGAAATAAATTCGATACCAAGTGAGCTCGGCAGACCTGATTTCGTTCAGGCTGTCGAGCTCTTTTTTTGGATCTTTCTTAGTTTTAGGAGGCAGCAAAGCTGATGAGAAGAAAAAGCACAGGGCTCGCAGACCTTGACAACGCCTACCCAGTCGGAACTTTAAAAAGAGGACCACGCTTGTCGAACACTTCTTCTCTGAGAAACATCCGCCCGTAGGGTGGCTTTGGCTCGACGGTCCTCTTTTTAAAGTGGAGACGAACAGTCAATCCCCCACGCTGGCGTGTCAGAGTCGAAGAGAACTGTGCTTTTTCTTCTCCTCCACTATGTTGACTCAAACCCCAACTCTTTTGACAGGAAAATAATATTTTTAAAAAATAAGGAGAAAGGATTTTCCAGCTCATTCGTATTAGTGGTGAATCAACCAAAACAGGAAGCTGCGCAGCATTCCCCAAAGGCTGATCGGTGATAGATGGAGGAGTAGTAGAAATGCCGGACGATCGGGAATTGATCGAGCAAATCCTGGCTGGCAATCAGCAGTTGTACAGTCAGATTATCGACAGGTACAAGGGCAAGATCGTTACTTACTTGTACAAAATGATCGGTAACATGCCAGACGCACAGGATTTGGCTCAAGACGTGTTTACCAAAACCTTTTACCTATTGAAAGACTATCGGCCTGAGCACAAATTTTCTTCATGGCTGTATCGAATCGCGAGCAATCATTGTCTCGATGAAATACGAAGACGCAAAAGAACGGAGCGGACGGCAATCGTGGAGGAACAGATCGTTGATCCAGAGACACCAGAAACCGCCCTGTTAAAAAAGGAACGGGACGCCCAACTGGAACGAAGTATCATGCTGCTGGATGAGGAGTATCGCGAGGTGTTCGTCTTACACTACTTGCAGCGTCTGTCGTATCGAGAAATCAGCGAGCGATTGTCTCTTACGGAGAGTGCGGTTCAAATGCGTTTGTTCCGTGCTCGTAAAGAGATGAAAAAAAGCCTGACGAAAACGATGGGAGGAGGAGATGTTTATGACATGCTTCATGTTTAATCAATGGAAGCTCTATGAAAATGGCGAGCTCTCCCCTTCCGAAAGCAAAGGATTAGAGCAGCACGCAGAACAATGCCCACAATGCCAAAGAAAGCTGCAAGAGTGGGTAGATCACATGCTGGAAGAGGAATTTTCCGCCTATCCGGAAGTTCCTGTACCCGATACGTTTACGAACGAGGTCATGAGTAAACTGTTCGAAGCGATTCCCGTACGTACGGCACGGAAGCACTCCTCCCGAACCAGAAGACAAAGGGGTTGGGATATTGTGAAAAAGACAGGATTGGTAGTAGCAGGACTTACGGCGCTGGTAGTGACAGGAACGGTTGTATCACCGACGTTTGCTAATTATGTGAATAGCTTGTTCCAGATTGAAAAGGATGCGGGTATGAAAAACGCCGTCCATAAAGGCTTTGCCCAAAAGATGAATCAAAAGATAACGGACCAAGGTATTACCTTTGAAGCAAAAGAGTTGATGGTTGACTCGATGCGGATCGCGGTCATCTATGATATGTACGACCAGAATGGCAAGCAAATTGATCTAGATGAACACTTCTTGGATTCTCAATTGATTGATCCGACTGGGAAAGATTTGATCAGTGAAAATGATGGAATCATTATGGCTAAACATGGGAATTATTTTATCGCCAAGTTGGCCTTAAACGATATTTTCGAGTCCTCTGATACTACTCCTGATCAGTTGATTCTTAAAATAGAGCAGACAGAAATTGCAGGGAAAGAAGGAAAGTGGGAACTAGAATTCCCGATTGATATGAAGAAAGTAAAGGAAGCGACCAAAATAGCGAACTTCCATGAAGCTAAGTATGAATCACCACAGGGACTCGTCATGGAGTTGAAAAAAATCGAGTTTTCTCCGAGCGCAACCCGAGTCCTGATGGAGACCACGTACACGACAGAAGCTGAAGAGGCGAGGAATCAACAAGTAGAAACCTATAAGAAGAACCAGGAGCAAGGCAAGACCATTGGGATCAAGTCGGAGTTTTTGGCTGATTCTCTAAGTGGGAACGATATCGCGTATGAAATTACCAATGAGCAGGGAGAAGTGGTTGCAGCTTGGGATATGGATTTGGATAAAGGCATTAGGAATCGGAAGAATGTTCTCCATGTATCCGGAACAGTAGCCGAACCGGAAGGGGACAAAATGAAGTGGTGGCAAACTTTTGCTCCGATTCAGGGGGAACAAAAGTTAACGTTTCAGCTTAAAAAGATATATGAAAGGAAGCTGGCCTACCCCCAAATGGAGCTTGTTCCAGCCGAACTGGTTAAGCAGAAAGAGACCGTAAAGGATGAAGTCGGTAATATCTTTTCGTTTTCTTCCTTCGCGCTAGAGCCGGCTAATGGCGAGAAAAAGCCAAAAGCTCAGGCGGTGATCACCGTAGAGGGTACGTTAGGTAAAAACGTGGTCAGAACCGGTTTTTGGTTCGTCAAAGATGAGAATGGGAAGGTTTATCATTCCTATCTGAGTGAGACAGAGAGCATCAGGGACAAGGACGGACACGTAAACTTCAAAGGTAAACTGGAGATTCCAGGCATGGAGCAGGAACCGAAAAAGCTCACCGTATCCTATGCTGATTATACGGTCGAGCATCGCAATGTGAAGTGGGAAGTACCGATTGAAATCAAGTAGTTTGAAGGTAAAGGAAGAGGTAGACACAGGCCTCTTCTTTTTTGTTCCGGGGATGAAAAAAAGATTTTTTTATAAAAAGAGAAAGGATTTTCCAATCTCTCCGTATTAGCTTATGATTCAACCAAAACGGAAGCTGCGCAGCATTCCCCGCTGGCTTGATCTGTAATAGATGGAGGAGTAGCAAAATGCCGGACGATCAGGAACTAATCGAGCAAATCCTGGCTGGCGATCATGAGCAGTACAGACAAATTGTCGACAGATACAAGGGCAAGATTGTTGGCTATTTGTACAGGATGATCGGCAACATGCCAGACGCACAGGATTTGGCTCAAGACGTGTTTATCAAAACCTTTTATCGTTTGCACGACTATCGGCCTGAGTACAGGTTTTCCTCATGGCTGTATCGAATTGCGAGCAATCATTGCTTGGATGAAATGCGAAAACGCAAACGGACAGAGCTGGTAGAAATCGATGAGGAGCAATTGATTGACCCAGACACGCCTGAGACAACTTTGTTGAAAAAGGAACGGGACGCCGAGCTGGAACGGAGCATCATGCTGCTAGATGAAGAGTATCGCGAGGTATTCGTCCTGTTTTACCTACAGCGACTGTCGTATCGGGAAATCAGTGAGATACTGTCCCACTCGGAGAGCTCCGTTCAGATGCGTTTATTCCGCGCCCGCAAAAAGATGAAGGACAGCCTGACGAAAACGATGGGAGGGGGAGCTATTTATGAAATGCTTCATGTTTAATCAATGGAAGCTATACGTAAACGATGAGCTGGCCCCTGCCGAGAGCAAAGGATTGGAGCAACATGTGGAAAATTGTCCACAATGCCAGAAGCACCTGCAAGAGTGGGTAGAAGGCATGCAGGAAGAGGGTTTTTCTGACATTCCGGAGGCTCCTGTACCCGATGCATTTACAGACGAGGTCATGGATAAGCTGTCTGATGCAGCTCCTCCACGTTCTAAGCGAATGCACTCCTCCCAAACCAGAAGACAAAGGGGTTGGGATATTGTGAAGAAGACAGGACTGGTAGTAGCAGGACTTACGGCGTTGGTGGTAACAGGAACCGTTGTATCACCGACGTTTGCGAATTATGTGAATAGCTTGTTCCAGATTGAAAAAGACGCAGACAATGGCATGAAAAACGCCGTCCATAAAGGTCTTGTTCAAAAGCTGGAGCAAAAGGCAACCGATCAAGGAATTACTGTCGAGTTAAAAGAGCTGTTGGCTGACTCGATGAGGATCGCAGTCATTTATGATGTATACGACCAGAGCGGCAAGAAGATAGAAGACCATATTTTCGATGCGAAACTGATGGATCAGAACGGGAAGAATTGGTTCGAGGATGATGAAGGAGATAATTCGGGAAGTCATGGAGAGTTTTTCATCACAGAACGATTTTTGAACGAAATCTTTGAATCACATGAGGCTATTCCCGACCAACTGACCTTACATTTAGAACAGACAGAAATCGCCGGTAAGACAGGAAAATGGTCATTGGAAATTCCGATTGATATGAAAAAAGCCAAGGAAGCGACGAAAGCGGTTGCCTTCCAGGATACAGCTTTTCAATCGCCACAAGGGCTCGGGATTGAGCTGAAAAATATCGAATTTTCCCCGAGTGCGACACGGGTCATGCTGGATACCACTTTCCCAAAATCAGCTTATTTGGAGGTTGAACGAACGTCGATCCTGTACGATCGGAAAAATCCGCGAGGCGCCATTGTCACAGAAAAAGAGCGCGAACCTGCTTTTTCGGGAGAGAATCTGATGTACGAAATCACCAATGAAAAAGGGGAAGTGGTGGCAGCTTGGGACATGAAATCATTGGATGATGGGCTTGATAACAAGATGAATGTTCTATGGACGCCAAGAACAGAAGAAGAACCCGAAGAAAAAGCAGAGGGCGATGTCTTGAATTGGTGGCATACGTTTGGTCCGATTCAGGGAGAACAAAAATTAAAGCTTGAGCTCAAGAAAATTTATGAGAAAAAACTGGCTTCACCTAAATTTGATCTGGTTCCAATAGAGCTAAACAAGAAAGCCGCGACTTTCAAGGATGAGACAGGCAGTACCTTTACGTTCTCTTCTTATGCATGGGAGCCTGGTAAAGGCGAAGATCTAGGTGAGGCTGTGATTACAGTGGACGGTACATTAGGAAAAGACGTACTCGAGAACCACTATTGGTCTGTAAAGGATGAAAACGGGAAGACTTACTATGCGTCAGTAAATACAGAAAGCACCAGAGACAAGGACGGACGTGTACAGATCAAAGGCACGATCACCATCCCAAGCTTGAAGCAAGAACCGAAAAAGCTCACGGTATCCTATGCTTCCTATATGGTGGAGCACGACGTGAATTGGGAAGTGCCTTTTGAAATCAAATAGTTCAAAGAAGGAAGAGGCCGACAGTGGCCTCTTCTTTTTCATCACAGGATATTGCCCTTCACAATAAGAATGTAAACCGCGCTCCGAGATGGCCATGATTTGTTGGCACACCAGCGGAGCTTTTCGCGTATACCTAATAGGCAATGGGAAAGAGGTGACCACATATGAGCGGATGGCTCGCACTCCTGCTCGTTTCCCTGGCCATCAGCATGGACAGTGTCAGTGTAGGATTGACGTATGGTTTACGGAACATGAGAATGCCCTTTTTGTCGCTCGTCGTCGTTTCCGGTTGTTCGTTTGCTGTTGTATATGGTGTCATGCTCGTAGGCTCATCCCTCACCGAATGGTTAACCCCCGAGATCGGCAAGTATATTGGTGCCGCAGTCTTGATTCTCATGGGGTTGTTTACTCTGTGGCGGCTCATTGCGACACGGTCGGGGACAGAGGCTCAGGAGTCTGCCGCTGCGAGTAACGCTATTGTAGCCGCAGAAAAACAGGAAGAGCAGGAGCCCATCGTATTATTGTCGCAGTTCCGCATTTTTGGCGTCATGATTCAGATTTTAAAAGATCCGTCCAAAGCCGACGCTGACCGTTCTGGGCATATTATGGGCTGGGAGGCCGTCATGCTGGGGCTTGCTCTGTCATTGGATGCTTTCGGCGCAGGCATCAGCCTTACGTTTTTGGGATACTCGCCACTGCTTGTCGCTCTCTGTATCGCGGTGATGAGTGCCTTGCTTCTTGTGGTAGGAATTGCTCTCGGCAGGCGCGCCGGAAAATCTAGCTGGTTGACGCGACTCACCTGGCTGCCGCCGATTTTGTTGATTTGCATTGGAGTAGCCAAAAGCTTGAAATAACCGACAAACGAATCACAGACCCCGTCCAGATAAATGGACGGGTTGTTTTATTTTCTAGCTCGTCTGCATACACATAAAAATGAGTGAGAAGTGGATGGAGGAGATGTAGGTGGATACACAGCCAATTCGAAAATGGTACACGCTGGCGGCGGCCGACGTGACCGAAGCCCTTCATAGTGATGCTGCGCAAGGGCTGACTCAGCAGGAGGCGGAGCGGCGACTGGCTAAACAAGGTGCCAACCAGTTGGCTGAACAAAAGCGAAAGCCTCTCTACTCGGTCTTTGTTGATCAGTTCAAGGACTTTATGGTGCTCATCCTGTTCATCGCAACACTGATCTCGTACTTCCTCGGAGAGTACTTGGATGCGATTGCGATTATCGCGATCATCCTCATTAACGGCATCCTCGGTTTTATTCAGGAGGCCAAGGCTGAGCGATCCTTGCAAGCGCTAAAGGAGTTGGCATCCCCGATGGCGCGCGTCATCCGGGCCGGGAACATTTCCATGATACCGGCTTCGCGGCTGGTACCTGGTGATCTGGTGCAATTGGAGGCCGGGGACCGTGTTCCCGCAGATTTGCGGTTGCTTTCGGCCAATCGGCTAGAGGTAGAGGAGTCAGCGTTGACAGGGGAGTCTGTCCCCGTCGGAAAAAACGTGAAAAGACTGGAGACAGCCCAGGCATCTACTGTACCGCTTGGCGACCAAAAAAATCTCGCGTTCATGGGCACGATGGTCACCGGAGGAACAGGGAGTGGCATCGTCGTAGCGACAGGGATGAGCACGGAAATCGGGAAAATCGCGCACTTAATGAATACAGCGGAAGAAGCAGAAACCCCTTTGCAACTGCGCTTGGAGCAAATGGGCAAAATTCTCGTGGTCGTCGCACTGTTGTTAACGATTGTGGTCATCGCTGCTGGTGTCTGGCACGGTCATGAGCTGTTTACGATGTTCCTCGCCGGGGTGAGTCTCGCAGTAGCGGCGATTCCGGAAGGCTTGCCAGCGATTGTGACTGTCGCGCTAGCGCTCGGCGTCCAGCGGATGATCCGCCGCAATGCGATCGTACGCAAGCTCCCATCGGTCGAGACATTGGGCTGCGCCTCTGTCATTTGCTCCGATAAAACAGGGACCCTGACTCAAAATAAAATGACCGTTACCCAAGTGTGGCACAGCGATTCCACGTATGAGGTGAGCGGCAGCGGCTACGCACCAGAGGGAGCCTTTCACTATCTAGGGAAAATGGTATCTCCCGCCCGTGACGGAGCGCTCTCACAAATGATCCGAATCGCAGATCGATGCAATAACGCCCGTTTGACATGCGAGGAGCAGAGCACGCGCAATCTGCTCGGGATGGGCAAGTCGTCACGCTTTTGGCAAGTGGTAGGCGACCCGACAGAAGGTGCTCTCAAGGTGCTTGCCGCGAAGGCATTGGGCGGTAATGCAGAGCGTAGCAACCAGAAGAATCAGGGACAGCGTGTGGAGGAGCTCCCCTTTGATTCTGACCGCAAAATGATGTCGGTCGTCGAAAAGGGGACGGACGGCGTGTATTCCCTGCTGACGAAAGGCGCGGCGGAGGCATTGCTGGCGAGATCGACACACATTTTGTGGAAGGGAGAGCTCATTCCACTCTCCGCGACGCTTCGCCACCAAGTACTGGAGCAAACGGAACGGATGGCAGGGAAAGCGCTGCGCGTACTGGGATTCGCGTATAAGACACTGCAAGGCTATCGCCCGGGACAACCAATCGGCTCCATGGAAAACAATCTCGTCTTTGTCGGATTGGCCGGGATGATCGATCCACCGCGTGAAGAGGTGCGTCCAGCAATCAATCTGTGCCATCAAGCAGGAATCAAGACGGTCATGATTACAGGCGACCACAAGGTGACAGCAGAAGCAATCGCCCGGCAGATTGGTTTAATGCGTGGCTACGGAGAAGTATTGGAGGGGCGGGAGCTGGATGGCATGTCAGATGAGCAGCTCGCCGAGTATGCGGAGCGCGTCACTGTCTATGCCCGTGTGTCTCCTGAGCACAAGCTGCGGATCGTCCGTGCCTTGCAAAGCAAAGGACATGTTGTTGCCATGACCGGAGACGGTGTCAATGATGCTCCCGCGATCAAGACCTCAGACATTGGGATCGCGATGGGGATTACCGGTACAGATGTGACGAAGGAAGCGGCCGATCTCGTGCTGCGCGACGATAACTTCGCCACGATTGTCGCCGCCGTGGAGGAAGGGCGTAACATCTATGACAACATTCGAAAATTCATCCGTTATTTGCTGGCATCCAACGTAGGGGAGATTCTCGTCATGTTTTTTGCGATGCTCCTCGGGCTTCCTTTGCCTTTAGTGCCGATCCAGATTCTGTGGGTCAATCTCGTGACGGATGGCTTACCGGCCATGGCGCTTGGCGTCGATCAGGCGGAGAAAGATACGATGTATCAGAAGCCGCGCAACAAGGCAGAGAACATATTCAGCCGGGGGTTGGGATGGAAAATTATTAGCCGTGGTTTCCTCATCGGGACCATGACATTGCTCGCGTTTTGGCTGACGCTCAAAGAGAATCCGAATGACTTGGTGCATGCCCAGACTGTTGCTTTCGTCACGTTGGTTATGGCGCAGCTTATTCACGTTTTCGATTGCCGGAGTCAATACAGCGTTTTTCACCGCAATGTATTTGAAAATAAATACCTCGTCTGGGCCGTGCTTTCGTCGATCGTGCTCGTGATTGGTGTCGTATACATGGAGACACTCCAGCCGATCTTCAAAACAACGGATCTGAATCTGCGCGATTGGGCATTAATTTTGGTCGCGGCGGGAGTTCCTACGTTTGTCGCGGGAATCGGTGGGGTACTTACCAGCGGCAGACAGCGCACAAGCAACGAGAAACGCGCAGCTATGCGTACGGTTCGTCCTGACTAATCGAGCCGCAAAAGGGGAGAGGGAGCCATCGTGCGCTTGAGAAGGGGAGGGTGGAAAAGGCGTAGAAGGAGAATTTTCGCTGGGCTCCTACTGATTATTGTGGTATTGATCACTTTGTTTATCATTGTGGAACGCAGGGTAGAGCCGACGTTGATGTTGATTGCCCAGGCCAAGGCAGAGCAGGTCGCCAAGCTCGCCATTACCGATGCAGTCACCAAACGTATGTCCCAACAGGGTCTCGATGTCAACGAAGTCGTCATCATGGAGAAAGACGAGAATGGCAGTATCAAAGCGGTGAATTTTAATTTCAAAGAATACTCCCGAATTGTGGGGGAAACGACAGCCCGTATTCAAAATCGTTTGAAGGAATTCGAGCAGGAGCACGTCCAGACATCTATACCGCTTGGCTTGGCTACCAAAAACGTCTTTCTGGAGCACTTTGGGCCTGATATTCCGGTGTCGTTCGTTCCGATTGGAGCCGTCAAAACGAAGCTGGAAACAGGCCTAAAGCAAGCTGGAATCAATATGGTGCTGGTGACTGTCTACATTCACGTCGAAGTCGATTTGCGGGTCATTATCCCGTTTGCTACCAAGCAACAGACGGTCACCACACAAATCCCGGTCTCCGAAGCCCTGATCGTCGGAAAGGTACCGACTTATTTGTACGACAACCCGTCAGGCAAGCCCGATGTGCCGATGCCACGAAACGACCAAATCCCAAGCCAGCCGTGATGTTTTTCGCTTATACACGAACGATTTACACATCTATGAAAATTTATTTGAAACGTTTCTGAAAGGGTGCCGTCCAATGAATAGAGACACACAAAAACAAGCAAGAACATTGGAGGCGTAAACAACATGAAAACAATCCGTACAGGTATGATGACAATCGCGGCACTGGCCGTTTTGGGAACTAGCGTGGTATCTGCAACCTCCGAACCAGTAAAAGAACTTTCTGTTAATATTAACGGTCAAGCAATCGCACAAGATGCGATCTTCGATAAAGGTCAACAAACCGTTCTGGTTCCACTTCGTCCTGTTGCTGAAGCCCTCGGTTTCAAAGTAAGCTGGAACGACAAGGAAAAAGCAGCAGAAGTGCAAAGAGGCGCGATCACCAGCTACGCAAAAGAAGGAGAGGATCGTTATCCTTTCGCAAAAATGTACAAAACGCTGGGAGCAGAGCCTCGCGTACTGAATGGTAGCACCTATGTGCCAGTTAAATTCGTAGACGAAATCCTGCAAGCAGAGGTGAATGTAACCGATGATACAGTGACAGTAGTGGAGGACGAAATCGCTCCTATGCGTACAGGGACCATTACAAGCATCAACAAATCCGATAAAGGCTACTCGGTTACACTGAACATCTATGAGTCTGGTATCATCCTGCACCTGACGGAAGACACGAAAATTACAGATGAAGCTGGTAAAGTGCTGAAGCCAGAAGACTTGAAGCTCGGTATGGCCGTTGATGCTACAACCGAAAAATTCATGGCGATGAGCTTGCCACCACAAACGAGTGCGCTCAGCATCACGGTAAAAGGCGGCCTGGAGACTCAGGACGTCCTGGGAACTGCGGGAAAAGTAGCGAGCATCTCTGCTGACAAAGATGGCAACTACAAAATGCTTGTAGAGGGTCGCGGTATTACTGAAACCTCCCAAGAAAAAATCAACCTGAACATTACTGAGAAAACAGTGATCATCAATGCGCGAGACAACAAAGTACTCTCCCCAACTGAGCTGAAAAAGGATATGCAAGTAGTAGCCTTCTACGGCCCAATGATGACGAAAAGCCTGCCGCCTATCGGCACTGCTGAGAAAATCGTAGTAGAATAAGAGAAAGAACGGGATGGCATTTGCTGTCCCCTTTTTTGCGTTTATGGCTAGATCAGCATGTCAAAAGCTCCTTTCAATTCGAATGATGATAAGGGAATTCCCTGATACACTTTCTTTTATGGAAACTTTACAATAACGTTAGAACGATTGTCTCAAAAGGAGGAACGCATGGGTACGTCGAGTGAAGTGCTTTCCCTGATGCAGTCCATCTTTGCCAACGCTAGCGATGCGATCCTGGTAATTGATAATGAGGGACGAATCGTAAAGGCCAATGCTGCGTTGGAGCAGATGACGGGCTGGACAGAAGAAGAGCTGATTCGGGATAAACATATTTGCGAGCTGTGTCTCGGTATGGCAACGTGTATGGAAGAAACGAGCTGCACGGATTGCTTTTTTAAGCGCGTGCAAATGCCTTCATTCGAGATGAGGCTCCGAACGAAATCAGGTGTGGATTACCCTGTCGCTGCCAGCTCTGCGAGACTAGAGGATGAATCGCAGGGGAAGCTGGTCATGATTTTGCGTGATATGTCTGCGCAACAGCGAGTGGAAAAAGAGCGCTACCAGTACAAGCTGACGAATTTTGCGATCCAAGCACAAGAAGAAGAACGAAAGCGCATCGCCCGGGAGCTGCACGATGGCGTAGGGCAGGCGCTTTATAGTATTTTAGTGGGACTAAACGTAGTCAGACAACGAGAATTGAGCGAGCCAGTTATGCAGCATGTCACGGAATTGGTGAATATGACTTCCAAGGCGATGGAGGAAGTGAAGCGCATGGCGCTGGAGCTGCGCCCATCTGCACTGGATGATCTCGGTTTACTGCCTGCATTACGTTCGTTGATGAAACGGGTGGAAAAGACGTTTCATATCCAGGTGGAGCTGCATGTTCAGGGGGAGAAACGCAGATACTCTGCTGCGATGGAAACAGCACTGTACCGGATTGTACAGGAAGCCATGACCAATACGGCAAAATACGCAAAGGCGAGCCATCTGGGAATCATGTTCGAGAATAGGGAGAAGGAAATTGTCGTCACGATTGTAGATGACGGCGTAGGGTTTGAAGTAGAGAAAACATTGAACATCGGCAAAGGTCTCGGTGTGTTTGGCATGAAGGAGCGTGCCCAGCTGCTTGGTGGTACCGTTGATATTCGCTCCGCACCCGAGGAAGGAACGACCGTGATCGTCCGAATTCCGGTGCCGAAGGAGGGGGTAGAGGATGACCATTCGCGTCTTGATCGCTGATGATCATGCGATTGTACGCTCTGGGCTGGGGATGCTGATCAACGCCCAGGAGGACATGGAAGTCGTCGGCTATGCAGCTGACGGAAAAGAGGCATGTGAAAAAGCATGGGAAGTCCGGCCCAACGTTGTCTTGATGGATTTGAGCATGCCGCCTGGAGAAAACGGCTTGACAGCAACTGCCAGACTGAAGGAAACGGCACCAGACATTCAGGTGCTCGTGCTTACGATGCATGATGACGAGGAATACTTGTTTCGGGTACTGCAAGCCGGTGCTGCCGGCTATATTTTAAAAAGCGCCCCTGACCTCGATTTGATCACGGCGATCCGCTCGGTCAATCAGGGCATGGCGTATTTGTATCCATCTGCGACGAAATCTCTGATCGAGGAATTTCTGCAAATGGTCAAGAACGGGGAGGAGCAGGCCAAGTACGACATCCTGACTGATCGGGAAAAAGAAGTGCTGGTCTTGATTGCAAAGGGCTTCAGCAATAAGGAAATTGCCGAGCAGCTCACTGTTTCCGTCAAGACGGTAGAATCGCATAAAGCGCATATTATGGAAAAGCTCCACCTGCGTACGCGGCCTGATTTGGTGCGGTATGCGATTAAGAAGGGCTGGCTGGATTTTGAGTAGCTTTTTTTGGTCAGGGCAACAACGATTGCTACAATAAGTCCAAGGACGATCCCAATACGGGGTCGTCTTTTTTTGTGTCGAACCTGTGTCCGAAAAAGGTCATAAAGCAGTCGAAATCAGGGGTTTCCCGGAACATTTTAGGGGATTTCCCCGAATTACTTCCAAGGGGTTCCAGCGGTAGAATGAAGGCGTGAAAACTACACCGCGCCCACGAGGCACGTTAGGAAAGGAGAAGAGCGCGATGGAGACGCAAGTGGATAAGGCGGAGAAAGGCAAGAAATCAAAATCCAGCAAGCTGCAAACGAACCAGGAAGACTTGAAGGGAACGTTTGTCGCGGTTCTGATCGTCGGAGGTATCATTCTAGTCGGTTGGTTGGGTGTATTCGGGCTTTTCCTGGATAGGGCGTAATAAGGAAGTAAAGGAGGGTACTTATGCATTTGCATCGATATGAAAAAATCTGGTTGATGCTTGGCGCAGGCGGTTTGGCCTTATTTATTGTTTTGTTGTGCGTCAATGCGTTTGCCATGGGGATGGCTCCGCCAAGTAATATGGAAATGATTGATCCAGAGAAGGTTACGGAGACGCCTCCTTTTGATAAACCAGGCTTGAAACAGGTAGGAGACAACGAATACGATGCTTACATGACAGCATTTGCGTTCGGCTTCGCTCCGACCAAGATGGAAATACCAGTTGGCGCAACGGTGAATTTCCACGTCACGAGTCCAGACGTTATTCACGGATTCCAGATTCCAGAGACCAACATTAACTTCATGGTTCTGCCTGGACACATCAGCTCGGCGACACACACGTTTGACGAGCCAGGCGAGTATTTGATCCTTTGTAACGAATACTGTGGCGCAGGTCATCAGGTAATGGCGACCACGATTATTGTGAAATAAAGGTAGGTGAATCCTATGGTAATCGCACGGAAGATCGACGATACACTCCCCCATGTTCCGGTTCAGCGTTCTGCGGCAAGACTTAGTTTGGCTTATGTGTGGGTGGCTTATATTGCATTCGGATTGGCAGCCGTGGCAGGGATGGTACAGGGCATGGTTCGCGGGGGAATCATGGAACTGCCGAGCTGGACAAATTACTATCAAATTTTGACCGCCCATGGCGTGTTGATGGCACTTATTTTTACCACGTACTTCATCGTCGGATTTATTTTCTCAGGAGTTGCCCGTACGACAGGTGGTTCCTTGCATGGAGCCGCTCTGAAATTTGGCTGGGCCGGTTGGATTCTTATGACGCTAGGGACGTTGATGGCTGTTGTCACCATTCTAATGAATGAAGCCTCTGTTCTTTATACGTTCTATGCACCACTGAAAGCATCTCCGTACTTTTACATTGGTTCTGCCTTGCTCGTAGTAGGCAGTTGGCTGGCGGGATTCGGAGTTTTTGCCAGCTATCGCAAATGGAAACGCGAAAATAAAGGGAAAACGTCTCCGCTTTTCCTCTACATGGGGGTCACTACTTACATCCTGTGGATTACTGCGACAATTCCTGTAGCGGTGGAGGTTTTGTTCCAACTCATCCCGTGGTCACTCGGGCTGGTTCCAACGATTAATGTCATGCTCAGCCGTACGCTGTTCTGGTTTTTCGGTCACCCGCTCGTTTATTTCTGGCTATTGCCTGCTTATATGGCGTGGTATGTATGTTTACCAAGAATCATCGGCGGTCACGTTTTCAGTGATTCGCTCAGTCGACTCGCTTTTATCTGCCTGCTGTTGTTCTCGATTCCTGTCGGGTTCCACCACCAATTGATGGAGCCGGGAATCTCACCGGCATGGAAAATGATCCACGTTACACTGACGCTGATTGTTGTAATCCCATCTTTGATGACAGCATTTTCGATGTTTGCCATCTTTGAAACGACTGGACGTAAAAAAGGCGGAGTTGGACTTTTCGGTTGGTTCAAAAAACTGCCTTGGACAGATGTACGTTTCTTTGCTCCATTTGTAGGGATGCTGTTCTTCATTCCTGGCGGAGCTGGGGGTATTATTAACGCAAGTAACCAGATTAATGCGGTCGTGCACAATACGATTTGGGTTACCGGTCACTTCCACATCACGGTAGGGGCAGCTGTTGCGCTCACCTTCTTCGGTGTCACCTTTTGGCTGATTCCAGCATTGACTGGACGGCAGTTGACCAAGACTGCGAATCGGATGGGAATGGTGCAAACGGTATTCTGGGCAGTAGGGATGTTCTTGATGTCGCTCGCCATGCACACGATGGGCTTGCAAGGGGCGCCACGCCGTACAGACTACACAACGTATATGGATCACCCGTTGGCTCTGGGCTGGATGGATTACCAGCGAGTGATGGCTTTCGGTGGAGGATTGTTGTTCGTATCTGCGATTCTCTTGATCCTGATCTTGCTGTACCTGACGTTCTACGCACCAAAAGGGAATACAGAATATCCGATTGCCGAGACAGAGACAACGCAAGAGGTTCCAAAAATTTTGGAGCGTTGGCCTGTATGGATCGGACTCGTTGCCTTCCTGGTGATTCTCGCCTACGGTTATCCGATTTTGCAACAAATTCAGCACCAGGCACCAGGCTCGCCGCCTTTTGTGACTTGGTAAGACGATACTCAAGAAAAAAGCCGCTCATTCCGTTTGGAAGCGAGCGGCTCTCCTTTTTTAAAAAAACTCTAGCGCTGCCAATTCGGTAAAGGCAAGAATCAGATACCCGATTGCCAAAAGCCATAGGGCGAGAATTCTGAGGTCTTCCTCTTCAAATGGCATACAACTCCTCCTTTTTCTCTTGTTAGCACAACATATTCAAGAGGGAGGACATTGGTTTAGCTTATGGCTCGTATATCATCTTGCGGGTCATTCCGCCATCTACAATTAGCTCAGTACCCGTAATAAAATCGTTGTCCTTTTGTGTCAAAAATAGGCACGCACGGGCAATATCTTCGGGTGTCCCTACACGACCTGCCGGATGCTGGGAATGATCACCGGGACGAAGAGCGGCATAATCGCGGTGTTCAATCCAGCCGGGAGAGATCGTGTTGACACGAATCCCATCGGGGCCGAGTGAGACACCAAGCGCATGTGTTAATGATAAAATGCCTCCTTTGGAAGCCGCGTATGCCTCCGAGTGTGGCTCGGACATGTGCGCCCGCGTCGAACAAAGATTAACGATGGCGCCACTACCATGGCGACGCATGATTTTGGCTGCTTCTCTCGATGCGAGAAAAACACTGCGCAAATTGGTGTTCAAGATATGGTCCCATGCTTCGACGGTCAGTTCATAGGGAGATTCCCATACGGACAAGCCCGCGTTGTTGATCAAAACATCGAGCCGTCCCCAGCGCTCATCGACGGTTCTCATCAAATGTTCGATCTGCGCTGGAACGCTGACGTCAATGTGCTCGAAGTGTGCCGTGCCTTTCACAGCTTCTGTCGCGTTGATTAGCGAGGCCGTTTCTTCCCCCGCTGCACGATTGTATTCGGCGATAACGACATGTGCTCCTTCGGCAGCATACATGGTGGCGACTGCCCGTCCGATGCCTTGGCCACCGCCAGTGACGATGACAATGTTATCCGTGTATTTCATCGAGAGTGCCTCCAAACAATAGGGTATGAAGCGAATTGTAAAAAGTAATTGCAAAATGTTTGTAACGATAATAAAGTAAGTAGTATATTTTTAACAGCGTACTATACAGTATGGAGGAGATTCAACTATGAATACAGAACTGAAAATTACCGCTGAACAGGTAATGGAAGCCCGTCACAGCGTGCGTAAATATGATCCAAATGAAAAAATTCCACAAGGCGAGCTGAACGAAATCCTGCGTCTCGCAGCAAGTGCGCCATCTTCCTGGAACTTGCAGCATTGGCGTTTCCTCGTCGTGACCGATCCTGCGATCAAAGAAAAATTGCTCCCAATCGCATACAATCAGCAGCAAGTAGTGGATGCTTACGCTACCATCATCATTCTCGGCGATCTGGAGGCTTACAAGTCTGCTCGTCCTGTTTATGATGAAGCATTGGCAAAAGGATATGTTACAGAGCAAGTACGTGAGACCATGATCGCGCAAATCGAAGGGGCTTACAATAACAACCCGGAAATCGCGCGTGATGAAGCAATCCGTAATTCGTCCTATGCAGCGATGCAACTCATGCTGGCGGCAAAAGCAAAAGGCTACGATACGTGCCCGATGGGTGGCTACAACCGTGATGCGCTCATTAAAGAGCTGAACATCCCATCCCGCTATTTGCCAACACTCATGCTGACTTTGGGGAAAGCAAGCGTGCAAGCTTATTCCACTTCCCGTTTTGGTTTGGAAGAATTGGTCATTCAAAACAGCTTCTAATATCGTGTTCCAACAGAAAAAAACTCATCCACGCCTCATAAGAATGCGGCAAGGGTGAGTTTTTTTGTCATATTTTCTTCAGGAGAACCATCCGCTCTTCCTGCCTTATTGATTCGGCAACAAAGGTAAATCCACCATAATTGATGTTCCTTGACCAAGAGCGCTGCTAACCGAAAACCGCCCGGCATGGAGTTGAATGATCTCTTTGCAGATCGCCAATCCCAGACCACTGCCGGAGAGCTTGGAGCGCCCCTTGAAAAACTTTTCTGTGACATGCGGCAAGTCTTCCGGGTTAATGCCTTCACCAGAATCCGTGACGGTGACAAGGAGCCTATCGCCTGACAAGGAAGCTGCGATAACGATAGAGCCGTTTTGTGGCGTGAATTTCAATGCGTTGTCCAACAGATTCACAAATACTTGCTTGAGTCGATTCGCGTCTCCCATAACTATGAGTGGGGTAGGGGGAGTCTCCAGCTTCAACTCGATTTGTTTCGCATTGGCACGTACTGAAAATTGAAGATGCAAATCATGGAGAAGATCCCGGACATCCATGCGTTCGCGAGACAATTTCATCTCACCGGATTGAAACTTCGAGAAATCGAGCAATTCCTCGACGAGCCCGATTAACCGAGCTGTCTCCTTGGAGATGACTTCGAGACCGAGCATCGTCTCTTCAGGCTCTTCTAAACCACCCGAAATGAGCGTTTCGCCCCATCCTTTAATCGACGTAAGTGGGGTACGCAACTCATGGGAGACAGAGGAGATGAAGTCATTTTTCAGCTTTTCGTTCTTCCCAATCTCCGCTGCCATGTAATTGAAAGTGTCCGCGAGGGTTCCTACCTCATCCTCGTATCGTTTTGGCGCGCGGACAGCGAAATTTCCTTCCGCCATTTGTTTCGCCGCATTCGTTAAATCTTCGATAGGGTCAACGATTCGCTTTGCCATGAGCAGGCTGAGCGCAAAAGCGAGGACGACTACGCCTGTCCCGACGCCAGCCCCGTACAAGGCAATGCGATTTACTGCTTGATAAAGCGGTTCAGCGGAGATCGTGTACCGCAGAACGCCTACAAATTCTCCGCTGTACGTAAGCGGATTGGACACCGCGATGACACGCTCCCGCGACTGCGGGCTTTTCCCGATGTACAAACCACTTTGCCCCTTGAGGGCATCCATGACGTCAGGGGTATTGATGATCTCGCTGGTCTGAAAGCCGTAGGAGTTGAGAATGACTTTTCCTCCTGGGTCCAAGACCTCAATTTTGGCGTATTCCTGATTCGAAACATTCTCCAAAATGTAGCGTGCTTTGTCTTTTAACCGATAGCCAGTGGCGTACTTGTTAATAAAATTGGTGAAGGTCGTGCTGCGGGTCACTAATGCTTCGGTCGCAGTCCCGATGTAATACGTATGAACGGCCCAGTAAAACAGTCCTTCCAAGAGCAGTACGATCAGAAGGAGAATCAGGCCGAAATGAAGAACCAGCCTACTCTTAATGCCTTTCATCTGGGACGTCCTTTCGCCACAGGTAGCCATACCCCCAGACTGTCTCCAGGAAAGCTGGATGAGCGGGATCATCCTCGATTTTTTGCCTTATTCGGCGGATATTCACATCAACGATTTTTAAGTCCCCGACGAAAAATTGACCCCAAACTGCTGTTAAAATTTCGTCCCGACTGATGGCTTTGTTTGCATTCTCAGCCAGTAATTTGATGATGGCGAATTCTTTCGGTGTGAGGTCAATTTCTTGTTCGGCCCGAATTAGCTTGCGCTCATCGAGCAACAGCGTGAAGGGGGCAATGTTAATTTCATTTTTGTCCTCGGCCTCAGGAATGGGTGTCAATCTGCGATGCAACGCTTTGACACGGGCCAATAATTCCGCTGGGCTAAACGGCTTGGAGACGTAATCGTCTGCTCCGAATTCGAGACCCATGACTTTGTCCAGCTCCTGGCTTTTGGCCGTCAGCATAATAATTCCGAGACGCGGATATTTTTTTCGCAGTTGCCCGCATACTTCGAAGCCATCAATACCTGGGAGCATGACGTCGAGAATCGCAATGACGATGTCTGATTGTTGATCTGCGAGATCAAGTGCCTCTTCTCCGGTCTCAGCCTCAATTACCTCATAGCCCTCGCGCTTGAGATTGATGCGCACAAAATCCCGGATGGATTTCTCGTCTTCCAGTAATAAAACCTTCATAGGGCAAATCTCCTCGATAAGGGTATACTATTTTACTTTATTCCCGGTTTGTCATCGGTTTGAAGAGCTGACGAACTTCTTCAGCGGTAAGCTGCATCGATCGATATTCCGCGAGAGCAGCCTTTCCAAGGGTAGGTGTCGTTTGCGGTAAAATAGCGATCAAGACTTGTTTGCCCTCTTCCTTCAGCAAAATGTAGGGAACTTGCTTTTGCTTCAATCCGCTTTCAAATTTGATCCATTCGTTTTGTGGAATGCTTTGCAGCGTTAGTAATTCTGCCTTATTTTTGCCATTCGCACCGTAATAAAGGAATCGGACGAGAAACGGATTCGTATCATGGTTGATGGAGATGGTGTATTTTTCGCCCCATTTTGCCGGAATCTTGAGGTCAAAGCTTTGCGTGTAATTTTGATAATGATCTTCGATGTGCTTCAAGCCCGTTTTCCCGTCCCATTGGAAATAGGAGGAGACCCAGGGGATTTCTGCCATGGCCAAATCCTCTGTCCCAGCGGGTTGTATCTTCGTGCCGATCTCGATAATGCCATCACCGTTGATATCTTCACTTTCCAAAGAATAAGGCTTGAAGGTCAGATCCATCTCTCCTTCTATTTTTGCCAAAGGGTTGGACAGTTGTCCATTGTCCCAGAGGAGTAGTTCAGTGGAAGCAGAGTGAGCACCTAATCCAGCATCAATAAATAGTCCGTTTCGGGTTGGCGATGCTTTTCCGATGATAGCCTGATAGTAACCATTCACATATCCGTCAAGGGCTATCTCTGTCTTTTTGGCGATTGTGCCATTCGCCGCCCCATACAGCTCCGCTTTGGATGTGAAGTTATTTTTATCGAGAACAACGAGAGCGAGATCCGCGTGGTCATCTCCTGTCAAATCGCCAACTGCCATAATGGAATAGGGCTGCTTCATCAATTCCTGGGTCATATTATTCGCTAGCGAATAAACGGAGAGCTCCTTGTTCAAATCTTCGCCGCCTCCCATTCCAATCAGCATTTCCGGAATTTTGTCCTCAGTGAGATCTTGAAAGGAGACGTAGTCCAATTCGCTGCCGACACCAGTGAAGGAGGAGAGCTTTTCCCAGTTTCCTTGCTTTTGGGTAAGCACAAGCACACCGATTTCGTAATCGGTTTTTTCGGTTTTGTAAAAAGCGACGACCTCTGCAACCCCATCCCCGTTTAGATCCTGTAGGGAGACGGCACTGGCTTCTGCGGGATGAAGAGGAACAGATAATTGTGACCCAGCCGGCAAAAATTGCATGACGGCCTGATTGATCGATTTTTGATCGCCGTCTGCTGACGGGGCGCGCATCAATTCGTTGGGGGTATCTGTGAGTCCACAACCGCTAACAAGCGAGGCGCAGAGTGCTGTCGTTACGAGCCAAGCCTTTTTCATTTCAAATGTTCCTTTCTGTTGCTGCATCCATTTGACTATATTGTAGCTTGCCCATCCCGCAAAATTGTTGCAAAACGGTAAAAAAACCCGTTTTCGAGCTTTTCAAGAACAAGCGAACATGTTCTAAGCTCCCTTATACAGGAAAAAAGTGCGAGAGAACAGGGAACATTTTACTAGCAACAATTGACCTAGCAAATTCGTTTAAAAATGTAGGATAGGAGTTGGATGTTATCTATACGAAGGAGGAGAATAGGATGAAAGCATGGCACAAAACGATGGCGGCAGTTCTTTGCAGCAGTGCGGTTCTCATGGCTTCGGGCGTTGGGGCTGACTCGGTTCAAGCAAGCGGCACCCAATCGCAAGCGTACGCGCCGGTAGTCTTATTGCAACCCGAGCAAAATATCCCGTTCACCATACAATTTGCCGATGGATTTGTGGCAAAAGTAACGAATACAAAAACAAAAGCGACGAGTACAGTAGATATATCGGACAATAAGGCTACGTACGTGAAGCAAGGAATTTATCATGCCAATGGAAAGCTGCAAAAGGCAACCAATGGGTATACGCAAAAGCTGGTAGAGCTGGTACCATTCCGGGATGCCAAGGGCAACCTGCGTTACATGGGCAAGCAAACCTTGCATGGGCTGAATACGGAGGATCGTCTGGCAGTGGCGACCAGTGTGTGGAACATCGTCAATAAACAGCCGCAGCTCTTACAGGTAACAGTTCAAAAAGCAGACTGGGACAATATGCCGTCACCAGATGTGACGATCAATAGCGGGTTCAGTATGGGCAGCGACAGTACCTTTGTCCTTGATACGAAGTATGCAGACGTGACCGGAGACAACATCAAGGATCTTATTTTGCTCGTAGGTGATAAGATGGGCGTATCGATGAATCAGACGGCTCATAACTTGCGCATCGTGGTTCGCGAAGGGAAGGATAATCAGCAGACGTTTAGCTCTGTAGGGAAACGCGACAGCGGTATTCTTCCGAAGCTCGCCATCACGGATGGCAATGCTGATCAAGTGAAAGACATCCTCGTTACAATGCCGACTGCAACAGGTCATGTGTACAGTCAGCTTACGTGGAAAGAAAATCGCCCGCAGCCAGTCGTCGAGCAGGGGAAATTGAATGATCGTCAGGCGTACCAGCCAGTCATTGGGGCTTATGGTGAAGCGGTTGGGATGAATAAGGCGAAAAAACAATAGTGGAGCAGGCGTGGAGGAAATCAGTCAGAGTGAAATCTGGCTGATTTTTTTGTAGTATGGGTCATGAGATGCTAAAAAGCGCTGGGGGGCTCTTAACATGGAAGGGGAATTTGAAAAATATAAACAAGAATTTCTTCAATTAAGTGAATCACTCAACATTCAGATAAATGCCGTGAGAGGAATTGATTGTTTTCTTCCTTTCTTCACAAGAATCAAAGACGATTCTTCTATACTGATAATCAAATTAGATGGTGAACGAGAGGGGTATATTTACACACTAATGATTTCAGGAAAACTACTTGGGCAAGGTGAATATATCAGAACAGAGACCTCCGACCTCGAAGGTGGTCTAAGTTACATGTTTGTAGAGTATGCCAAAATAGTTTGGAAGTGGAAACCTACAGGCAGATAAAGAGAAATTCCAGTCCTATAACGCAGTACAAAGGAAAATAACCATTAATAACTTCATGTTTCCTGGGAAGGCCTTGGAAGGATTCCTTTCAAGGTCTTTTCATTTTAATTAAATCGTAATAATTACGTTTTATATTGACTTCAGGTGTTTGGGTGCGTTATGATAACCAACAAATCGTAATAATTACGTTTTGAGGAAGCTGAAAAGGAGAAACTAGCATGAACAAAAACGAAAATAAAATCCCCGTCACAGTTCTGAGCGGGTACCTGGGAGCAGGCAAAACCACACTGCTGAACCACGTCCTAAACAATCGGGATGGGCTACGAGTCGCCGTGATCGTCAACGACTTGAGCGAAGTAAACGTAGACGCCTCTCTTATTCTCTCAGGCAGTGGTCTTTCACGCGTGGACGAAAAGGTCGTAGAGCTGTCGAATGGCTGCATTTGCTGCACCTTGCGAGAAGATTTGCTGACGGAGGTAGAGCGTCTGGCCTTGGAAGGACGGTATGACTACATACTGATTGAATCGACGGGAGTAGGCGAGCCGGTTCCTGTCGCTCAGACTTTCACATACGTAGACGAAGAAAATGGCATTAATTTGTCGTCCTTATGCCGTCTGGACACGATGGTAACCGTAGTGGATGCGTACCGCTTCTGGCATGACTTTTCTTCCGGCGAAAACCTTTTGGACAGAGGGCAGGCAGTTGGCGAAGAGGATACCCGGGAGGTCGCCGATCTTTTGATCGACCAGATTGAATTCTGTGATGTGTTGATCCTGAACAAATGCGATCGTGTCGCTCCTGACGATTTGATACAACTGGAAGCCGTTCTACGCAAGCTACAGCCAAAGGCTCGCTTCATCCGCGCTGTTCGTGGGCAGGTGGACCCGCAAGAAATTTTGAATACCCATTTGTTCGACTTCGAGACTGCCAGTCAATCAGCGGGATGGATTGCTGAGCTGCAAAAGGAAGTGCATACACCTGAGACGGACGAGTACGGAATTTCTTCCTTCGTTTATCGCAGTCGCAGACCGTTTCATCCAGCCCGTTTTGAAAAGTGGTTAGAGGATTGGCCAGAAGAAATCGTGCGTGCCAAAGGCTTTTTCTGGTTGGCGACACGAAATGACGTGGCGATGTCACTCAGTCAGGCGGGGCCATCCATCGAAATCGGAACGGCAGGCTATTGGACGGCAGCGTTATCGGCAGAAGAGCAACAAGCCATTCTGTCAGAGGAGCCGGACTGGCAGCAAACATGGCATCCTGTACATGGGGATCGAACGACAGAGCTTGTCTTTATCGGGATTGATCTAAACCAGGAGCAAATCGTGAAGCGTCTCGATGCATGTCTCCTGAACGATGAGGAATACGAGGCGGACTGGAGTAAGCTGCCCGATCCACTCCCGACAGCAGATGCTGTTATCGAGACGACAGTATAACCAAAAAAGAGGAGGCTGACATCTATGCGCGTGAACGTTACCCTGCAATGCACGGAAACTGGAGATCGCAACTATATCACATCCAAAAACAAGCGGAATCATCCCGAGCGACTAGAACTGAGAAAATACTCGCCACGTCTAAAGCGCCATACCATTCACAGGGAAACAAAGTGATTACGAAAAAGTCACCGAGGACCTATAGGCATGGTACCCAACACCTTCTTATCAGCCAAACATAAACTAAACTTGTATCTATTTAATGCGATGCGATAACAACGAGTATATGAGGAGGGTACTGTTTGGAGAGCAACAAATTAAAAGTGTTGGTCATGACGAATGAGTATCTACCCAACATAATCGGAGGACTGGGGATTGTCGCCACTCATTTGTCTCGAGCATTGAGTAGGGAAGGTGTGGAGGTAACGGTTCTATGCGCCGGAAATTCCAAGCGATTGACGATATCAAAACCAAACGACAATTTGCGGATTCTTCGATTTCCAAAAAGTACTCGCTATTTTCATCGCACGAAACAATCCTTCAAAGCGAAAGCAATTTTGAACACGGTCTCTAGCAAAGGATTCACCAAACCCGATATCATTCATGTGCATAGTACAGAGTTCGCAGATACTGCGAACTGGGCGAAAGTCCGGTTTCAAGTGCCGATCGTCTATTCCTGTCACTCAATGACCTCCCATGGTGCCCTTTCCGCGCTTGGAAAAAACCAAACAAAATTGATTCGTAGCGCAAGTCGAATCATTGTGCCGAGTAAATGGCAAATAGGTGCAACAAGGAAACGTTACCCCAAAACAAATATCAATAAATTTTCTGTTATCCCGCACGGTGTTAAGCTTGGAACCAGCCAGTCAAAGTCTGCCCCGACTAATTTGCTGTACGTAGGTAGATTGATTCCTACCAAAGGGGTCGATGCTTTAATAAGAGCGATTGGTCTCCTGGCACGAACCCATAAAGATGTTCGCTTAACCATTGTAGGCAGCGGCCGTATGAGCTATCAAAGAAAAATCAGAGCCCTTACAAAACAAATGGGCCTCACGAAGCGAATTCACTGGGTCAAAAAGAGCAAATATGGAGCGGTGCAACGAATGTACACCTCGTACGGTGCCGTTATTGTTCCGAGCAAAAAAGAGTCGTTTTGCCTGGTCGCATTGGAAGCAATGGCAAATGGTGTACCACTTGTTTCTACTTTGTCAGGAGGCTTGAAGGAATTTGTAAACGCCAAAAATGCCCAAGTCATCTCTGATGTAAAAAGCTCAAGTATAGCTCGAGCCATTAAAGCGTTATGGGATAATCCTTCCCTAGCGAAAAGCAGAATACGCAATGCCCATTTGACTGCCGCACAATATAAATGGTCTTCGATTGCTCTTCAATATCAATCGTTGTTTACAGACCTGAACAAGGTGGAAGGACAATGAGCAAACACTTCATTACCGGCGTAGCCAAACAGTTTGGGGTCCGGGTACGCAAGCAAAAGAAAATTCGGGCAGGAATCCATCGGATTGTAACGTTAGACGGCCGTACGCTCAGTTTAAAGCGGATGCCAAAAGGAATTGGCCGAATACGGTGGATCGACCGAATGCTTTTACGGGTCCGGCGAGGCGGATCACTTTTAGCTTGGCGTAATCCAAACAGGCCGGAGGGTCGCAAAGCATATCATCTCTCAAAGAAAGGAGAGACTTTTGTGCTAACTCCCTGGATTTCAGGGAGGAAGCCCTCACCGAGATCTTTGGCTGATATGAGGGCATGTGGTGTCGCGCTGGCACGCTTTCACGAGGCTGGATTGACTGCCCTTAAAGGAAATTTTGGGTACAGTGAGATGGGGACATGGTTCGCCACTTTGTATAAACGGCACCGCTATATCCAAACGAAAATAGCAAAAGCGAGAAGAAATGGTTTTAGCCAACCAGTTAACCGTTTTATCAAGCAACATGGAGCGGAAATCATACGGTATGCCAGACAAGCGGAAGGATTATTGAAAGGCAGCGGATATCTCAGCTACCGTCGTCATCCACGCAAACATGGAATATTGTGTCATGGGGACGGGGGGCCGAGCAATTTTATTCTCAATGCTGAAGGGACCTATCTGATCGACTTTGAAACCTTGCGTGTCGATCTGCGCGCCTATGATTTATACCGGATCATTTATAATTCCTGCAAAGATTACCAATGGGATTTTTCCATAGCGAAAGCCATTCTGGATGGCTATCGTCAGGTTGCCAATCTCAACAAAAGCGAGTACAAACTAATGAGCGCCTGGTTGCGATCTCCGTTTTCGACGTATTTGGTAGTATCCCCTTTCAAAAGGATTCCGTTTACGATGAAGCGGTTACGATGGGCACTTGATTCAGAGAGGAGAATCGGTTCTTTTTTACAGGAACTTGATGAGTATGCTGATAGTCAATAGCTCTTAAACAGGAGAGTGTTCGGTATGAAAATCCTCATCATCGCCCCCGAGCAAATCCCCGTCCCTCCCATTCTTGGGGGGTCCGTCGAAATTACGATTCTGGCGATTGCCAAGGAATTGAGTAAGTGGCACTCGGTCTCGATCATCAGCAGAGCGCATCCTCGTCATCCAAAGTATTCTGTGATCGATGGGGTAAACATTTACCGAGTTCCTACCGGCAGTCCTGCGAAATATTTGACCCATGTGAAAAAAATCCTGAAAAAGCGCCGATTTGACATTATACAGATCGATAATCGCCCGGAGTTCGTTAGGTCGATCAAATCGATGTTTCCAAAATCCACCGTATCCTTGTATCTTCACTCACTGACCTTTGTCAACTCCCCCCACACCAGCCGGACAGAGACTTTGGCTGGATTACGAAAAGCTGACTTGATTATCACCAACAGTTCATCCCTTCAAAGACGGCTTTCTGCTCGTTTTCCCAGACTTTCGAGAAAAATCCGTGTTGCAAGGCTTGGCGTTGATACATCTCGTTTTTCCCCTCTTCAAAAAAAACCTCCTTCTCGTGCCTTCACCTTATTGTTCGCGGGCAGACTTATACCACGCAAAGGCGTTCCCGTATTGCTTCAAGCAGCAAAGATCGTGAAAAAACAGGTTGCCCAACCAGTCAAAGTAATGATTGCCGGAGGGTCACCAAAAAGCAAATATTATAGGCGATTACAGTTGCTTTCCCGTAAATTTGGCATACGTACCCAATTTCTTGGTACGGTACCCCATCGCCGTATTCACCGCGTTTTTAGAAAAGCGGACCTGTTCATATGTCCTTCGCAAAAACATGAATCATTTGGTCTAGTAAACGTCGAAGCGATGTCTTCCGGACTGCCAGTCGTTGCCTCGAAAAACGGTGGCATAAAAGAAGTCATTGAGCACGGCCGCTCTGGATTGCTGATCAAGCAATATACCAAACCGCAAGCCTTCGCAGATGCAATCCGTTCGTTAATCACGAATAAATCGGTGTATTTGAAAATGAAGAGGGAAGCTCGCCAGCTTGCTTTAGAAAAGTTTAGCTGGCATGCAACAGCTACCAGACTCAACGACATTTACCGATATGGAAAATCGTCACAAAATGATGAGCCCCAGAATTGCCACCACAATAATCCCCGTAATACCTTCCACGAGTGTAGCCAATGTCTGGGCCCGATACGCGATGGTGAGGCTCATTTTGGAGAATTGGGACACGACCTAGAAATAAGAGTCGTTAACATGACTGACGACCATTTCACCGCTGCCGATTGCCATGACTGTCTGGATTTATCTGATCAGAACGGTCTCCAGCATGGCATCCAGCCCGAGTGAAGGCAAGAACGGCACGACAAAGGTGGAGGTGATGACGAGTCCGATAACTGCAATCAGAGGCTGACATACCTCCTTTTAAAGTAGTGGGCGATCAGGTTTTCAGGCAATAAATCCGCATAACCTGCTCGGCTGTCTGCTCCAAGAGCGAGGCGGCTTCGCACATCGATTGATCCAGCGTCATCGGTTTGTTTGTGATGCTGACAACGGCAGAAACGCCTTTTTCATAAAGGGCGTTGATGCTATTTCCAATGGAACCAGCGAGGACGATGACGGGAATGCCGTATCGTTGTGCGACTTGGGCAACTCCACATGGCGTCTTTCCTTGGGCCGTCTGAGAGTCGACTTGTCCCTCGCCTGTGATTACAAGATTGGCTTTGTCCATGGCTTCCGCGAGTCCGGTCGTCTCGATCACAATCTCAATCCCGGAACGTAGCTGACCATTCAAAAAAGCGAGAAGGGCACCAGCGACACCACCCGCAGCACCTGTCCCAGGCAAATCGTGAATGGCGATGCCGAGGGTCTTTTCTATCAGGTCAGCGAAATGGCGCAAATGATCATCCAATTGCAGCACCATTTCCGGTGTGGCTCCTTTTTGCGGGCCGAAAACGTGAGAAGCCCCATTGGGTCCAACAAAAGGATTGGTGACATCACACGCGATGACGAAGGAACAGTCAGCCAGCCGCTTATCAACGTGACTGGTATCAATACGGCTCAAACGTGATAATTCACCACCTCCAAAAGAGAGTGGCTGATTGTCTTGATCGAGGAGCGCATATCCGAGAGCTTGGAGCATGCCAGCGCCTCCATCATTGGTAGCGCTACCACCCAATCCCAGAATGAACTTGCGGCACCCTTGATCCAGTCCTGCTGTAATCAACTGACCAAAGCCATAGGTCGTCGTGACAAGCGGGTTGCGATCTGCGGTAGAAATCAAGTAAAGACCAGATGCCGCAGCCATTTCGATCACACAGGTTACACCGTCACCCAAAATGCCGAATTCAGCAGAAATATCCTGTCCGAGCGGGTTTTTTACAGTAGTGGTTAGTATTCTGCCATCCGTGGCATCGACCAGGCATTGCATGGTACCTTCGCCGCCGTCAGCCATCGGTTTCACGATAAGTTCACTATGCGGGAGTGCGCGTTGAATTCCTGAGCGAATGGCTTCGCCCACTTGTTTGGCAGTCAGGCTACCTTTAAAGGAGTCCGGAGCGATTACAATTTTCATGACGGTGTGCCTCCTATCAGAAAAGAGGGTATTTTTCCCATAATAGAAAAGACTGTCACCCGCGTCTAGGCGAGAAACAGTCTTGGTGTGTTAGGCGTTCTTTTTCAATGCCATTTCTTCTGGCTGTGCCGTTTTCGAGAAGAACCATTTCATCATTGGTGGAGTGACAATGGTGGTTAAGAGTACGACTACAATCAGGACGGCAAACATGTCTTGTGTGAGCAAATTGCTCTCCAAACCAATCGCGGCGATAATGAGCGCCACTTCCCCACGGGATACCATCGCTGCACCAATGGCCATCGAGTTTTTCCATGGGAAGCCTGTGATTTTTGCACCAAAAGCACCACCGATGAGCTTGGAAACAATTGCGATGACGCTCAGAAGCACAATCAGTCCGAGATTTTCCAAGATGCCAGAGAACTGTGCCGTTACCCCAATCGAGGTGAAAAACACGGGTACGAAAACAGCATAGCTGATCGTTTCGACCTTGTGCGTCACTTCTTGCTTGTAATTGGTCAAGCTGATCGCAACCCCGGCGATGTAAGAACCGATGATAGCAGCAACCCCTGTATATTCAGCAAAATATGCGAACAGGAAACAGATGATAAGAGCTGCGGAAATGACCGATTCTGTAACCTGCAACGGAGCGAATTTTTTCAAAATCCAAGGGACAACCTTCCAGGAGAGAACGATGACGATGGCAAAAAACGCGACCTTTTTCAAAATCACCATGCCGAGATTAACGTCACCGCCAGCAAAGCTCATCAAGAAAGCGAGTGCCAAGATGACCAAAACGTCATCAATAACAGCGGCTCCCATGATCGTTGCGCCTTCTCTTGATTTTAGCTTGCCCAATTCCTTCAACGTTTGTACGGAAATACTCACACTGGTAGCAGAGAGCAACAGGCCCAGGAAGATCGATTCGATGTTGGAGAGACCAATCGCAATCCCGGCACCATAACCGAGTGCAAGTGGCATGACAATCCCTGCGACACCTACGCTGGTTGAAGACTTGGCGGTGCGTTTGAACTCATCAATATCGGTCTCCAAGCCCGCGATAAACATGAGCAGGATAACCCCGATTTGGCTAATTTCCTTGAGGATTTCTGTGTCTGTGACCAGCCCGAGAACGGTAGGACCTAAAACGATACCGATGAGCAGTTTCCCCAAAACGGATGGCTGTCCCAGCCGCACACTGATGTCACCAGCGATTTTGGAGGCGATCAAAATGACAGCCAGTTGAAAAATAAGCATGTGGTTTCCCCCTTTTTACGAAATAAAAAAAGAGCCCGCAATCACAGACTCCTTTTTGTCGGCTAAAAAAAGACAAAAAGAACCCTATGATGACAGGCTCCTCCAGTAACGAATCAAATATTCACTTAGAATACACAAATATTTTAACATACTGGGCAGAAAAAGTAAACACTTGGTGACAAATGCTCCTCAGCGTGTGAAGATAGAGCAAAAAACCGGAGGAGGAGCAGGTATGGCAAAAATCAGCAAAGAGAATGCAGAGCATTATCATTGGGGCGATCAATGCGATGGCTGGCATCTGGTCAAAAGCCAAGAGCTCAGCGTTATTCATGAGCGGATGCCGGGAAATACCGCCGAAGTGCGTCACTATCACGAGCGGTCGCGTCAGTTTTTCTTCGTGCTATCAGGACAGGCTATTTTGGAGATAGATGGCATTCATCATGAGTTGGGCAGGCAGGAAGGGGTAGAAGTGCCTCCGGGAGTCAAACACCAGATGAAAAACGAGGGAGCAGAGGATGTGGAGTTTCTGGTAATTTCGCAGCCGACAACAAGAGGAGACCGCATCCAAGCAGATTAAAGAAAGCCTGACCGTCAAAAGAAGCGGTCAGGCTTTTGTATCATCAAGCTTATTTGAAATTGGTAAAATCAGACATTTGTGCGAAGATATCTGCCAATGCGTGCATTCCTTCGAATGTTTGATAAGCGAAAATAGGCAGACCCACAACAAACAACAAAGCTTCTCCGATGTATTTGGCGATCATATGATCAACCTCCTTTTGGATTTTCGTTACGCTACGCGATCCAAAACAAAGGAACCATATGTATCCATTTCGCCATCTGTATGCTGTATGCGCCTGAGTAAGCGAAGGCGCTGCGGTTGCCTTGCCGCCAATGGATAAGTCTCAACCAACAACGTGTTAATGGAAGGTCGGTACGTATCCGTGACGTTCTGGTGTAGAGCCCGGTTTTGCAGGCAACACTGTCTGAGACAATAAGCAGAAGTGAAGCATCCTACAAAAAGCGCGACCAAGGCGAAGAAATCTTCCAGCGAAAACAGCAGCAATAGCATATCTTCCATGGCGATTCTCCTCCTTTCGTATTCATCATTCTACTCTTGTTCACAAAATCGTGCAATCCTGAAAAATCATGAGAGCGGATACATTTCCGAATTGCCAACTATTTCAATTTGTTAATCGATAGGTTGACACGGTAGTTCCCAAAAGGAAGCAGGGCATCTAAAAAATGATTGAGAGCATCTTGATCTGGAACATGTACCACCATGGTATAGCAGCCTTCTCCGCTGATGCGGTGCGCCTCGACGATCTCGCTGCGACTTTTGATAAAACGAGTGAAGAGAGAATGATCGGTAGTGGTCATGAACATGGTAACCAGTGCAGTGAGGACCGGGGAGATTTTGGCTTCATCAATGAGCGTTGTATAGCCTTGAATAATGCCTTGCTCCTCCATTCGTCTAATGCGGTTTCCGACGGCTTGACCGCTTAGATGGACCTGTTCGCCAATGTCCTTCCACTGCAATCGGCTGTTTTTGCGTAGCAAGGCAAGGATGGAGAGATCAATTTGGTCTAGCATGTATATCTCCTTTCACGGCGAAAGTCGGTAGCCAGCAATCGTTTCGCGGCAACCGTTCACGACCTTATACAATAAATGTACATCCATTATAACGATAACGAGGAAAGGAAGAAATGACATGCAGATTCAGCTTGTACGACATGCTACCTTGCGTGTGGAATATGCAGGGCTGACATTTTTGGTCGATCCGATGTTTAGCTCCAAGGGCGAAATGCCAGCAGTACCAAATACACCGAATCAGCGCCCGAATCCAGGAGTAGAATTGCCCATATCCGTGGAGGAGGCACTCGCTGACGTGGACGCTCTCTTGGTGACGCATACCCATTTTGATCATCTCGATGAAGCGGCCATACGCCTTCTCCCGAAGCATTTGCCTGTATTTTGCCAGCCACCGGATCTGGATAAGCTGGTGCAGCATGGCTTTGAACAAGTCATTGCCATCGAAGAGGAGTATACATGGCAAGGGGTTAACCTGAATCGGACAGGTGGTCAACACGGAACAGGGGAAATTGGACAGCAGATGGGGCCAGTATCTGGCTTCGTTCTGGAGCGAGCTGGTGAGCCGAAGCTGTATGTGGCGGGGGATACGATTTGGTGTGAGGAAGTGGAGCAGGCTGTTGCAGCGTATCGTCCTGATGTGATCGTCGTTTTCGCAGGTGCGGCCCAGTTCTTGACGGGAGACCCGATCACGATGACGAAGGAGGATATCATCCATGTCGCAGATGCCGCGCCAGACAGCCGTATCCTCGTTGCCCACATGGAGACGTGGAACCATTGCTTGCTCAGCCGCCAGGAATTGAATGAATGTTTGCAGGAAAAACAGTTGTCCAATCGCGTTCATGTTCCGCAGGATGGCGAAACCGTCTCATTTCAATAAGCGAACCGAATCGTAATGAAAAACAAAAGCTCCGCAGGTTATAGCGGGGCTTTTGTCGTTGTCGAAAAAAAGGCTTATCCATCATTTGACAAACAAAAATGAACGTAATAAACTATTTTTACGTAAATGATTAATGTCATGAGGTGTTGTTGTGGCGCACGAACAACTGGAAACATATGTAGTCGAGAAGCCGGAACAGGCGATGGCGCTATTGAACCCGCTCCGTGCCGAGATATTAAGCCGTTTGGCAGAGCCTGCTTCAGCAGCAGAAGTCGCACGTGGTATTAATGAAATCCCGCAGCGTGTCAATTATCACTTGAAGGCCTTGGAAAAGGTCGGATTGGTCAGACGGGTAGGGAGTCGACAGGTACGCAATCTCGTCGAGGTGCTTTATTTGGCGATTGCGCGGACGTATGTGCTCTCGGAAGGACTGAACTGGGGCAACGATACCGTTCAGCAAATGAAGGATCAAGGATCGTTGTCTCATCTGGTCCAGACAGCAGAACGAATCAAGCGGGATGCCATGCTCTTGCTGGAGCGCTCCGATCAAGAGGTGGAGGTTCCGAGTGCCTCACTGAATGCGAGTATTCAGCTTGCCAGTGCGGAACAGCGCAGTGCTTTTGTCGAGGAATACGTCCAACTGGTGAATCAGCTTGTGGCGAAGTATCAGCCAAAAGAAAAGGGACAAGAGACATATCAGGTGGTTCTCGCGGTTTATCCAAAACAAGGAGGAGACGAGGCATGAAGGCACAAGCTGTGGAGTCAAACAAGTCCAAACCCGTAATCGTTTGGGAAAATCGTATCCAGCCACAATCTGATCAGGTCATTGCCATGCCAGCTCGAAGCGGAAATGGGGTTGCGGTCGAAAGAGAAGCATCTGTTCAGACATGGTCAGTAGGTCCGGCGAGTAATCCCGCAGTGGTGACGCAGGTTTCATCTGGATTTAACAGAAAATCAGTGACGGTTCCACAAGCAACCAGCATGCGTATGGCCGCGTAAAAAGTCGAGTGTAAACAAGTGAAGGAGGGTTTTTCATGAATCTCATTCCGGTAGTAGTCGAGCAAACGAGTTATGGAGAGAGGTCCTATGACATTTACTCCCGGTTGTTGAAGGATCGCATCATTTTTCTCGGCAGTGCCATCGATGATCAGGTAGCCAATGCAGTCGTAGCTCAATTGCTTTTCCTGGCAGCAGAGGACCCGAAAAAAGACATTCACCTTTATATCAATTCGCCCGGAGGCTCTGTCACAGCAGGGATGGCGATTATCGATACGATGAGTTTCATTGCGCCTGATGTGTCCACGATCTGCACGGGGATGGCCGCGTCCATGGGAGCGATGCTTCTTGTCGCAGGAGCGCCGAGCAAACGGTACGCGCTGCCCAATGCAGAAGTCATGCTCCACCAGCCGTGGGGAGGAAGTCAAGGACAGGCGAGCGATATCAAGATCGCAGCCGACCGTATTTTGCGACATCGCAACATGCTGTATACGATCATCGCGGAGCGTACGGGAAAGACAGTCGAGCAAATCGAAAAAGATGCAGACCGCGACTATTTCCTTACCGCCGCAGAGGCGCTCGAATACGGCTTGATTGATAAAGTGATCGAAAAATTGTAGAGCTGGGGGTGCCGGGGTGAAGATCCTGTTTTTGGGGGGAACGCGTTTTATCGGTCCACATGCAGTGAAGCACTTGGCAGAATCAGGTCATGAGGTTGCTGTATTTAATAGGGGGCTTACCCCCAGTGCTGCTTCTCTTCCACAAGGTGTCGTCTCTATTACGGGAGATCGTGCCCACCTGAATGAATATCGGGAGACTTTTCGTTCCTTTGCACCTGATGTTGTCATTGATCTGTTTCCGTACACAGAAGCAGATGCCCGCCTAGTGATAGAAACGTTTCAGGATATAGCAGGCCGTGTCGTAGCGATCAGCAGTTGTGACGTGTATCAGGCATTCGGACGGGTAAACAAGATCGAATCGGGTCCGATTACGACCGAGCCGCTTACGGAAGAGTCGATGCTTTGCGAGAATCGTTACCCATTCCGTGGAGCAAGGCCAGATCGTGAAGAGTATGACAAGGTACTCGTGGAGCGAATTGTGATGGGGCAGCAGAGCTTGTCAGGCACGATTTTGCGCTTGCCGATGGTGTATGGCCCTCATGATTACCAGCATCGCGTCTACCCGTACCTTCAGCAGATGCGTGACGGACGTCCGTATATTTTACTCGAAGAAGGCTTTGCTTCTTGGCGGTGGGCACGTAGCTACGTAGAAGACATCGCGCATGCCATTTGTCTGGTGGCTACCGACGATCGAGCAAAGAATCAGATTTATCACGTAGCAGAAGAGCAATGCTTGTCGATGCGAGAGTGGATTGAGCGAATCGGCAGCGTTTACGGTTGGAATGGCAAAGTGATTACAGCTCCGTCTACTGAGTTGCCGACCGAATATGTCATGCAGATCGAAACAAAGCAGCATATTCAACTGGATACGGCAAAAATCAGGAGAGAGCTGGGGTATACAGAACAAACGACCGCAGAGGAGTCTATGCGACGTACGATTGCATGGGAGATTGATCATCCTCCTGAAAACATATTACAAGGAATGGACTACAGTATAGAGGATAAAGCGGCTGCGAAGCTCGGAGTTTAGGCGTACCGAATGTTTGAACAGTCAGGGATTTTGCCTGACGTTTTTTTCTGCACACGAACGTGTTTAAAGGATTAAGTTTTATCGACTTGTTCCAGTAAGTTGTTTAATTGCTCCATAGCGTTGTTAACATTCATAAAAAAGATATCGATATCCGTAACGGTATGCTTTTCAAGTAATTTCTCAGGTTTCGTAATTAAAGTATATAGATTTATACCTGTCTCATCCTTTTCTTGCTCAGGGTATACATAGATGAGTAGATCGTCAATTCGCTCTCTTAGCTCAATGATTTCATTTGCGGTGAGTTTTGCCGCTATATGTTCTTCTGTCAACAAATCATTAAGTTGCCTTGTTAGTTGGGATAATTTGCGATTCGCGTCAAATAATTTTGTGATGGTTTGTTCATTGTAGTGTTTTGCAAAGTAGAGGGAGATGATATTTTCTACACTTTCATAAATTTTCTTCCTGCCATTTCCTTGTTTATACCCACTAACATACATTTGAAGTGATTCCAATGTGATTTCTTTTCCATTAGCATTACCTAAAAAATCACTGATAGATCCAATGTATCTATAGTTATTAAATACATTTTCTGAGTAGGTGTATGCAAGCATGCGGATTTCATCTTCACTGATATCTGCTGCATCCTTATTGCATCCGGAGGTCACCAACACTAGCATCAAGGATAGCATGATTAGTATCTTTTTCATTATTACCGCCCCTTCATTTAATTATATAATAAAGACTGAATTTTCCCACTCCATTAAGAAAACAGGTGTCCACCATAAAGGGGGACACCCAAATTTTAACATTATCCTTTCCAATATTCACCTGTAGAGGTGAGTGTATTTAAATACTTCACACCCGTGTTCCATGTTATATTAAAACCTCCACCGCCACCTGATACGTTACCACCTATGCCAGTAATTGAAGTGCTTGTCCAAGAATGGTCATATTGTAAATAGACCCGCTCTTTTTTGTTTGTTGTAACTTTTTCAAGTACAGCGGTTATTGTGCCATTTGTAACATATCGATCATTAATCCAAAAGCCAACACCTGCGTCTGTAGCGCGTTTTGCTAACGCTACCTTACCACGTTTTTTATCAGTTCTTGTATCGAAGTAAGCTTCTTCATCACCCAAGCCATTCCAACCTTGGATGACAACCCCATCTACGTCTATTGGCATACTTCTTTTATTATCTGTATAAACACCTACGAAATCGTATGGATCACGTCCGACAAAACCTTCTTTCTCATCCCACTCCCAATATCCAACAAACACATATTGATCACTTTCATCATCGTAAACAATTCTATCAGTAAATGTTATCCATCCTTCCTCGTTAGATAATGCATTGATCGGTTTTCCATCTTCACCATCTGAATTTACTACCTTCAAATTATTGTATTTTTCTATTGTTATTTTCATTGCCTTATCAAAATCTTTCGTTTTTCTTACTTGCTCTCGTAAGTAATCTAATTTTTCGTTAAGTTTTTCAAGTTTTTCTTGTTTTACTGCTTTCTCGTATTTTGCATCAACTTTTTCAGCAAAAGCCATACTTGGAACAGTGAGCAATGACAGTGAAAGTGCAAGAGGTGTAATTATTTTAGATAAATTACCTAACATTAACTCATCTCCCTAATTATGGTATATACTTCGTCTGTATTCTACTATGTACTTGGTTGTTTGTTCAAGATTTTTTGGAAAATACCAAAATTACCCCAATTTAATCTGGCGGTTTTTTGTTTGCACATCAAAGTGTTTGAAGGAAAGAGGAGCCGGGAATGAACAAGAGTATCAGATGACGGGAGGCTCACCTTGTGAAAATCAGAACAAAAATCATCCTGGCTTTTGGTGTCATATTGGCAGTCATGTTCGGTTCAGGTACGTATATGTACGTGCAAATGTTAGCAATGAAGGCATCCTATACAAAAATTATCGAAGAGGAAGAATTATTGACAGACCTGCGTGAAATGCAGTTTATCATGACGGGTCGAAATAATGACGAACGAGCCTATTTGTTAACGGGCGATGAAGAATTTCGGACGGAATTGAAGGAAAAGGCAGCAAAGGTGGACAGCCTGTTTGCCAAAATGAACAGTTCTCTTGAGTCTTCTCACCATCTTGAAGAAATGGGGGAGGCAAAGAGACTATATAATTCCTATCTGGAGTCAAGCGATAAAGTGGTAGAGGCACTGGATAAAGGATTACGTGAAGAAGCCATCTCTCATCATTTCGGTCAGGAACGGCAAGCGAGAAAAGAAATGGATTCGGTTGTGAGTGGATTGGTCGAAGAGGTGCGTAATGAAATCGAAGTAGATAGACAGGAGCTGGCGGAGAACGAAGGAATTTCGGCCATGATCCAGTTGTTTTTTAATGCAGTGGGAATTCTCGTCGCAATTGTGGTCGGCGGTTTTCTAATTCGCTCGATTGTGGCCCCCCTGCATCGGGTGAACAAACAGCTACACGATATCGCTGACGGAAAAGGAGATTTGACGCAAGAGTTGACCGTCTTTTCCAAAGACGAGATTGGACAGTTGGCAGGCTCATTCAACCGGATGCTAGCCAATTTACGAGAGCTGATTTCTCAGGTTCGCGGGCATGCCCAGCAGGTTGCAGCCGCGGCTGAACAACTGACAGCGAGCTCGAAGCAAACGAGCCAAGCTACGGAACAGATCGCCATCACGATCCAGGAAATGACGGAAGGAACGGACAGGCAATCCCAAAACGTAGAGGAGAGTCAGCAGGAAGTCGAAGAAATATCTGCAGGTATTGAAAAAATTGCGGCTCGTGCGCAAAGTGTGTCTGCTGCGGCTGCCAGTACCTCAGAGCTGGCGACAGAGGGGGATCGAACCATCCAGCAGTCGGTTTCCCAGATGAACGGGATCGGAGAAACGATGGAGAATTTGACTGCACTGGTAGGTGGCTTGGGAAAACGCTCCGAGCAAATCGGTCAAATTGTGGAAGTCATTACGCAAATTTCAGGTCAGACGAATCTCTTGGCATTGAATGCTGCCATCGAAGCGGCGAGGGCTGGCGAGCATGGCAGAGGCTTTGCTGTCGTGGCGGATGAAGTGCGAAAGCTGGCGGAGCAGGCATCTGCATCGGCACAAGAAATTTCCCAACTGGTAGCGTCGATCCAGATGGAGACGAACGAAGCGGTCCTCACGATGGAAAAAGGCTCTCAAGAAGTATCAGATGGAATGGGAGGCGTCGCAAGAGCAGGAGAAGCGTTCTCTCAAATTCGCGATGCTGTTGTGGGCGTGACGAATGAGATTCAAGAAGTATCGACTGCTGCACATACCCTTACGGAAAGTACAGGCAAGGTCGGACAATCGATGCAGATGATCGCCACTGTCGCGCAATCGGCTGTCTCTCACTCGGTGGAAGTCTCGTCTGCTACAGAAGAACAGCTTGCTTCGATGGAGGAAATCTACTCCTCGGCTGCATCACTGGCGAGTCTCGCGGACGATTTGGAAAAACTGATAGGCCATTTCAAGGTATAAAGCTTCGCCACAAGTAACACCCCTTAGAATCGACAGAATGATTCCGAGGGGTGTTTTTTCGTTTACGCCAATTTCCACAAAGCCAATCTTCGATACACGAGAAAAACCACGAGATTCCCCACTGCTGCTGCCAAAAAGACAGCCCATGGCCCCAGCGACAAGGTCATCCAGCCCGAACCATAGATGGAAAAGACAATCCCGAGCTTGAAAATAGAGCCGGTGATCCCGCTAATTCTTCCGATCATGTGGGCAGGGGTAGTTTCTTGACGGAAGGTCCAAATACAGACGTTTTCAATCGTGCTGATCAGCCCCGTGAGAAACAGAGACAGACAGAGCACCCACATACTTTGCGCGAAAACCATGAGCAAATAGGAGCAACCAAGGAGCAGGATGGTCATGCCCATGATGCGGCCGATAGGATAGCGCCTCCGCAGATAGGCAACGACTGAGCTGCCGAGAAGTCCGCCAAGTCCAGCGACGGAAAGCACCAGCCCTAATGTGGAATTGTCCAGCTTCAGGTGATCCTTGGCGAAGAAAATGATCATGGCGTCATACATGCCCGAGGTCGCATTGAGAAAAATCACGAGCACCGTAATCTGCCATAATGGTCGATTGCCCAACAGCTCCTTCCAACCATTTCGTAACTCTTGCAAAAAGCCGCCCTGAGAGGGGATAGGCGCATCTGTACGATCTAAAAACGATATGGCCATAAAAGCCAGTAAATAGGCTGTACCCGTAATAAGCAGCCCAGTGTGCAGCGTCGACAGAAGCAGGATAAATCCGGTAATCGCAGGCCCCATAATTTCAATAAACGTGCTCATAAAAGAAAAACGAGCATTGGCTGAGGTTAACAGTGGGGTAGGGACCACTTGCTTGATCATACTGACGCGTGCGTTGTGAAACCCGTAGTTAAACGCCATCAGGAAAAAGCCAGCCACATAATAATGAAAGACCTGTGCATGTCCCGATTCGGTCAGTCCATATAGTAAAAACAACAGGATCATCTGACCAAAGACCATCCATTGCGACCAGCGTTTTTTGGAGAAGCGATCCACCCAGACACCGATGAACATCGCCAGCAGCAGATTAGGCAAAAACTCAATGCTTTTCATGGTCGTCATGGCAACTGGCGATTGGGTCATGTCATACAAGATCAATGGCAAGGCTAGTTCGTACACCTTGGCTCCACACGCGATAAAGGTGGACGTGAAAAAGAGGACGAGAAAGGGTCGATTCCGCCAGATCGACATGTTCTCGTGTGATTCAGGCTTCGTGGCGGGGGTGTGGTTAGGCACTGGCATGAAAAAACCTCCTTCTTCGTATCTCATTGTAGCTAGAAAAAGGGGAAGAAAAAGGGTAGAGTGTTTGGTGAGTATGGACCCCTTTTTGAATTCGTCAGCGACTGTTTACGTAGAAAGAGTGATCATCTCGATGCAAAGTGCCTACTACTACTTGCGCTTGCGCCAGTATTTTGCCTCTGTCACAGAGGGTGAACAGCAGGAGATTACCCTTGCCGAGCTGGCTCAGATTTTTTGTTGCACGATTCGAAATACGAAAAAAGTTATCAAGCAGATGGAGGAGCAGAAGTGGATTGAATGGCGCCCGGGAAGAGGACGAGGCAATGTCTCGCGGATCGTCTTGTGTTACGGGATCGAGCAGATCGTTTTACCCATCGCTCAAGAGCGTATACAAGATGGCGATTTGGAAGGCGCCATGCAGCTCCTCAATGATTTTGCCATCACAGTCAAGGGGCGGGAGCACTTTTTTGACTGGCTCTCCGGGCAGTTTGGCTTTATTCAAGAGGAAATCCGTGAACGGAAACTGGATACGCTTCGCATGTCCTTTTACAGGCCGATTCCCGCTCTCGACCCTGCCTTTGTCAACAGGCGCACAGAGTCACATATGGTGAAGCAACTATTTGATACCCTCATTCGTTATGACGAAAAAATGGATGCATTCATCCCTCATCTCGCCCATCATTGGGAAGTAAATGAGAGTGGAACAGAATGGACCTTTTATTTGCGCAAAGGGGTATTTTTTCACCACGGCCGTGAACTGACAGCTCATGATGTCGTCTGGACGCTCGAGCGCATTGCCGATCCGAAGACAGGGTCTCCTTATCGCTGGATGCTGGAAGATGTAGAAAAAGTTACTGCTGAAAAAGAGACGATGGTAAAAATCTTGCTCAGACGTCCCAATCAATTACTGCTATCCATACTGGCATCGGATCGGCTCTCGATCGTTCCGGGAGATGTCATTCAGGAAAAGGGACAAGCATTTAGCCGATTGCCGGTTGGTAGCGGACCATTTTCGCTGGTAACGAATGACTCGCAGATGTTCATTTTGGAGGCTGTCCCCACGTATTTTCTCGGAAGGGCTCATTTGGATCGGGTAGAGATTTGGATTGTTCCCGAAGACAGTCAGGATGTGCGAAACGAGGATTACTTTTCAAAACGAGGAGAGGTGCACTTCCAAACCTTCTGGAATAAGCTCGGGTCGATGGAGCAATGGCAGGAGTTGCAGAGCCTGGAGAAAGGCTGCACGTATCTCGCTTTCAATCTGAATCGCCCTGGGCCGCAGCAAGATATCGCATTTCGGCAAGCGCTGGATCGTCTCATCGTGCGCGAGAAAATGATCACGGAGCTACGCGGTAATCGGTATGCGCCTGCTTACGGATTTTTACCTGAAAACAAGGACGTGTGTGGTGAGGCAGCGTGCTGGGCTGGGGACTTCCAAGGCTGGCCCGATCATCGCCTTTACCAAGGTCAAACGATGCAATTGTATACGTATGAAGGAGCAGGCAACGAAAATAATGCAGAATGGTTACAGAAGTATTTGGCGGATTGTGGCATTTGCGTCGAGGTGACCGTCTTACCGATTGAGGAATTGAAAAAGCCTGAAATCATCCAGCAGGCAGATATGGTGGTTGCGGGTGAGGTTTTTGATGAACAGTGGGTGCTAGGTATGGTGGAGTTCTTCAAGTCGGATATCAGCTTTTCGCGACAATTGTGGAGCCCTGCCTTGCGCGAGCGAATAGACCATGAGTTGGATGCCTTGATGCTGGAGAGGGAATTAACAGGGCAGCGTCATCACTTGCAGGAGGTGGAGAGACTGCTGCGTGAGCAGTGCGCGATGCTGTTTTTATACCATACGCGTCAGCATTCTGCTTACCATTCGGCTCTAGCAGGTGTTTCGTTGAATGCGCTTGGTCTTGTCGAATACAAAAATATTTGGTTTCGGCAGTAATCGTGGAAGATGAGTCTGTCATAGCACCACTAGTTGCGCTATGATAAGGCTTACACGTCAAAAGGCGGAGGGGATAGTATGAAACGATTCCGATTTGATCAGCAAGTAGGCAAAACGATTGATCGCTATAATTCTGTCCATGCGACGATTTCTCGTGTCATCCGCACACCTGATTCCGTTTCAATTGGGTGTATCCATTTGGAAGCAGGTGGGGTTGTCGGCTATCATCCGGCGACTTGTCCTCAGCTTTTTCTTGTGGTGAGCGGTGAAGGCTGGGTACGTGGAGAAGGTTCAGAGCGCATCCCGATCCAGAGCGGTCAGGCGGCATTCTGGATCACAGGAGAAGGGCATGAATCAGGCAGTGAAACCGGAATGACAGCCATTGTGATAGAAGGAGATGGGGTCGATCCGGAGAGCTTTATGTCCTTGTTGGAGACCTAGTATTTGTATATATGATGGGTTTGCCATTCCACCAACCGTACATAAGCTCATCAGACTATCCTAGAAAGACGGTGTGAAAGGCGAATGAATTGGAAAACACATATGGCACTCGGTGCCATCGCAGGCTACTGCGCCTATCCGTCATGGAAGGGCAGCGTCATTGGCGCGACGATGGCACTCGTACCTGATATCGATCAAGCAAATAGCAAGCTCGGAAACTTGATGGGACCTTTGTCCAAAATGCTGCAAAAAGGATTCGGTCACCGTACAGTGACACATTCATGGGTAATATTGTTCCTTCCATTTCTGCTATTCGGTGATTCTCCGGCTGCCATGGCAGCGTTATGGGGGATTTTGTCCCATCTGATCAGCGATATGCTGGTGGGACGCATACAGTTATTGTGGCCGTTGCGAGTGGGCTGGCTCGGCATTCGGGTGTCCAAGTCGATGTATCGGACTGTGGATCGAATCGTATTTTATGTAGCGATTGTGTATATCGTGATCAAGGGTTATCAGTAGGAAGAATGGACATTGAGAAAGTACCTCCTTCAGGAGGTACTTCTATTGAATGTAATCGAAATATTTTGAACGAATCGTGATTTTAATAAAAAAGCTGACACCGGTTTAGGACCGATGCCAGCTTGCTAGTAACTATTATGAGCGGATTCTTCTTATCACGAAACAATTAAGGCATCATGAACTGTTGCACGAGCTCAGCGTTTTCATTCATGAATTTATCTGCGTTTTGCATGACTTCTTGTTGCGCTTCCATCATTTGTTGGTCAGTTACTGTAGCGAAATTGATGGAGTTGTCAGCAGTCATAGCTGGAATTTCCAGTGCTTTGCCGAATTCTGCTTTGGACTTCAGTTTGAAGCTAAAGCCTTTTGGCATATCTGGAGTAGGATTCGAGAAGTTTACTTTTACTGCTCCGTCTGAATCTACACCATTGTCCGTCTTCGTCTCGTTCACGGTAACATTACCGGTCAGAGCAACAGGGTTGGAGGAGTATTCGTCTGCCATTACGAGTGCAAAATCATAGTTTCCGGTTTTTTTCTTGTCTTGCTTGGTTGTTTCGAAAGTAGTTGAGAGGTCCAGAATTGGCTGGTCGGTCTCTTTTGCCAGGATGCTGAACTTGCCCTTTGTCTTGTCTTTTTCTTCTGTCGCTCTGTACGTGAAGGACATTTCGCCACTTTGCTGATCAGACAGGTTGTGCAGGGAGTAACGGTAGTACGTTTCTGCGCCTTTATCGTAAGAAACACTGCTGTAGACCAATTGATCTTTTTTCTCTTTCTCATCGAACAAGAGCTTGCGGGACAAGATTTGATGATCGCTATTTACGAGCACGACCATTTTCAATTGATCAGTTGATTTGGTGTCTGTATCATTTGTATCCTTGATGATGTCATCGAAGGCTTGCTCGTAGTTTTTCTTGAATTCTTCTTTGCTGATTTCGTCTACTTTGTAGCCGCTGTCGAGCATCAACGTAGCCACATTGTGGTAGCGGCTGTAGATCAGGTCAAACAGCTTTTGGTCTGCTTTTGCCTTCTCTGCAATTTGCTTCGTCAGAGCCGCGCCTTCTGCGTTGTTAAAAGTAATAGTGATCTCACGTGCATCTTCCTTGAGTCCTTCTTCAGAGAAAGGAACATCTTTTTTGATGCTTACCTGGCTGTCTTTGATGCTGTCAGCGTACAGCATGGCATACGGAGTCATTACTGTTTTGAGTTCATCTTGGTTGAAATTGATCGCTTCATGTAAATCGCTATAGCTTACGAAGCGCTTCGGCAGTTCCTCGCCCAGCTTTTCCTTGAGGGCATCGCGATCTTTCAAGTCCATATAAGCGTATTTAGAGTAAAACTCTGGGAGTTTGAAGCCCATAACAGAATCATTCATAAAGTACTCAAGGGTAGCCAGCTTTTTATCTTGCAGGTGAACTTCCAGGTTCCCTGATTGCTGATTTTTCTGTTCATCGATGTTGCTTTGCATCACGAGCTTCGCTTTGCCCAGCATGTCGAGAATTTTTTGCGCTTCCGGGTCTGGGATCGTTGCATCTAGGGCAATTTCACTCAACTCGGTGGTGGAGTGAACTGGTTTTTCCAGATATGGCTTCATGTAGTCTTGGTATTCCCCGTAAGCTTTGGATACGTCGCTTGAAAACTTCATCATGCTCTCCGCTTCCGCTTGCAGGTAAATCGTTTTTGCGCTCTTAAACAAATCGAATTTGGCATAGGCGGTTCCTAATCCACCCAGCACAACGACAGCCGCTGCCCCCGCGATCAGCCATACTTTTTTCTTGCTTTTGCGCGGTGGGTTCACGTTTGTTGCAGTTTCCATCTTTTCTCTCCCCTTTTTGCTCTCTCTCTTTGGTAAGTCCAATGTGCGTAAGGATTTTGCGCACTCGATTTTGTATTGTACCATAAGGAGGAGAAAGGGGAACGACTTCCAGTAAAATTCTTCAAAAAAGAGGAAGAAAGACCCAAAAGTTGCGTTCTTCCTTCTTTTGTATGCATATAGAACAAAGAAAAAGCGACAGCAGGGGGGAGATCACGTGGATTTTCGGGTGCTGCAAACGTTTATGGTGGCGGCCACGACAGAAAATTTTCACCAGACAGCAGAAGCGTTGTTCATTGCGCAGCCTACCGTCAGCCAGCATATACGACAATTGGAAAAGGAATTGGGGATCAAGCTGTTTGAACGGGTTGGCAAACGCGTTCGGTTAACGGCTGCGGGCAAACGTTACTTGCCACATGCAAAAGGACTCCTTCAACAGTGGCATAACAGTATGGAGGACTTGCAGGCTTGGAGACAGGGCTATCGGGAAAAGCTTCAGTTGGCTGTTTCGCCGATTATTGCCCGTGCTCGTTTTTCCCATTTGCTGCACCGTTACACCAAGCTCTATCCTGATGTAGATATCTCCATTAAAATTGTCGACTCCGTGGAAATTGGCCCGCTTGTTCAAAATGGACAGGCTGATCTGGGCTTAACCCGGATGGTGCCGGGAGAATTCCAGTTGTCTACTTATCTTTTGTACGAAGATCCTGTCGTTTTTGCAGTCCCTCACAGTGGCGGAGATATGGAGGCGCCCTTGCCTGATTGGGAGCAAGAGGTGCAAACGAACCGTTTGTTGACCCACAATCATCCGGGCTACTGGGATGAGGTGCTGTTGCTTTTGCGTCAGAGGGGGCTTTCCTTGCGCACGATGGCTGTTTCGCAGGTAGACATTACAAAGCGATTCATCGAGGATGGATTGGGCGTTTCCTTTTTGCCTCGGACGGCTGTTGATCGGGATTTGTTTGAAAACCGCTTTATCGAACTGCCCACACCTGGTCTTGTTTTGCCAAAGGTCGCTTCTTATTTGCTGGTACCAAAAGCAGGGATTAGCGAGCCAGCGCAGCATTTTATCGATATCTTGCAGTCCTTGTATCCACCGATGCCGCTTGTTCAGTCGGGTGGACGGACATAAAAGCTAACAAGCCTGTAAGGTAGATGTAAGGTGAATCGATAGTTTTGACCAGCATATGTATCCTATACTGGACCCTGCTTGAAGACAGCAGGAGGGAATGACGAATATGCAGGCTGAACCAATCGCACAGAAGGATCGGATTTATTCTATTGATATTGTAAGGGGATTGGCATTGTTCGGGATTTTGCTGGTGAACTTGCCAAGCTTTATCATGTATTCGGAAGACGTTCCTATGCCAATAGAGGCGGGGATCGATGCGTGGATTCGCTTGAGCTATGATTTATTCATTCAGACGAAATTTTTCGGGATCTTTTCGTTTCTGTTTGGCTTAGGATTTTACATTTTCATGTCACGGGCTGAACAACGTGGACAAAAAGTATTTCGTCTCTTCAGCAGACGGTTGTTCGCGATGTTTGCCATTGGTGTGATTCACATCTTTATTTGGTTTGGCGATATTTTGGCGGTGTACGCACTTCTCGGCTTTTTACTGATGCCTTTTTATCGAAGAAAGCCTTCTACGATTCTAGCATGGGCAGCCAGCCTGGGAGGCGTGTACATGCTTACTCAAGGCGTGGCACTCGTACAGACGCTCAATGGTCAAGAAGTCTATTCATTTGTAGCATCACTCCAGACGACACTGATACCGATCTTCGTGATGTTCCTGTTTGGTTTGTATGCGGGGTCGCGCGGGTTGATTGCTCAAATTCGTGAGCATAAGCCGTTGTTTAAACGAATCGCTGCTACTACTCTTGTAATCAGTCTTCCGATCGCAGCAGGGATTGTGTGGGCAAGCGGTGTTGTCTATGGTCCAAAGCTTGAGCAGGTGAATAAAATATTGGTTGATCTGAGTACGCTGCCTATGGCGCTGTGCTTTATCGCCAGCTTGTTTCTGTTGCTGGATCGTGAGCTGGCAAGGAAAATTCTTCAGCCGTTTGCTTACACGGGACAAATGGGGTTAACGACTTATTTGGGTCAGACAGTCATCATGACCATTCTGATTCCTTTGTTCGGTATTACGGCCATGCCGCTCTCTTCTTGGTTATTGCTCGCGTTTCCGATCTATGCGTTTCAATTACTCGTAAGCTGGCTGTGGCTGAAACGTTTTAATCGAGGACCGATGGAAAAGCTGTGGCGCTTCCTGACGTACGGACGTAAAAAGAAGATGGTTCCAGCTCCTGCTAACTGATTGTAAAATGTGATCAATACCCCGTTTTTCTTTTATTTCCCTTCGCGATTATGAATCGATATACTGGAGAGAAAAGAGATGAAAATGGAGTGGTGATGATGACAAAACAACATCCTTTGGCTATCGGCTTGGATGGTATCGCCGTAGCAGAAACAGACCTTAGTTTGGTGGATGGGATTAATGGACTGCTGGTGTACCGCGGTCACTGGGCGCGTGATTTGGCTATTCACCACACATTTGAGGAAGTGGCACACCTGCTCTGGTTCGGACATTTGCCTAGCGAGCAGGAGTTGACTGATTTAAAAGATAAGTTCAAAGCAAACCGTGAGCTGCCGGAGCACGTAAAGGGAATCTTGAAGCTGATCCCGGCAGATGTAGATATGATGAGTGTACTGCGTACAGGTGTTTCGGCGCTGGGCAGTTCCTCGCACGGCTTCCCGCCGACCATCGATGAGGTGATTTCGCTGGCTGCCAAGATGCCGACAATCGTTGCGTATCGCTTCGCTTGTTTGGAGGGCCGCGAGCCGTTGGCACCGAATCCGGAGCTGGATCATACAGCGAACTATCTGTATATGCTCAAGGGCGAAAAGCCAAAAGCGGCGCATGTTCGCGCACTGGATGCGTACCTGATTTTGACGCAGGAGCATGGCATGAATGCATCCACATTCTCCGGTCGTGTCGTTAGCTCGACCGAATCCGATCTGATTTCTTCCATTACGGCGGCAATCGGAACACTGAAAGGTCCTTTGCACGGTGGAGCACCATCTGAAGTGACGGAGATGATCGAGGCTATCGGCACGAAAGAAAATGCAGAGCCATGGCTGCGCAACAAGCTGGAGAACGGCGGACGCTTGATGGGCTTCGGGCACCGCGTCTATAAAACGATTGATCCGCGTGCGACTGCTCTGCGCGTTGTTGCATCCGAGCTGTCGTCCAACGATCCATGGTTCGATCTGGCGACACATGTAGAAAAAGTAGGCTTGCAGTTGCTGGAAGAGTACAAACCAGGTCGCAAGCTGAATACAAACGTAGAGTTTTTTGCCGCAGCAGTCATGCGTGCAGTGGGCTTGGACGACAATTTGTTTACACCGACATTTGCCGTGAGCCGTGTGGTCGGCTGGAGTGCGCACATTCTGGAGCAGGCTGGCAAAAACCGCATTATTCGCCCGCAATCCAATTACATTGGCACGATGCCGGAATAATCAAGACGCGAATAAAAAAAGCTATCCGTTATGCGGATAGCTTTTTTTCGTGTTTATAAATGTGGCTGCGGTGGGGAGAAGAATATTTCCAGTCTAGGCTCCAGGCTCCGTCCCGCTGAGGGATGAGACTGTCCGCTCTGAAGGGATTCGCGGGGAAACGCAAAAGTGGTAGCCGCTACGTAGCCCGGGCACGTTGCGTTTCTTTTGCCCGCGAATCCCTTCTCCGCTCGGTAGGACTCCACAAGTCGCTACGTCTGGAAATATTCTTCTCTGTCGTAGCTGCTTGCGTTCTTCATTAATTAAAAATCGGATAATACGGAAAGCTCGTAGAGGAAACAGGAGAAATAAGCGAAGATCTTTGGTACACCGACCGAGACGGAATGCAAAAAGCGAAACACGCACTTAAGCGTCCACCTCTGAAACACATCCTGAAAGAACTACTTTGGACGCGGTTTCGCTTTTTGCATGGAGGCGGGCAGTGAATCCCTCAGCGGGTGGGACAAGAAGCTGAGCGTTTTCTCCTGTTTCCTCCCCACCACAGCAGCCGGACAAAGTATTATCTCGTTTTCACAAAGTGCAACTTGGGATTGCAGAAGAAGCTTACTTTTGGCATGATAATGAAAAAAAGTAAGGAGTGGAGCAAATGGCGTTGTTGTCTACCCCGTTTCAGTTTAAAGGACTTAGCTTGAAAAATCGGATTGTCATGCCGCCGATGTGCCAGTACTCTGTGGATGCACACGATGGAACACCAACCGACTGGCATTTTGTTCATTACGTTTCTCGTGCAGTAGGCGGAACAGGTCTGATCATCGTGGAAATGACCGATGTCGAACCTGATGGCAGAATTTCCAACGGCGATTTGGGCTTGTGGTCTGACGAGCAGATTCCAGCGTATGCACGGATCGTCTCCGAGGTTCATAAGTATGAGGCCAAAATTGGCATACAGATTGCTCATGCGGGCCGCAAAGCGGAAGACGCAGAAGTGCCTGTATCTGCCTCCGCAATTGCTTTCCCAGGGGCGCGCTACAAAACGCCACGGGCGTTGACGACAGAAGAAGTCAAACAAATGGTCGTCAAGTTCCAGGACTCTGCGAGACGTGCGGTGGAAGCCGGGTTTGACACCATTGAAATCCACGGTGCGCACGGATACCTGATTCACCAGTTCCACTCCCCTTTGACCAATCAGCGAGACGATGAATACGGGCGGGATAAAGCGCTGTTTGGCGTGGAAATTATTCAGGCGATCAAAGAGGTTATGCCAGCGGATATGCCGCTGATCATGCGCGTCTCTGCCGTAGAGTACGTGGATGGCGGGTATGGGCTGGATTACAGCACGGAGCTGTGCCGCCGTTACAAGGAAGCAGGCGTGGATATTTTCCATATATCCAGCGGCGGGGAAGGACCGATTGGTTCAGCAGGCCGTCCAGGTGTTCATCCTGGCTATCAAGTACCATTGGCACGCGCGATTAAGCAGGCATTGGATGTCCCTGTCATTGCAGTCGGCAACCTCGATGATCCAAAAGTGGCCGAAGCATCGATTGGCAATGGCGATACGGATTTGGTAGCAGTTGGCCGCGGCATGCTGCGTGACCCTTATTGGGCACTGCATGCGATTCATGAGCTGTCGGCGGATGAATTGCAGCCACCGAAGCAATATTCAAGAGCGTTTTAATCGAGTAAAAGAGCGAGGGGCTTTCCTTTCGGCTGCATGAGCCGGAGGAGAGCCTTTTTTACTTTGAGCTCCTTGACACTTTATGGCAGTAGATTTAAGATAAATGTCAGTCAGTACTGACAATCACTTCCGGGAATGAGGATAGCAATGAGCAGCAGCAAAAGTCTTACAAGCAGCGAAAAACTGATGATAGCCGCAATCGATCTCATCGCGGAAAGAGGATACAACGGCGTAACCACGCAAGAAATTGCCACTGCAGCAGGATTGAGCGAGAAGACGTTGTTTCGTCACTTCGGCAGCAAGCGGAATTTGCTGGAGAGCGCCTTTGACCGTTTTCATTACACGGAAGGACTGACAAAGCTTTTCGCGGAGAAGCTTACCTGGAATTTGCGCGAGGATTTGCTTTTAATCAGCCGAACGTATCACGAAATGATGAACCGCAATCGGAAAATGATCTTGATTAGCATTAAGGATGAGGCCCATTTGCCCGGCTTCCGCGAGCGAACCCAAAAGCACCCGCGACAGTTGATGGTACTTTTTACAGATTACTTCAAAGAGATGGGCAAAAAGGGCAAGATGATCCAAACGAACCCGGAGGCACAGGCGACTGCCTTTATGGTTATGAATTTCGGGGCGTTTTTGAACGATCTGGATGGCACTAGCAATTTTTCAGGGGTATCTCTGGAGGCATTTATCGAAGAGAGTGTAGAGGTTTTCGCTAGGGGTTTGACTCCCTAGTTTTTTTATCACTCATATGTCAGTCAGTACTGACAGTCAAAGCGTGAATATCAAAGTGAAGGGGAAGATACGGCATGGAAGCGACAAAAACGCAGCAAAACAGGGACATATTAATTCGAATCTTGATGTTTACCTTGGTCATATCCTCCATGAGTGCCTTGGTGTTTAACATTGCACTTCCCGAAATTAGCAAGGAGTTTGGTTTGAGCATAGCGCAGGTGAGCTGGCTATCGACCGCATATGGATTGTTGTACGCGATTGGAACCGTGACGTATGGCAAGCTGGCGGATCGATACAAGCTCAAGAATTTGCTGACGTTCGGACTCTTGGTGTTTACGGCTGGTTCGTTTTTCGGTTTGGTCTCCGATTCCTTTGCGATGGCTCTATTCGGGAGATGCTTGCAGGCAGTAGGGGCGGCTGTCATTCCGGCTACTGCAATGCTCATTCCTTTGCGATACTTCCCGCCGGAGCGCAGGGGTTCTGTTTTAGGAAGAACGGCAGTAGGATTGGCTCTTGGCGGTGCACTCGGTCCTGTGGTCGCGGCGTTAATCGTCAGCTTTGCCCATTGGCGCTGGCTGTTTTCCATACCGCTCCTGATCTTGCTTACGCTGCCGTTCTACCGTAAATATTTGGAGGATGTGGAGATCGCGTCTGGTGGGAAGTTTGATTGGGTGGGCGGCTTTTTACTTGCGATCAGCGTGACGTCACTGCTTTTGGGAGTAACGAATGGATCGTGGTGGTATGCATTGGGCAGTTTGGTTACTTTGCTCCTGTTCGTCGTACGTATTCGTTCAGTAGCTGATCCGTTTGTACAGCCGAAGGTTTTTGCCAACAAGCAGTATACAATCGGGATTCTGATGGCATTTCTCATAAATGGAATGGGGATATCGCTTTATTATCTCAGTCCGCTGCTCTTGGCTCAGGTGCAGCAGCTATCGACGAGCTGGATCGGTTTTGTGATGGTTCCAGCGGCCATCGCTTCGGCATTGCTTGGCCGTGTGGGAGGAAGGCTCGCGGACAGGCGGGGGAATGTTTTTCTGTATTTCGTTGCGTCTAGCTTACTGATTGGCTGCTTTGGCTTGCTGTCTACTTTTACAAGCGCCTCGGTTATAGGCATTGCGCTTTTCTTGATCCTAGGCAATGTAGGGCAGTCTTTTATGCAAATCTCGATGGCGAACTCGATCTCGAGGACGTTGACGAAGGAGCAGGCGGGAGTAGGCATGGGAATCTTTTCGATGCTGAGCTTCATTTCCATGGGGATCGCGTCTGCGGTATACAGCAAGGTGATCGATCTTGGCGCGACTTCCAATTGGAACCCGGTGAATCCTTATATGAGCGGCTTTATTTACAGCAATATTTATTTGATAATGGCCCTGATGCACGTGTGTCTTATCGTCTTCTACTACTTTCAGTTCGGTAGGGCTAAAAGACATAGCCTTCTGGCGGATAGCTGATCTTTTGTTCATTCAGGCTTAAATACTTTATGTGATAGACTAAAGCAAAAAAGGAAGGGGGTTCCTGCTCGGTGCGAGAACTTGCTGCCATTCGTTTTACAGAGGGAGAGCCATTGTTCATCCAAATCTATCATTTTATCAAAGACGAAATATTGCGTAACCAAATCGCGTATGAAGAGTTTCTACCCTCGATCAGAAGCTGTGCCCAGTCGCTTGCTGTCAGCAAAAACACGGTAGAAGTTGCGTATCAGCTACTGGTATCGGAAGGATACGTCACTAGCATTCCGAAAAAAGGGTATCAAGTGACGTACAAGGCAGAACCTCCTTTCGGGCAGCATGTAACAGAACGAGATGACCCTCGTATATCGCCGATTCGCTATGATTTTCGCTACGGCAACATCGAGCTGGGGGTATTCCCCTTTCATCCGTGGAATAAGCTGCGCAACAAGCTCATTTCCAACCATCAGCGAACGTATATGGTGGAGGGGCTGGCACAGGGCGAATACGCCTTGCGAAAAGAACTCTCGAAATTGCTGCATGAAACGAGAGGAGTCCTCGCTACGCCGGAGCAGATCATTATTGGAGCCACCCCGCAACAGTTGGTGTCGATTGTCGTCCAGCTTCTGGACAGAGAGAAGCATGTGATTGGCGTAGAAAATCCGGGCTATGATGGTGCGAGAAATACGTTTCTCAACGGTGGCTACCGGGTACACGGTATTTCTTTGGACACAGACGGTGTATCCATCGAAGAGCTGAGACAAAGCGGGGCAAACATCATGTACGTGAGTCCTTCCCAGCAATTCATCAACAAAATGACGATGCCTTTGGAGAAAAGAAAGCAATTGACCCTATGGGCGCAATCTATCGCGCATTCTTATTTGGTGGAGGATGATTACGAATGGGAGTTTAAATATCAAGAGAGCTACATTCCTTCGATCCAGAGTCTGTCTCCCCAAAAAGTTGTTTACATTGGGCGACTTTCCAAAGCATTGCTGCCGCTCGTAAACGTCAGCTACGTTGTCCTTCCTTACGAGCTGTTATCGCGTTTTCACCAGCGGGTACCTGAATACGATCAGCCTGTTTCCCGCCTGGACCAATTGACGCTAGCGGCGTATTTGTCCGATGGCTATTGGCATAGACACTTGCAGCACATGCGAAAAAACTACGTGGAAAAGCGAGAGGTGTTTCTTCAGGCAGTCGCTCGCTACATGGACGGACGTGTGGAAATAGAAGGCAAGGATACGGGGCTGCATGTATTTTTGACCGTAAAAAGTCAGTGTACAGAAGCGGAACTCATGGAGCGTGCCTATCAAAAAGGCGTAAAAGTCTACGGAACTGCCCGATACTGGCTGCATGATACACGGGAGCATCCGACGGTATTGCTAGGGTACGGAGCATTGACCCCCGAAGATATTCAGGAGGGCATTGGCTCGTTGGCCAGCGCCTGGTTCGAGTAACAGAGCAGCTTTCTGTCCCACTCATCTTGAACAATCTGTCCCTTTGGCCTCGGACGGCTATCCATTACGATGGATGGGACAGCGATTAGAAAGGGTGGGAAAAATGAAATTTATTTTTGATCTGGACGGGACGATCTGCTTCAAGGGTCAACCGATCTCTACAAACATTTTGGATAGCCTGCTTGCACTCGAACAGGCGGGACATGCCGTAGGTTTTGCCTCCGCAAGACCGTGCCGTGACATGCTGCCTGTCCTCGATGAGCGGTTTGCCAACCATCTCCTCATTGGCGCGAATGGAGCGATTACACATTACCAAGGGAGCTTGCAGGGCAGCGTGCCGATCCCGGATCGTCTGGCGCAAGAAATCATCAGCATTCTTGAGGATTTTCGCGCGCAGTATTTCATCGATGACTCGTGGAATTACGCACATAATTGTGTGTCGACGCATCCTTTTTTGAGCAATATCGATCCCAATCGGACAGCCAGCCGCGTGGACGTGGATCAACTGAATGCCGTGCTGAAAATCCTGATTTTATCGTGTGACCGTCACGAAGAATTGATGACGAGAATCAAGGAACTAGACGTTACGCTGCATTATCATTCCGCAGAAGGCATTCTCGACCTCACGTATCGGGGAGTGAATAAATGGGCTGCCCTGAATCGTTTCGATGTGGCAGGGGAGCCGTTCATTTGCTTTGGCAATGACATGAATGATTTGCCGCTGTTTGAAAAAGCGCATCATTCCGTATTGATTGGCGAGTATGAGCCGCTTCTTCCACTGGCAAAGGAAAAAATTACGATGGATGATCAAGTGGAGCAATCCATTGTCGCAAAATTGCGAGAGCTAGGAGAGAAGTATGAGTTAGCTCTTCCGTAAACGGAAAAGGAGGCCATCAAATGATGAATCCATTATTGGAGAAGAGACATCAGGCACTGCGCGAAGCAGAGACCAAAGCAGAGTTTTTATTTGCCACCATCGAAGAGAAGGGAATCATTCGCAGCGGTGTGACGGAAAAAGAGATCAACAAGGAGATTTACGAGCTGGCCTTTCAATTGTTCGGGATCAAAAAATATTGGCATAAGCGAATTGTGCGAGCGGGCAGAAACACGCTGTATCCGTACAGAGAAAACCCACCGAATTTGACTGTCTCCCCTGAAGATATTGTCTTTCTCGATTTCGGGCCCATTTTTGAGGACTGGGAAGCTGATCTTGGTCGGACGTATGTGCTTGGAAATGATCCGGTAAAACAAAAGCTGCGCGACGATATTGAAAAAGCGTGGGACGTGGGCAAGACTTACTTTTTGTCCAAGCCGGATATTACGAGCAGCGAGCTGTTTGCCTACATGTGCGAGCTCGGAAAAGCATATGGTTGGGAGTACGGCGGTCCACACGCAGGACATCTCATCGGCGAATTCCCGCATGAAAAAATTCAAGGAGATGATATCGATAACTACATTCACCCAGACAACCACAAGCCAATGAGAGAACCAGATCAGCACGGTCAGCCGCGCGATTGGATCTTGGAGGTTCATTTTATTGATCGGGAACGGGAAATCGGGGGATTTGTGGAGAAGTTGTTGACGGTGGAGTAAGAGGAATAAAAAAACGCCTTTTCCAATCAGGAAAGGGCGTGTAATATGTAACTCTCCTTTGTCTAACTAATACATCACCATGTTCCCGGTCTTTTTCATATGCTTCTCCGCTTGCTTCAACAGCACGACGGTCGCTGTCACGAGCACCAGCAGAACAGCGGCGAGAAGTCCCATACTCGGCAGCATTGTTTGCAACGACGCTCCCTCCATCAGCAGCTCGCGAATCAACTGAAGGGCGTAGGTCAGGGGAAAGCAAAAGGAAATGACCTTGGCCCAAACTGGAAAGGCCATCGGGGGCAGACGGACACCGGAAAAGATCAGCATCGGTTCATCCAGCACGGTGTAGAGAAAGCTCGAATCGCGTGAAAACAGAAAGAGCACACAGAGAAAGCCGCCCCAGACGATGGCCGATACCAGCAAAATGAGGAAGGCGAGTGGAGGCGCCCACCAGCCGCTCAATTGAATGCCATCGACAAAAAACAAGGCTAACAGGACAAAGCAAAAGAACAGCCAGACCCCTTCGATCAGCGAGGAAAGCGAGCGCCCATACAGAAAAGCGAACCGGTTGACCGGGCTGATGAAGATCATTTCCATGGTTCCTGCTTGCCGTTCAAAGCTCATTTGCCAGGATGACTGCACCAGGCACCAATAAAAGATGTAACCTAAATAGCCAGTCAACAGGAACAGCGGCAACTGCTCGTAGCTAATAAACCGGGCAAGTGGGGAATCAGCTCCCATCCGAAATGGGGCAAATGAATAATACGCGGTCACGAAATTGATGATGGGCCAGACCAAGAGCGAGAAGTAGATCATTTTGCTGTGAAACGAATGGCGATGCTCCTTGATGATTTCGGCCAAAAGCAGACTGCCTAGCTGTTTCATGCCCCCCTCCGATCTGCCATGTGCAGGATGACATCCTCCAGTGATGGCTGTTGGGTAGAGAGGCGCAAGACAGGGGATTGATGAGCAGCCAAGAGGGAAAGCAGCGGAGTCGTCATATCCGTTTTTCCTCGTAACGTCACTTCCCAGGTTTGCTCGTCTGTTTCTGCGATTTCACGCGAGCCGCCGTAATCTTGAGCTAGCTGGCGCAGATCGTAATCGAGCGAGTCGGAAAGTGAGGGGATCACTACCTGCAAGGCAGTATCCAGGTGGAGCGATTTGGTCAGGTGCTCCGGTGTATCATGCGCCACGAGCCTTCCTTTATCGATGATGTATACCTCGTCGCAAAGCTCTTCTACCTCATGAATGTAGTGGCTGGTCAACAGAATGGCTTTTCCATGCTGAGAAGCGAGCTCACTCACATGCTTGCGAAGCTGCCGGGAGATGGGGGCGTCCAAGCCGAGAGTCGGTTCATCCAGGAACAGGTAACGCGGATCGTTGATCAGGCCGCGGGCGATTTGTAGTCGTTGCTTCATGCCCTTGGAATAACGCTCGACGGGAGTGTTGGCGGCCTCATACAGGCCAACCTGCAAGAGCAATGAATCGATCCGATGGCGCAAGGCCTGCCCTTGCAAACCGTACAGACTGCCGAAATATTGCAGGTTTTCCCGCCCTGTCAGCCGCCAGTACAGCATGCGCTCGCCCCCTGCGATCATGTTGACCTTGGCCTTGACGAACCGATCGTCCTTAACCGCGTCATATCCGTCTACCGTAATCGTGCCGCTGGTCGGGGTGAGCAGTGTGGAGCACATCTTGATTGTGGTTGTTTTTCCTGCGCCATTAATGCCTAACAATCCAATGATTTTTCCGGGTACCATGCGAAAGGACAGATCAGCAACTGCCTCGACCTCTGTCCATTGCTGGCGAAACCAGCCTTTTTTCTCCTTCACCCGGTATACCTTCCGTACATTTTCTGCAATCAGCATGATTGTTGACCTCCTCATTCGTTATCCAAAAATCGATTCCATGACGCGTTTTTCCATCCGACGTATGCCCCACACCCCAATGACGAGATAGACGAAGGACAAGGCTGCCATATGAAAAAGCTGTGGGGAAACAGCATGCAGCGGCGCTCCTTGAATCACGCATTGCCGAAATGCATCCAGCGCAGGTGCGAGCGGCATGATGAGACCGAGTGGTTGCACCCATTCAGGCAAATACGGAATCGGAAACGTCACCCCGCTGACAAAGGCCATCACAGCAAACAGCGTGTTTTGTGTGATGTACGTATCGCGGAACCAAAGCATGAGACTGCCCAAAACGAGCGCCTGGCAAAAGAACGCTCCTGTAGACAATATCCAGACAAGGACGGCGCTCCATACGTTCGTGTGCGAGAGCGTGAGTCCGAACAACGCCCCTACAAGAACAATCACGGAAAATTCGAACAAAGTACGCATGAGCTGTTGGGCGACATTCCCCAAAAAGTACCCCCTGCGCAAGGAAGGGGTGAGCAAAACGGCCTCCAAGGTCCCTTCCCGCAGCTCTGTAATGAGTGAGCGGCTGACATTCATCAAGGTAGAGACGGCAAACGCGTAAAAAGCTCCGCCGAGGATGGCGTACGACAAGTAATCGGACGAGCCGGTGAGATGTGCGAAATTATCGTCCAACTGCCCGGCAAATACATAGTGATAGGCGAAGAAGGCGAACAGCACCGTATACACCCCGGAAAAAATGTGGCCGATGACAAACGACCACGGATAGGCACGAATCATTACGCGGGTATTCCGGATAAAGGTAGCTTTGGCGACATGAAACACGTTATTTCCTCCGTTCTGGGAGATGTAATGAAGCAGGTGGAGAGGCAACTCCGGGAACAGGCATGTCGATGAACTCATGCAGATCGACGGCGAGCTGTTCCAGCCGTGATGCAATGGCGCGGTAAAACACATATCGTCCCCGTCGTTCACTCCAGATAAAGCCTGTGTCTACCAACAGATTCAAGTGCTTGTTGACGGCAGGCTCACTAATGTTGTGCAGGTCAGCCAACTGCTGCGTGCAGTAAGGATGAGCCAATAACGATTTGAGAATGGCTGTCCGCGTCGGGTCACTGAACACCTTCATTTTGCTGATGAAGTCAGCGGGAATCACCGAGGTGGCTTTGGTGCCGGGAACGTCTACGGATAAGCACACAGAGATATGGTCGTCGTAAATGCCGAGCAACAAATGCGGCGCAACAAAAGTAGAGACACGCAAATGGATACGCGCTAGCTCCGAATAGTCAAATGTGTACGTTTTTGCTTTATGAAATTGCAAGAAGTCTTCGTGCACCTTCAAGCGCGGGTGTACCTGTGACAAAAACGGAATCGGATCAAGCTTGATCTGCTCTTGTGCCTCATGTACGGCGCGGACGAGCCACGGTTCAATCCGCCGTTCTTCTGTCTGGAAAAAAGGCAGGTAGTCGTAGCAAAACTCCAGAAAACTGCGCTTGGTCGAGAGTGGATGGCGCAAAAGCTCCCGATGCTCCGGTTTCAGCTCATCAAAAATCTCGTCTGTACGTCCTTGCATCCAAGCATGAAGTTGTCTGGGATGATAGACGGGACCGATCATGAGCTGGGCAAACTCGCCTGCATCCATCGCCTGTACACGCTCCAATGCGGCCTCAACCGAATGCTCAAAGCACTCCTCCCAAGGTGCTAAGAAGTCCATGGCATCGAGAAACTGATTGGACATGGAGCTAAAATAGTGAAGCTTTTTCAAGAGCGGTGCAGGTAAAGCAGTGAGCAACTCCTCCGCCCAATGCAAGCGGGAGGTGTGATGCTCCGGCTTGGCAAGTACATGGAGACTTAAGAAAAACTCATAGCCGGGTATGTATGCGATATGAAGATGCTTACGCAGCCAGTCAGGCAAATCTTGCACGGAGCATCCTCCTTTCTTGTTTAATTAACCATTTGGTGAATTCAATTTGAGAGTTGGCAAAATTGAAGAAATTATGCCGGAGGGGCAACTCGATGTCAAGAGAAAAAGAAAACAACCACGGCTAACGGGTAGCACGTGGTTGTGGAGCGGTATTACATCTCAGAGAAACGAGAGCCGAGCGTCTGCACAGCTTGCTGCATCGCTGTCAAATCCGCTTCGGGAAGCGACTTTTCCTGATAGCGATATTGCTGATAGTAACGTGTGATGCGAGCGACTGCATCTAGCTGAGCTGCATCTAGCAAGGACTGTTCGCGCAGGCGATTGAAAAACTCTTGGGGAGTCTCATGCAGCTCGATTGGCATTCCTTGCTTCTCCATGAGGACGAGGAATTGATAGTAGGCGTACCTGGTTGGATCATCCTCTGGGCCAACGGGCTGTTTGAACCATTTAGCAGAGCCATCTTCTACGCTTTCTTTACTGGAAGAGGGAGGAACAGTGGTCAATACGGTATTTTGTGCAGCCGCCACTTCTTTTTCCAGCGTAATCGTCCCCTTGAAGCGCTTTTTCCATATGTATCGGCCGAGCAGGATCACACAGACAAGGATGAAGGCAATGATTAAGTAGGGCTGCAGAACAGAAAAGAGTGATTCTCCGAGCTGTATCTGAACCACGGGATTATCTTCTCTTGGCCCCGCACTTTCCATGAGAACCTGTATGTTTGCCTGTTTTTGGTTTGCCCTCTCGTACAACCGTTCAAACAATTCCACAATGAAAATAAGCACAGGCTCAAAGAGCGTATACAGTCCAGCGCTGACAGGTCCTTTTAGCCAACTCCATATCCAATAGATGAGACTAAGTACGATAGAACCGACAGCCAAATAACCCCCGATCAAAAGAAAACGAGTGCCCAGCACTTGACTGCCGAGTAGCAAGCTAATGCGAGCAGGCAGCCTCGTAGAAAGTGATCCTTCCCGCAGCACGAACGCCACAATCGCCACAAAAATATAGCTGAGAGTAATGAGGACGAGTATGGAAAAAGAGGCTGCGAGCGAATAGGAACCCGGGTCAACGATGGAGGTGTAAAGCACTGCTAACACGAGCTGTATCAGACCCGCCATCAGCGCCAGAACAAATCTGCGTTGCAGACTGTCATGTCGATACCCTTCCGACGCAGCACTTTGTACTCTCCAGAAATAAACAGCAGCCAATATAAGCGCGATGAGCCAGGAATCGTAGAGATAGAAGCTACCCATTCCTATGACAAACACAAGGGGGTACAGCAACAGATGGAGCATAAAGCGACCGCCGCCACTATGGTACAGCCAGCTCCCCGCAATGAGCAGGATCGCTGCCACTAGGCAAAACCAGAGCAGTTGACTAAAGCCTGCTGTCATATACCCAAACAAGATCAGGAAAACGCCCGTCAGCATGGCCTCAAGCCAAAATGCGAGCGTCCAGCGCCCCATCAAGGAGAGTGTCATCCCATCATCACGCTCCTTTTTTTCAAGCGAGCATGCTCAAAACGCTGGATGGTGACAGGGTCAGAAGAAACATCCAGCACCGCAACCTGATGACCGCGTTGAACAAGGCGCTCCGCCGAGGCTTGTACAGATGGGTCCATTCGTGGTGTCACAATGAGAATGGCTTCCTTCCCAGGTGCCCCCTCTAATCGGCGAAGAACAGGCGCCAGTGGCGTTGTCACAAAATGATGGATTTGCGCCAGTTGAGTCATGACGTGCAGATGGTGCGCCTTGCCACTTCCTGTAGGCAAATGAAAATGTTCGCGTCCTCGTTGTTTCACAGTGAGGTACAGCTCGTATCCGACCGATTTTCTCCTGCACAGGCCAGCCAAAGCCGCAAGACACGAGATCGTCCGTTCATTGGAGGTGTCGTTATACTTTTGCATCATCGGTTCATAGGAGGGCAGGATATGCCCGACGATTCGCCAGTTCGGATGGGCTGTATACTCGAAAAGACGCGTCTCCAGTGAGCCTGTTTTGGCGGTCGCCTTCCAATGGATATGCTTGAAACGGTCGCCTGGCATGTACGACCGAACGCCACGCTGAAACGTGACATCGTCCTGCTGGCGCTGACGAGATAGCCGATTCCCGTCCGGTTCCGTTTCAGCGAGCACGACGGGAGAAAGAGCAAGAGGCAGCGGATAGACCAGCAAGGAAAAGGAAATCGACAATGTCAAAGCGGCAGGCTCCTCGCCCAATAAGGGCAATGTCTCGGATTGAACATCCGTCAGCCAGACTGTGCCTCGTTTGTTCGGGATGAGAATTAAGGTGCGTGTGGCACTTTGTCGCATCGGCAGATCAAACCGCAGGCGAACGCTGGTCCGATGATTGAGGATTCGTACCTCGTCTGCGCCTTCCACCGAGACATGCTCCGGCAGTGTGAATCGAAGCCAAGTAGCAGGCAAAGGCAGCCACGAACGATTGTGCAAACGAACTGTAACGTGCACGGGTGTCCCTGACAGGACGCGCGTTTGATCACTGGACCATTCGAGTGACACCCATTTGGACATGGATTTGACCCACCAGTCTTGAGCGGCGGGAAGAAAAAAGAAAAAGCCCCCAAACAGAAAGAAAAACCAGTGACCGGAAAAAACCGCGAAGAGTAGCAAGACAAAACCGATTATGTGAAAGGTTTGCTTGGTGATCATAGCGCTACACGCTTTCTTCGACGGGAGCGGGGACGCTGGTCAAGATTTGCTCCACGACTTCCTGCTCTGTCACATGCAGCTCTGCTTCCATGGAGAGGCGGATGCGGTGAACTGCCAGACTTGGGAACACCACTTTCACATCATCCGGCAAGACATAAGTACGACCAGAAACGAACGCGTAAGCCTGGGCCGATCGCAACAGGGCGAGCATGGCGCGCGGACTGATGCCCACCTCAACCGAGCGATGCTGGCGAGTCGCTTCCGTCAGATCGATGACATAGTCTTCCACCGGTTGACTGACATGAACGGTCGTGACCTCGCGTTGCAGAGCCGCAATTTGCTCGACGGTGATGACCGGATCGACGGCCTCTAATGGGGAGCTGCTGCGGAATCTTCGCAAAATTTCTTTGGCATCCTCTCGCGTACCGTAGCCAAGAGACAGCTTGAAAAGAAAGCGGTCCAACTGTGCTTCCGGCAGCGGATAGGTTCCTTCCGATTCAATCGGATTTTGGGTGGCAATGACCAACATCGTCGATGGGAGTGGCAAGGTGACGCCTTCGATGGTAACCTGTCGTTCCTCCATGCATTCCAGCAAACCGGATTGAGTCCTGGGAGTGGCCCGGTTTATTTCATCTGCGAGCAAGACATCCGCAAAAACAGGTCCCTTGCGTAGTTCGAATTCACTTGTTCGTTGATTGAATACGTGTAGACCGACGACATCAGATGGCAGTAGATCCGCAGTAAATTGAAGGCGGTTGTAAGAGCCGCCAATCGCTTGCGCCAATGTTTTGGCAAGCACGGTTTTTCCCATTCCGGGCAAATCCTCCAGCAATACGTGACCACGGGCGAGCAAGGCCGTTACCAATAGGCGGACCTGACTTTCTTTGCCCACGATGACGCTGCTGATAGCATGCTGAAGCTTATCCAATGTCGGATGAGTCATGAAAATTCTCCTTTTCCCATTCAAAATTTAGGAGTCTTACGATTTTTATTATATATGGAATATCCTGTTAGTTACAAATTTTCGAAATAATATTCCCGTCAGCGCGGAGAGCACGATGAGGGCACCGACAGAGATGTAAAGGGGGCGAATCCCTACCTGATCGCTCAACTGTCCACCAAGCCAAATACCGACGGGCATCGTCGCACGCACGATGAGCAGTCGGACAGACAATACACGCCCCATTAGCTCGGAAGGAACGTGAAGCTGATACAGGCTTGTGCTATGTACCTGGAAAAAGGGGGCAAACAGACCAGCCAGTAGTTCGATGGTGATTGCAAGCCAGAGGTCATGGGTAAAGCCTAGGGCAACAAAGCTTAGGCCACCTAATACCAGTGATCCCAACATAATCAGGGGCTGTCCAAGGCTGCTATGTAAGCGTGGCACGAGCAAGGAGCCGAAGAAATAGCCCAACGGATAACCAGCCAAAAACAAGCCTACATGAAACGAGGTGCCTTGCAGCTCGCCGGCTATAAAAGGCAGGTTTAGTACGAGTGTGACTCCGACAGCAAATTGGACGAGAGCCGAGTACAGGCCAAGCCAGAGCAAAAGGGGCTTCTGCCAAAAAATCGCAAGACCAGCCTTAAACATAACGAACCACGATTGCTTCTTGTTGGCGGTATCCGCTGGGGCGATTGGACAAAGAACCAGAAAGAGACCACTGAGTGCATAGCTGATCGCGACCAATGCGAGTACGGACTCACCGCCGATACTCGCCACGAGAATCCCAGCCAAAGGAGGACCTGTGATCAAGGCAACTCGCAGGACACTATCCAAATAAGCATTGGCCTGGAGGAGCTGCTCTCTTTTGACCAGAGCAGGGAGGAGCGACTGGCTGGCTGGCACATACAGCGGTTGAACGAGACCGTTGATCAAGGCTGTGAAATACAGTGGCCAGAGCGATTCTGTCCCGGAAGTAATGACCGCAAAGGACAAACAAAACGCAGCAGCTCGCATCCATTGAGAAAAAATCATGACACGCTTCTTGTCGAATCGGTCGATGTACGGTCCGGCTACCAACTGAATAGCGAGCGACGGCAAGAAATACAGCAGCCACATCTGTCCGACCGCACCTTGTGAGCCTGTTGCCTGATAGATTAACCAGCTATTGGCGAGGGTACCGAGTGAGGCGCCGAGTTCTGAAATGAGCTGACCGAAAAGAATCCAACGATAAGAACGCTGCTGCCAGACAGAGGCTTGGACCGCGGTTTGGTTCATGGGGTGCTCCTGTCTAGGAATTCATCCCACATCAGGGGAAGCTTGTCCAGGGTATGACGGCGGAGTCTGTAACGGGAGCCTGCTGTTTCAACGAGATGGGCAGACCGCAGCATGGACAGGTGATGGTGCACTGTCGATTTCGCCATGGAGAGTTGATCTGTTATCTCTTGCAGGCTCAGGTCCTTTTCCGCCAGCATTTTGACCATGCGCAGTCTGTGCTCATCTCCGAGTGCTTTTAAGGCTTGCACCAGTGAAGGTGGTGGCTGATTAGGATCTACAGCATCATGCAAATTTTCGTCGGCAACAGGGTAATAAAAAATTTTCGTCCCGACAGCATCGGCCTGTACGGTCCACGGGCGATAAATCGCTTGTGGAATCAGCAATACGCGTGTCACCGCAGGTTCTGGGAGGTAGCTCGATCCCGTCGCATACTCCACCAAGGCTTCCGGGTTGAGCTTTCCTAGTTTGCTTTGCTTTTGCGACCAATCCCGTTCTAGCATACGAACGATCTCTTCCTCACGCGGCTTGATATGCGTGGTATACCAGCCTTCCATCAATCGGAGAATATGACTCCGCAGCTCTTCTGCATCAACGGAAGTAATATGTCCGATATACGATTCAAAAAAGAGATGCGCACGACAAGCTTCCTGTAAAGCGGCGCATTCCTCCTTGTTTCCTTGTGCAGCCTTTCGCCGTGCTTCCTGCATATTTTCACCTAGATAAGGGAGGGCCTCGTATCGGAGCTGTTCTGTTGAGAGCTCTCTGACGTACGAGAGAAAGGAATCCAGATCAGCGAAAGGGCAAAGATCGAGCAGTTGCAAAAGTGTCTTCCATGTGTTGTGTTCCTTCGCATAGTCGACCTCTTGCTGTACAGAGGGTGATAGCTCGTCCAACAGTTGACGCCAGTAGGCAGGAGGGTGTTCCATCGTGTGATGCAATTGATCGTAGGTAGCGGCAGCGATTCCCAAGGCAGCTTCGAATAAAGGAGAATACGAGAGCTCAACCCGATAGGTCGTTCGTTCACTGCCAATGTTCAAAATCTTCATGTGATCATCCTTCCAAAATTTGTACATGATTATGTATTTTATAAATAACGAATGTGAAATTCAACATTTTTCGAATGGAAGTAGAAAAGGAAAAGAAGAATCACAAATCTCTATCCAAAGAGATCATGATTCTTCTTTCTTCAAAAAGTATGGTTAACCTACCGTAGATAATTGAAACGCACGCTGTAGTGCTTGCTCCAGATCAGAGAGGATATCGTCGATCGATTCTGTGCCGACTGAGAGGCGAATAAGTCCCGGGGTCACTCCGGCTGCTACCTGCTCTTCTTCTGTCATCTGCTGATGTGTTGTGCTGGCTGGATGAATGATGAGTGACTTGGAGTCCCCGACATTTGCGAGATGGGAGAACAGCTTCACTGATTCGATCAATGTTTTTCCTGCCTCAACGCCACCGCGAATTCCAAAGGTCAGGATCGCACCAGCACCTTTTGGTAAATACTTTTGTGCCAATTCATGCTGGGAGTCAGACTCCAGCCCCGGATAACTCACCCACTCCACGGCAGAGTGATTGGCGAGGAATTGGGCTACTGCCAAGGCGTTCTGGCTATGCCGCTCGATGCGCAGATGCAGGGTTTCTAATCCTTGCAGGAACAAGAAGGAATTGATTGGGGCGACAGCCGCTCCAATATCGCGCTGGAGCTGGACGCGTGCCTTGATAATATAGGCGAGTGGACCGACTGCCTCTGTATAGACAACACCATGGTAGCTTGGGTCTGGTGTAGTCAGACCTGGGAATTTTCCGTTGTTCCAGTCGAATTTTCCAGAGTCTACGATGATACCGCCTATTGCTGTTCCGTGTCCGCCGATGAATTTGGTAGTGGAGTGCACGACAATATCGGCCCCGTGCTCAAAAGGACGGCATAAAATTGGAGTCGCGAAGGTATTGTCCACGATCAAAGGAACACCATTTTCGTGGGCAATATGGGCGATGGCCTCGATATCAGCGACATCAATGCGCGGATTGCCGATCGTTTCGCAAAACACAGCTTTTGTCTTTTCATTGATATAGGCACGGAAATTTTCCGGATTGGATTGATCAGCAAAATGAACCTTGATACCGAGGCGGGGAAGCGTGTGGGCGAACAGATTGTAGGTACCGCCGTAGAGGCTGCTGGAAGCGACGATCTCGTCTCCTGCATGCGCAATATTTAAGATGGCGAATGTAATGGCAGCTTGCCCAGATGCAGTCGCGAGTGCACCAACTCCACCTTCGAGCAGGGCAACACGCTTCTCAAACACATCCTGGGTCGGATTCATGATACGTGTATAGATGTTCCCAAACTCTTTTAGGCCAAACAGATTGGCTGCATGCTCCGTATCGCGGAAAACATAGGAGGTCGTCTGATAGATCGGAACAGCACGTGAGCCTGTTACAGGGTCAACCTCCTGCCCACCGTGGACCGCAAGTGTTTCTGGCTTCCATTGTTGTTGATCGGACATGTCCATCTCTCCTTTTACTATGGGAAATCGGCTAATAAAAAAACGGAGCATTCTCCTGAGAAGAAGAAGGCTCCGATCATGCACGGGCTTGTGTTCATCTCTCAGAATCACTGGATTCTGCAGGAATTAGCACCATGCAGCTAGTCTGCTGGTTGCCGGGTTTCGTAGGGCCTGTCCCTCCACCGCTCTTGATGAGAAAAAGTTGTTGTCGTAATTGTATGAAAATAAAACCTTGATGTCAACGCATAATCGTAAGTTATCAGGGAGGTTTTTGTGTATATAGGGATGAAAGGTGTTCACTCATGCCATTAATTTGTAACGCTTTTGCCTCAAGCTGTTCACATCCCGTGTGGCTACTGCCGCAGTGAAATAGGAGATAATGGTAGAAAATAGGGAGCATGGATGGATAGTGAAGCCAAGTGCTCTTCGCGTTAGAAAAGTAAAAAAGCGTGTGATATCATGGAGGTGGTTACAACTGATCTGATCGTACATATAGGAGGATAAATAGCGATGAGCCATGGAGTAAAGGAAATTACACCACAAGAGCTGTTGGAAAAGCTGGAAGCCAAAGAGGAACTGCAAGTCATTGATGTACGTGAAGTCGATGAGTGGAATGCAGGTCACATTAAAGAGGCAAAGCTGATCCCACTCGGCTTTTTGCCGCACCGTATCGATGAGCTGGATAAGAACACTCCGATTGTGATGGTTTGCCGTAGTGGTGCCAGAAGCCATAATGCTACAGCGTATTTGAGTGAACAAGGATATGACGTGGCGAATATGGTTGGCGGCATGCTCGCATGGCCAGGTGAAGTGGAACAGTAAGAAGAGATAGAAACAGTGTGAAATGCCTCCCGAGTGTAATCAGGAGGCATCTCGCATGGGACAAGCAGGGAGGAAGCAACCCGTGAGTGAAGGAACACAATTGCAGCAGGAATCTGCGATAAAAAAACATTGGTTTCCTGTGTTAGCTGGTATTATCCTTTTGGCTATCGTCGGAGTATTTGGTTATAAGTACATGACAGAAGAGAAGATCGAAGTGTTGAAGCCCATCGCGGACTTCACCTTAGACAACAGTGACGGAACAACCTACACGTTTAATCAAAGTGCTGGCAAGGTACGGCTGGTCGAGTTTATGTTTACCAAGTGCCCGGATATTTGTCCGGCTACTACGTACAACATGGCCAAGCTGCAAGATCAGTTGAAGGAAAAGGGACTGTTCGGAGACAAAGTAGAGTTTATCTCTATCTCCTTTGACCCTGATAATGATACGCCGGAAGTCTTGCAGGAGTATGCAGCCAAGTTCAAGGCAGATCAGAGTGGCTGGAAGTTCCTGCGCGGGGACGCTCAGGCTGTAGAAAAAGTGACGAAGGACTTTGGTCTGATGGTCATGAAGCAGCCAGATGGATCTTATGCTCATACGGCTCGTATGTTCCTTGTTGATGGAGAGGGAAACATGCGCCGCGCGTACGGGATGGCAGCTGACATGGACATGGAAGTCATGATGAAAGAGATGGAACAGCTCGCTGACTAGTGAGTCTCCTCATAGGAGATGTTTACGACATCTTCTGTCTGATTCACGAATTCAATATGAATGAGTAACGCCCACCTGCGATTGCCTTCTTGAAGCAAGAGCTTAAACGTCTCTTCCGACGTGGTGGGCGTTTTTGGTTTTCGTCCGACATGCAGGTAGTCCACAATTTGAGCGTTTGGATATCGCTTCATCGTTTCCTGCATCGCGAGTCTGCCCCATTTTGCATAGGGAGGCTGGGCATAGGCAGGGAACGGCTGAAATAGGAGCAGGAAAAGTACGGTGGAGAGAAGGGGCATTATGTTCCGATGGCGAAATAAGCGACGAGCGGTTTGCACTTGCTGATCCCTCTCCTTTTTGAAATGGTTTTCCATGTATTTTGAAGACTTTTCGGAATATCATTCGTAGAAAATAATGACAATGAAGTGCGGGAGGTTTTCGATGCATTACTTGCTCATCCCCTTATTTGGCGTTCCTGTTTTGGTGGGGGTTCTTGCCGCCATTTTCCAAAAGCCTCCTTTTTGGAAAAAATGGGGACTCACGATTGCTTCTGCCGTATTGATTTACGGAGGCTGCTTCGCCGCGAATGTACATTGGCAAATGAAGTATGGTATTCCGGTGTTACCCACGGAGTCCGACTTGGAGCTATTTTTATACTTTTGTATCCTGTTGGTGTTTGTTTGTATCCTTATGTATATTGTCTTTTTGATCACGATGAGAAAACAGTTTTGGAAAATGAACCTCGTTTTTTTATGCACAGCCTTTGGTCTGTTTAGCTTTTTTGCTGCTGCCTTTTTAGGGATGGGCCCCTTTTTGAAAAAAGCGGAGTACGTCAATGTCGTACAAAAAGCAAAAGACCGGTGGAAAGAGGCAAAGCTGGATAACGAGAAGCCTATTGATCTCGCCCTCGTATACAGCAGACAAGACTGTACCAAAAATTGTGCCGGGTATCCGTATACAAGTCTGATCCTGGTACGGAATCAATCGGATCAGCCGTTGGAGATTGATTTGAAACTGCGAGTACAAAACAAAAGCGGCACCGTATTAAAAGAAGTCGAAGCCGTACCACTAAAACTCTCTTCAGGAGAAATTACGGAGGTATGGACGGGCGATTCTTATGCAAAGCACGACTTCTGGGCGAGAGCCAGTATCGTTACCGATGAACGAGTTGCCGATTTGGAGTATCAGTATTCGATTATTGACCGAAGATGAATGTGTGGAATAGACAAGACTGGGTGAAACGAACGTCTTACGTTGTGATATAATAAGAATGGCATGCTTGGTTCGGATTCCCATAATCATGCACGACGATGTTAGGAGGAAAGAGTTTGAGCGACGTTAAGATTTTCGCGATGGGCGGCCTCGGCGAGATCGGAAAAAATATGTACTGCGTCGAGTATGAGGACGAAATCATCATCATTGACTGCGGGGTGAAATTCCCCGAGAATGAAATGTTCGGTATTGATCTGGTTATCCCGGATGTTTCCTATTTAGTGGACAACCAACACAAAATCAAAGCACTATTATTAACGCACGGACATGAGGATCACATTGGTGCGATTCCTTATATTTTACGACAAATCAAGGTGCCGATTTACGGTGGTCGTCTGACCCTGGGCTTGGTCAAGGCGAAGCTGGAAGAGCACCGTTTGCAGAACGAAGTGAAGCTGATTCCGATTTCGGAAGATACGGAAATTCCTTTTGCGAAGCTGAAGGCAACATTTTTCCGGACGAACCACAGTATTCCAGATTCTTTGGGAATTGTGCTTCATACACCAGAGGGAATGGTCATTCACACGGGTGACTTCAAGTTTGACATGACACCAGTCGGACAAACAACGGAGTACGGAAAAATTGCACGCTTTGGTGCGAGCGGTGACGTTTTGGCGCTTTTGTCCGATAGTACGAACAGTGAGCGTCCTGGATTTACGATGTCAGAAAGATCGGTAGGAGAAGGGATTCTCGATGTGGTACGCAAAGCGCGTGGACGCATCATTCTGGCTACCTTTGCTTCCAACGTACATCGCTTGCAACAGGTGGTAGATGCTGCTGAGCAGTGCAATCGCAAAGTGGCGGTCATTGGCCGCAGTATGGAAAAGGTTTTCTTGATTGGCCAAGAGTTGGGCTACATCCAGATGCCAGAGGGCATGCTGATTGATATTAAGCACATCGACAACTACGCAGACAACCAAGTGCTGATTATTTGCACAGGTAGTCAAGGTGAGCCGATGGCAGCGTTGACCCGGATTGCATCCGGTTCGCATCGCACTGTTTCCATTTATCCGGAAGATACGGTGATCATTTCTGCATCTCCGATTCCAGGAAATACGATCAACGTAAGCCGCACGATAGACAAGCTGTACCGTGCAGGTGCCAACGTAGTATTGAGTCATGAATTTGATATTCACGCATCGGGTCATGGCAGTAGCGAAGAGTTGAAGCTCATGCTCAATTTCATTCGTCCGAAATATTTCATCCCGATCCACGGGGAATACCGGATGCTCAAGACTCACTCCAAGCTGGCCCAACAGGTTGGGATCGAGGAGAGCAACATCTTTATTATGGACAACGGCGAAGTGCTGAACTGCAACCGCGAAAAAGCGTGGCTCAGCAAAGTACAAGCAGGGATTGTCCTCATTGATGGCAGTGGTATCGGCGACGTCGGCAATATCGTTCTGCGAGATCGCAAGCATTTGGCAGAGGATGGCTTGATGGTCGTGGTTGTCAGCCTGGATATGAAAAACTTCAAAATTTTGACGGGCCCAGATATCGTGAGCCGCGGCTTCGTATACGTACGAGGTTCGGAATCCTTGATTCAGGAAGCGACACAGCTCGTTCGTGGGCGTCTGCAAGAAGCGTTGGATAAGAAAATCAAGGAATGGTCTGAGCTGAAGTCACAGATTAATGAAGTGATCAAGCCGTTCATTTACGAAAAGACAGGCCGCAACCCAATGATTCTTACCATTTTGATGGAAGTGTAGCTCTTGCTTTCTCGGAAAGGCGCAGTCGGGGTATAATATAAGTAAGTTGAACACGTGATACAAAGGAGAGGTTGCCCAATGATGTCTTATGAAGCATATATGAGCCAAGTAATTCAACCGATGCGCGATGAGTTGACTCGCAACGGTTTTCAAGAGCTTCGCACTGCTGAAGAAGTAGAGCAAGCACTGCCAAATGCAAAAGGCCTGACGCTTGTTGTCGTGAACTCGGTTTGTGGCTGCGCAGCAGGACTCGCTCGTCCAGCAGTTGTGCATTCCTTGAATCACGCTACAAAGCCAGATAACATCTTTACTGTATTCGCAGGTCAAGACAAGGAAGCGACAGCAAAAGCTCGTGAGTATTTTGAAGGCTATGCACCGTCTTCCCCATCCTTCGCGATCATGAAAGACGGCAAAATCATGACAATGATCGAGCGTCATCAAATCGAGAACAACGAACTGGCAACAATCGCTGGCTTGTTGACCAACGCTTACGACACTTACAAATAAGAAGTACGAAACATCACGAGGCGCCCGGTAACGGGCGTCTTTTTTTACAGACTTGAAATGGGGCTGTAGTGAAGAGAAGAATATTTCCAGTCTAGGCTCCAGGCTCCGTCCATCTGAGGGTTAAGACTGTCCGCTCCGAAGGGATTCGCGGGGAAACGCAAAAGTGGTAGCCGCTACGCCGTATGGGCACGGTTGCGTTTCTTTTGCCCGCGAATCCCTTCTCCGCTCGGTAGGACTCCACAAGTCGCTACGCCTGGAAATATTCTTCTCTGTCGTTACTGATGGCATCTTTACATTCTTTTAAGGTATTTAAAAACCGATCAACAAGGAAAGCTCGTAGAGGAAACAGGAGAAAACAGCGAAGATCTTAGGGACACCGACCGAGACGGAATGCAAAAAGCGAAACACGCCCTTAAGCGTCCACCTCTGAAACACATCCTGAAAGGACCACTTTGGACGAGGTTTCGCTTTTTGCATGGAGTCGGGCAGTCAATCCCCCAGTGGGTGGACCTAGAATCTGAGCGTTTTCTCCTGTTTCTTCCCCACCACTACAGCCCAAACTCAAAGTTATTGGGATTGATTCCCTTCTTTTATTATACTAAAATGTTTAATAAGTATAATAATGGAGGGGGAGAGTGTGTGAACAAGCTGGTAGTGATTACAGGTGTGACACGTGGTTTGGGTAGGGCGATGGTCGAGCGTTTTCACGAAGCAGGCTGGACGGTTGCAGGCTGCGGTCGTTCGGAAAAAGAGGTGCAAGGACTGCGTCAGCAATTCGGAGAGCAGCATCATTTTTCTGTTGTGGACGTATCGGTAATGGAGCAGGTGGAACTGTGGGCAGAGGAAGTAAAAGCCGAGGTGGGCATTCCTGACTTGTTGATTAACAATGCCTCCATTATAAATCGGAACAGTCCAGTCATTGGGCTTGCGGCAAGCGATTTTTCGAGAGTGATGGACATCAATGTGAATGGTGTTTTCTATGTAATTCGCGCCTTTTTACCGTTTATGGTTCAGCGCGCAAATGGCGGAGTCGTCGTAAATATCAGTTCGTATTGGGGAAGACACGGGGAAGCGTTTTTATCCCCGTACTGCGCATCGAAGTTCGCCATAGAAGGATTGACGCAATCATTGGCAGCCGAATTGCCTGAGGGAATGGCAGCAGTGGCGCTTGATCCAGGAGGGAGTATCGATACTTCCATGCTCCATTCATGCTCGCCAGAAGAGGTGGACACGGCACCGAATCCGGTAGAGTGGAGCCGTGTAGCGGTACCGTACATCATGGGATTTGGTCCGCAAGACAACGGAAAGTCGCTTACCTGCCCACCAGTGAGAAACAACTGAACATCTTTATCATGGATTTACCACGCTGCCGCGAACCCCTCGGCAGCTTTTTTGGTATGAAAAAATCTCCCGTGGATGGGAGACTTTATTCATGGAGACTCTTTCAATGTAGGGTTTCCAGCCTGTATTAAAACTTTGTTTTTCCTTAACAACATAGCCAGTATTAAAATGAATAGCCCCGTTGCGATCAGTAGCCACTCAATTTTAACAACATCTGCGATTGGTCCAAAAATAAGCATACCTATAGGCATCATCGAAGTGGAAATCATGCCGAACACACCGAAAATTCTTCCCAAATAGTTCTCATCCACTTTCTCCTGAACCAAGACCATTGTCGGGGTATTGAAAATGGGCATAGCTACGCCAAATAGCGCCATGAAGACTAGATAAATCCAAAAGTTCGGAATGATACCAAGGGCTATTGTGCATGCGCCCATGATAAAGCTCGCGAATGTCATGGTGTGCACTCTGTTTGTAAAGCCTCCCCAGGAAGCAATAATTCCGCCGCCGGCCATCATTCCGACTGAAAAAGCAATTTCAATTGCCGTTAACCGCCAAACCTCGTCGCCATAGCTCCGTGTAACTTGCAGTGGGGTCAAAAATGCGGCTGGTGCCATCAGAATAAAGAAGAAGGCAAAGAATAGAAAGAATTTCTTCAGAAAATCATTGTTTTTAATGTAGAGTAATCCTTCTTTAAAATCGCTGAAGTAGCTCGTTTTTTGTATTTCGGAAGCCTTCTCGTGTAAAGGAATCTTGAGGAAAACGAGCAACGTACCGATGGCAAGCATGGCGGTAATGACATCGATAAAGAAAATCATTTCAATGGTAGATAATGTGAGTAATGCAGCACTCACTATCGGGGATACGAACATAATAACAGCCTGCAAGCTTCCGTTTATGCCATTCATTCTCGTTAGTTGGTCACTTGGTACGATTTGCGGCAAAATAGCTCCGACAGCAGGGGTTTGAATACCGGCTCCGACTGCACGAATAGCAGCCATGAGAAAGAGCAGCCAGGTTGCATTGTATCCCATTAAAAAGACGACTGCGAGGATAAGTGTTGCAAAGGCAATCATTGCATCTGCATAAATGATCAACAGTTTGCGATTGTAGCGGTCAGCCCAGACACCCGCAACGGGGGATAAAAGAAAAGTAGGGACGAAACCGCAAATGATGTATAACGTCATCATGATACCGGATTGTGTATTCAGCGTTATATACCACATCATCGCATATTGAACTAAAGATGATCCAAAAAGTGAAATCGCCTGACTGCTTAGAAAGAGAATAATGTTCTTTTTCCAATGTGGATTTGGCGTTACATGATCATTTGCTTCCATCTCTAATGTTTACCCTCTCTTTCTTTCATTCTCTCCTTCATTTCCCAGTTGTGATATTTACGTAAGACATACCTATGATAGCATATGCCTATCTGCATTGATTTCTTCTCGATTGCTATTTAGGCTACCCGACTGCAACAAATAACTCTCAGGTAATACAAACCTCCACATTTTCGTTCGACTATTTCACTTACATCATATTTTTCAAAAAAAGTTGCGATCTTTTTCCACCATTTTCCGTCGTATTAAGGTGTACAAGCAAAAAGGTGATAGCTGCGCAGCGTACCTTTTTGGACCTGTAGCCCTCGATACAGGTTTTGATATGGGGAGGAAGACAGATGCAGGACGACAGGCTGATCGTTGAGGAGGTCCTCCAAGGGAACAAAGAGGCGTATTCTCAGATCATACAAAAATATAACAAAAGGGTCCGATTGCTCATTCGCAAGATGATCGGACAACCGCATCTTGAGCAGGACATGGCTCAGGAGATCTTTATCAAGGTGTATTACCACTTGGGTGACTACAGCAAAAGCTACGAATTCGGTGCCTGGCTCTACAGGATTGCCGCCAATTATTGCTTTGATGAACTACGAAACCGGAAACGATCGATTACGGTTACAGAATCAGAGATTGAACTGGCTACCAGTCAGACACCTGAGCTCGAATACCTTGCGAAAGAGCAGAAGATCTTTTTACAAAATCGAATGATGACCCTAGAGTCTAAATACCGTGTCGTCCTGGAACTGCGTTACCTCCAATTTTTGAGCTATGAAGAAATTAGCGAGGAGCTGGATGTTCCCATCAGTACGGTGCGAACACGTCTTTCCAGAGGCAAGGCCAAGCTCAGAAATGCCATAACGAATTCGGGTAAAGGAGGGGACCTCCACCTATGACATGCTTGGATACATTCATGCTGAACGCGTATTTGGAAGACAAGCTTCCTTTGCGAGTGAAACAAGAAATACAACGGCATCTGGATACATGCACCTGGTGTCAGAACAAGTTTGAGCAATACTTGGATGAGCTGGATACATCCGATGATGAAGGCGAAGATGTATGGCAGACGGAAGCAACCATTCAAAATGTCATGGACAAGCTCCCCGCTTACCCGATGAACGTACTCAAACTCAAACCAATACAAAAACAACAAGTTCAAATGAATTGGAAAAAACGGAGTGTGGATATTGTGAAGAAAACAACGATTGCAGTTGCGGGATTGGCTATGGTTGTTACATTTGGAACAGCAGTTTCTCCTACATTTGCGAATTATATGAATGGAATCTATGCGTCGATCAATCCGAGTGAGGTAACAGTAACAAAAGGACCTTACAATGCGAAACAAGTAGTCAACCTGTTTGATAAAAAGCAGACGGACATCGGCGTGAAGAAAGCAGCAGAATACGGCTTTGTACAGCCGCTCGACATGAAGGTGACAGACCAAGGACTAACCATGGCAATCAGTGCGGTTGTAGCCGATCCGTTGCGTATTATGGTTCTTGGCTCAGTGACGGACTCGTCCGGCAAAAAGATTCAGTCGTTCTGGAAGGATCAGTTCACAATCATATCAAGCGACAATGTAAAAGATTTCAGGGAAGTTCGACTTAAAGATAAAAATGGCAAGGTGATCATGCGATTAGATGATAATCAGAGGGAAACGCTCCCTTGGCCACCGGTGCCGAACGGTGAAAACTTCGCCTACGGAGGACAACTGAGCGGATTCTTTGATGAAGCGAATCCAATGCCGGACGAATTGATTTTGGAAATGCGTGTGAAGCGCCTGACAGATACGAAAGGCACGTGGAATTTCGATATCCCGATTGATATGAGACCAGCAAAAGCAGCCATGAAAACAGTAGCGTTGAACAAGGAGTTAGAAACTCCAACAGGGGCAACAGTAGAGCTAAAAGAAGCGCGCTTTACTCCCACTGCTACGCAGCTAGAGTTCTCAAACAGCAACCCGAATGAGAAAGTAGTGGAGGGTTTTCGTTACGAGCTTGTCGATGAAAAGGGTACTGTAGTGGGCAAATGGGATGATATGATTGAACCCGATGAAAGGGATCACAATCTCAGTATCTTAGGCATGAGCCATGGCGCTTCGGTTAACTTCACAGAGAAGTGGCAGCCAAGTACGAGTTTTGTCCATACGTACATGCCACTAGACCCTGCAAAAAACTTGACAATGAAGCTCGATGCTGTCTATACAGTAGAGAAAGTCTCTTCTCAAACCAAGCTATCTCTTGCTGAACTGGAGAAAAATCCGAAAAAAGTGAATGTAGCTGGGAACCAAATCACGTTTCAATCGATCAAAATGGAAGATGATGAGGAGGGTACCTCATTCAATATTCCATTGGAAGCCATTCTGGCCAAAGATATTGTGGGACTTCCAGAGCGATGGACGGTGAAGGACGAAAACGGGAATGATGCCACACTAGTATGGTTAAGGGTTAACAAAAAAGAAAACCAAAATGGTACGATAAAACTCGAAGGGAAGCTCGATGTGCTCTTTGAGAAAAAAGATGTAAAGGAAATATCAGTTGTCCTCGATCATGTAATAAAAGAGAACAAAGTCGATTGGGAAGTGCCAATCAAGGGAGAAAAGAAGTAGTGTAATGAACAAGCCGCTCGATTCTGTAAAAGGATCAGGCGGCTTTTTTGCAATTGAAATCAGTATTTAGCAACCTCTGCTCGATTTTCCCGATGAAAATAAGCGTGTAACAGACAGAGCAGGACCGAACCCGCAGAGACAAGCGTTGCCAAGAACAAAGTTGGATGAATGCCACCATGGTCATACATGAACCCCATAGCCAGCGGCCCCAGCAGCCTTCCACCCGTTGTAATCGCCCCTACGACCCCTAAATAAAATGGTGCATTCTCTCCGGTTTTTTCCGATATAAAAGTAGGAATAGTCGGCGAAATGAGCATTTCACCAAATGTAGTGATAACCATTCCGACAACAAATGCGTAATAACTACCGTGATAGACAAGCATACACCCAAAACCGACAGCATACGCGATGGCACTGACGACGAGTTGGGCAGACAAGCTCTGATTCAACAGCCGCTTGATCCAGGATGTGATGGGCTGGCCAAGCAAAAATGATAATACCGTTAACCGTCCACAGCCAGCTATACGATGACAGTGGCATACCCTGCTCTGTAATGTAAGGAGCTACACCTGTGTTCCAAACCGTGTTGGAAAAGAAAATGAATGCTGCGCCTAATGCCATAAACAAGTATAATTGGTAACGCAATAGCAGGGTAAAGCTGTTTTTCTCGCGGTGATTTTGCTGTTCCTCCTGTTGCTCTCCGACCAGATCCTGATGAGATATGTTCTTCATAAAAAGGAAGAAGAACAAGGCAAACAATAAGGTGCTCGTGCTGTTGAACCAAAATGTAAGCTGGAAGGATAAAGTGGCAATGATGCCGGCCAATGCAGTTCCGATTGCCATCCCCAAATTATTACCGACGTAGACGATGTTAAACAATTCTCGGCGCTGTTCTTTCCAGCGAAAACCGATAAATGCCTGAATTGCCGGGAATGACAGGTTGAACGTAAAGCCAAGCCCCATCATGAGAATCAGGTAGACAGGCCAGCTCTGAACGAAAGGAATGGAAAATTGAATAAGTCCTTGAAAAATCAATGCACCGACAATGAGACGCTTGGCACCTAGTCGATGAAACAACGAACCGCCGATGAATTGGCCAAAGATTCCGGCCAGAGATTGGATCATCAGGACGAATCCGGCTTCTGTCATCGAGCGTTGCAAAATGGTATGTACGTACAAGGTAGTAAGTGGCCACATAAAAGCGCTCCCGGAGGAGTTAATAAAGCTAGCGATGAGGAAGAAAATGGCCTCACGTGGATAGCGATTGAGGAAAGCTGAAGGTGATATCACGCGAATGCACCCCTTATTATTAAGGATAAAATTAGTATAACGAATATTCTAAACTTTGTAAATTAAAATGTTTACAATGTCACAGGTACCCAAATAAAGGCTGCTCCACTTTCCGCAAATTCGAGTATACTAAACAAAGTGGAGAGATGACATCAACTGAGGATAGAGAGAATAAAGGTGGACTTTATGAAAATATGGAAACGAGTGTTGCTTCTTTTGCTTGTCGTGATGGCTACGACAGCTGGATATTACGGATACTCTTTTTATCAATTTGCTCAAAATATTCAAGAGCCCAATATCGCACCGCCTAGTGGTGGGAATTCCACCAAAGCAGCAGAAATACCAGAGTGGGATGGCAAGGAACGGGTCAATATCCTGCTGATGGGAGTAGACCGTAGAGGAATGAAAAATAACGGGCTTCCTCGTTCTGACTCCATGATGCTGGTCAGCATCGATCCTACGGGGAAACGTTATGACATGTTTTCAATCCTGCGTGATACGTATGTAGATATTCCCGGTAGAGGTAGCTCCCGGATCAATTCTGCGATTGTAGAGGGTGGACCTGAACTGGCAATGGAAACGGTTAGTCAGTTCACTGGACTTCCGGTAGATCGTTATGTGATTACTGACTTTGAAGGCTTCAAGGCTCTGATTGATGCAGTGGGCGGAGTCGAGATTGATGTCGAAAAAAACATGTATTATCATGACCCAACTGACAAAGGCGCTTACGATATTAATCTGAAAAAAGGTCTGCAAAAGCTGAATGGAGACAAAGCCTTGCAATATGTTCGTTTCCGCCATGATGCGACCTCCGATTATACACGGACGGAGCGTCAGCGGAAATTAATGACGGCAGTCGTGGATCAGATGAAAAATGGTACGACACTGATGCAGCTTCCTACCATATTGAAGGAAGTAACACCGTATGTTCAAACCAATATTAGCTCGGTGGACATGCTAAAGCTGTCTTCACTCGGATTAAAATTGAACACGCTAGAGCCAGGTAACTATCAATTGCCGCCAATGGGGATGTTCCGCGAATCGCACCGCGCAGGTTCTGTTCTGGTTCCGGATGTCGATCAGGTTCAGTCGTTTGTCCAAGAAAAAATTGCACCTCCTACCGAAGCAACAGATCAACCCGTGGGAGAAAAGAAAAGCAGCACGCAAAACTAAGCGTGCTGTTTTTTTGTGTTTTGGGAAAGACTAACCATGATTTTCTAAGTTCTGAGGTGAAGATGTCGATGGATCGGGAAAGTGCACGCAATTGGTTTGAACATACCAGTGACCTGATTACGGAACATATCGATGAGCCAGAAGGCCGCGTGCGACTTTTCTATTTATCCTCTATGGCAGATGGCAAGGTTGTCTACAGCGAGCTTATCCCGAAGCTGCGTGACCTTTGTTTGGAGGAAAGTGGGATTGAGGAAGTCGCTCGGCATTTAGGTGCTTCTAGCAGCAATCGTGTTTTCAATGAAGGGGCAACCATTGAGCGTTTACTCCGAGGTCATATTGTCATTCAAGTTGCGGAATCGCCCTACTGCTTGTCGTTTCCCAGCGATGGGACAGTTGGCAGAAGTATTCAAGCACCCGAAATCGAAACGGTTGTACTCGGCCCGCAGATCGCCTTTGTAGAAGAGCTGAATGTGAACATCTGCATCATTCGAAAATATATGTCAACACCAAAATTGTTCCATGAACAATTGAGCGTGGGAATAAACATACCGATGGATGTGTCGATCCTATATTTGAGCGGGACGGCAGATGAGGAAAATGTGAATACGGTACGTCAGCGGATTTGTGATCTGGAGTTAGACAGCAGTCTGGATTCTACCATACTGGCGCAGCATATCGCAGACAATGAGAAATCATTATTTCCTACGCTTCAGCAAACAGAGCGTCCAGACCGGGTCGTACACGGACTGCGACAAGGACAGATTGCCATACTCGTGGAGGGGAGCCCGTTCGCTTTACTCGGTCCCACCACCTTACTTCAATTTTTTCAATCGCCAGATGACTATTATTTGCGCTGGAGTCTTGCTACTTTCAACAGACTCATGCGAATCTTTGCCATGATCTTGTCCCTGATCCTGACCCCGATCTACGTGGCTGCGCTGACCTATCATTACGAGATGATTCCGGCAGACCTTTTGCTTTCCCTCGCGCAATCACGCTCCCGAGTACCGTTTCCACCGCTGTGGGAGGCTATTTTGATGGAATTGATTATTGAGCTTTTGCGGGAAGCCGGAGCCAGACTACCGACCAAGGTCGGTCAGACGATAGGTATCGTGGGCGGTATTGTGATCGGACAGGCCATTGTTCAGGCTGGATTCACCAGCAATATCCTGATTATTATCGTTGCCCTCGGGGCTTTGTCATCCTTTATCGCACCTAGCTATATGATCGGTTCTACGATCCGGGTCGTTCGTTTTCCAATGATTTTGCTGGCGGGCATGCTGGGGGCATTGGGCATTGTAGTCGGATTCAGCTTCCTAGCCAGCCATTTGCTCCGACAGACGAGTTTGGGGCGTCCTTACATGTACCCCATTTACCCCGTGCGCTATTCCGATTGGAAAGATGGCTTTATTCGCGCTCCATTATCCTCTCTTTCCGAACGCCTCAAGTTTTTTACACCAAAACGAGTACTTCGTTTTGACAGGGGAAATGCCAAAGAGAAGAAAGACATTGACGAGTAAGCGAGGCTGCTATGAACATTAACATCGATGTAAGCAAGGGCAATACAATATCGGCATATCTTGCAGGGTTGCTGGTGCATGGAGCTCAACTTGGAATGGGCATCTTGGGCTTTCAACGAATCATTGCGAAGGAAGCAGGGCATGATGCGTGGATTTCGGTCATACTTGCAGGCTTGGTTACGCATCTAACATTGTGGATCATTATCAAGACTATGCAAAAATACCCTTCGGCTGATATTTACGGCATTCAAGATGATGTGTTTGGAAGGTGGCTAGGAACTGCTGTAAGCATCATATTTATAATCTATTTTATATTGACAGCTGGAATCATTCTTCGCAGCTACATCGAAGTTGTCCAAACCTGGGTGTTCCCGAATTTACCTACGTGGATATTGGCAGGAATCATCCTTTTTCTTGCGTACTACACCATTGTGGGAGGGATAAGAGTCATAGCTGGCTATACGTTTTTTTCCATTATAGCAACGGCATGGCTAGTCTTTGATTTATATTTCCCTTTGGAATTCGCACGATGGGAATATTTGTTTCCGATTATGGATACCAGCTTTGGGAACCTTTTCAAAGGAATGATGGCCATGTCATTGACCAGTGTCGGTTTCGAGGTTCTCTATGTCGTCTATCCCTATGTACAAAATAAGGACAGGGTAAATAAAAGTGCACAGTTGGCGGTGCTGGTGACTTATCTTATCTATTTATTGGTCATGATCGTGTCCTTGGTCTTTTTTAGCCAAGGTCAGCTCATGAGGACGATCTGGGCGACACTCAATCTGCAAAAGATGGTGTATCTCCCCATTCTGGAAAGATTTGAGCTGGTCGTTATCTCGCTGTGGCTTATCGTCATCTTGCCGAATATCATGCTGTATTTGTGGTGCTCGGCGCGAGGGCTCAAGCGTTTGTTCAGCTTCAACTTGCGAAGTTCATTGTATTGGATTTTATCGGTGATTTATCTTGCTTCCTTGACGATGCTTTCCAGACAGCAGATGAATTGGCTTTTTACTGTGCATGGGAAAATTAGCATATGGGTTGTGTACCTGTACCCCTATTTTTTGTACGTCATGGTCTTGCTGAAGCAGCGAACGCAACGGGCAAAATCGAAGAGCAAAGGAGAGAGTGCCTGATGCTTGATGAGCGGAAAAAGAGGTTGTCCTTCATCAAACGGTTTTTGGCGTTGTGGTGTTCTGGTGTCATAATAGTCACAGGCTGTGGAGATCGGCAGATTTTTGATGAAACTGGACTTGCCACAGCTGTCGGCTATGACTTGTTAAAGGATGGAAACATTCGTGGGACTGCAATCATGCCCTCCATTAATCCAGAGGCAAAAAAAAAGATACAGATTTTCTCAGCAATGGGGGAGACCAGCAAATCAATCCGGGATCGGGTTAATTTACAATCAGATAAAAGAGTGTTGGGTGGGCAGATTCGTGTCGCCCTCTACAGTGAAAACTTGGCAAAACGCGGGCTTGGCAGTATCGTTGACACGCTGTATCGGGATTCCTCTATTTCCAGCAGGGTTTATCTTTGCCTATTTGAAGGCGAAACATATGATATGTTAACGTATCCCTATTCTGAAGAAGGGAATATCGGAATCTATTTATACCGTATGATTGAGCAAAATATTGAAGGGGAAAAAATTCCGTCTTCCACCATGCATGAGTTTTTTCGGGCCTATTATGACAAAGGAATCGACCCGATCATGCCGTACATTGCAAGAAAGGGAAATGAGCTGCAAATCAAGGGTATCGCATTATTTCAAGGGGAGCGTTATGTAGGGTGGATCACACCAAAGGAAGCCTTTTTAATCAAGCTCATGCATGGAAAGTTCAGCATTGGCAGCTACGATACTTCTGTTCCTGCTCGTATTTTTGGGGAGGAGCCAAAGAGCCGCGGAAGTAAAAAAGACCGTGTGCAGCTTGTCTTTGACACCATTTCCAGCAAATCTAAAATTGATCTGACCCAAGTGTCCCCCCGGTCTTTGATATTGATATACGATTACATGCGAGAATTTTGGAATTAACCCTTCCGCTGAAGCTAGAGAATGCAAAGCTGATGAAAATCATGGAGAATGCACTGGATAAAGAGATCGAAAAAGAATTGCAGAAAGTAGTCAGTAAATTGCAGGGCCTCGATGTCGATCCCGCTGGATTCGGGATGGTGTATCGTGCAAATAGAAGAGGGATGGCAAACATGACGCAGGCCGAGTGGAGAAAAATGTTCAAGGAAGCAAAGTTTCGCTTTCACGTAAAGTCAACAATCATCCGCAACGGCGTCATGGATTAAAAAACTTTTTCCTGCTATTACTATTGACGTGATATTTTCAAAAAGGATATAATCCGTTTTGTATCATCATGAAATAGAAAAAACGAACATAATATACGTAGATATCTTTCTTATCAAGAGAGGCGGAGGGACAGGCCCTATGAAGCCCGGCAGCCGGTTCATTTTCGAATGAACGTCGCGGTGCCAATTCCTACAGGATTGTTTGGATCTTGTGTAGATGAGAAGGGTGGATGCGAACGTATACATTGCGTTGCAGCCCCTTTTTCGTTTATTGAAAAAGGGGTTTTCATATTTTATCAAGATTGTGGTCGGGAGGTGGATGCGTTGATCCAACTGCGTCATTTGCATAAAAGCTATCAAGTACAAGGTAAAACCATCCCAGCATTAACGGGGATCGACCTTTCCATAGAGCAAGGAGAAATATACGGGATTATCGGACACTCTGGTGCAGGGAAAAGTACGTTGATCCGGTGCATCAATTTGCTGGAGCGCCCAACTTCTGGGGAAGTTATTGTGGACGGCGTCGATTTGACTAGGCTGGATGAAGGGAAGCTGCAAGAAAAGCGCCGCTCAATCGGCATGATTTTTCAGCACTTCAACTTGCTGTCTTCTTCGACAGTCGGTGAAAATGTCGCTTTTCCGCTCAAGCTGGCCAAGCGTCCGAAGGCAGAGATTGAGAAGAAAGTAAACGAGCTGCTGAAGCTGGTTGGCTTGGAGGCACATAAGGACAAATATCCGTCCCAACTGTCTGGCGGACAGAAGCAGCGTGTCGGGATCGCCCGGGCGCTCGCGAATGATCCAAAAGTGCTGCTCTGTGACGAAGCTACATCGGCTCTCGATCCGCAGACGACGAACTCCATTCTGGCACTGCTCTTGGACATCAACCGCAAGCTGGGCTTGACCATTGTGTTGATTACCCACGAGATGCACGTCATTCGCTCCATTTGTGATCGTGTCGGCGTAATTGACGGCGGAAAGATCGTCGAGTCGGGTAACGTACTGGATGTATTCCTTCGTCCGAAGCATCCAACGACACAGGAATTCGTGGAACAAGTAGCAGATTCTACAGAGCTGAGAGAAGCAGTCGAGCACGAAAAGGCTTCGGGGAACCGGACCATTGCTCGTGTCACCTTCCTCGGAGAAAAAACGTACCAGCCGATCCTGTTCCAAACGATGCAAGAGACCGGTACGGTGTTCAGCATTTTGCAGGGAACAATCTCCCGCATGAAAGATACGCCGTATGGTCAGTTGGTGATCGAGCTGGAAGGCGATGTTGCACAGAATCAAAAGACCATTGAGACGCTGCGCCAACGTGGCTTGGAAGTAGAGGTGATATAAATGGACTGGACATTCGAGAATGTGGATTGGGCTGAAATCGGCGTAGGTACGATGGACACGCTCACGATGCTCGGCTTTTCCACCCTGTTTACCGTCCTGATTGGTTTGCCATTGGGAATCGTTCTGTTTTTGACTTCACGCGGACAGCTTCTGCAAAACCGCACTTTTTATACGATCGCATCATTCGTTGTCAACGTATTGCGCTCGGTACCGTTTATCATTTTGATGATTTTGCTGATTCCTGTGACGAAAATGATCGTAGGAACCTCACTCGGCGTACTGGGTGCCATTCCGCCGCTCGTATTTGGTGCCGCTCCGTTTTTCGCACGCTTGGTGGAAACCTCTCTGCGTGAGATTGATAAAGGCGTGATTGAGGCCGCACAATCTATGGGGGCGTCCAATTGGCAGATCGTCTGGAATGTCCTTTTGCCAGAGTCTAGATCTGGACTGATCGCAGGTATTACGATCACGACGGTTACGCTGGTCTCCTATACCGCAATGTCTGGGGTAATTGGCGGTGGTGGTTTGGGTGACTTGGCGATCCGATACGGTTATCAGCGTTTCCAAACCGATGTCATGATTGTGACTGTTGTTATTTTGCTGGTGATGGTACAGATCTTACAAACGCTGGGGGACCGTCTGGTTCTGAAATTCAGCCGCAAATAGATCTTTCCATATAGATTTTCAAAAAATAAGACTAAATACATGCAAGGGGGAAATCATTCATGAAAAAGCTAGTCGTATCTGTACTTTCTACTGTATTGGCATTTTCTTTGGCAGCTTGCGGAGGCAAAACGGAAACAGCACCTGCTCCGGCTGAAGGCGGCGCACAAGGCGGACAACAGGAAGTAACATTGAAGGTAGGCGCTTCTCCCGTTCCACATGCAGCAATCTTGAAATTCGTTCAACCAAAACTGAAAGAACAAGGCGTGAACCTGGAAATTAAAGAGTTCACCGATTACGTACAACCTAACGTTCAAGTGAACGAGAAACAACTCGACGCTAACTTCTTCCAGCACAAGCCTTACCTGGAAGACTTCAATAAAGGACAAAACATGAATCTGGAGCCAGTAGTGGCTGTACACATTGAGCCATTCGGCGCTTACAGCAAAAAAGTAAAATCTGTGGATGAATTAGCTGATGGCGCAACAATCGCGCTGCCAAACGATCCAACAAACAGCGGCCGCGCACTCGCACTCTTGGAGAAAAACGGCGTGATCAAGCTGAAAGAGGGCGCTGGCATCAGCGGTACTGTGAAGGACGTTGTTGAGAACAAGAAAAACCTGAAGTTCAAAGAAGTAGAAGCAGCAATGCTGCCACGCGTTCTGGAAGAAGTAGATCTGGCGTTGATCAACACCAACTACGCGCTGGAAGCAAAGCTCGTTCCTACCAAAGACGCGCTGTTTATTGAAGATAAAGATACTCCATACGCAAACTTCCTGGTAGCTCGTCCTGACAACAAGGATTCCGAAGCAATTCAAAAGCTGGCAAAAGCACTGAACTCACCTGAAGTGAAAAAGTTCATTGAAGATGAATACAAAGGCGCGATTGTTCCAGCGTTCTAAAGTAGAAATAATTGATCGATCAACAAAGTCCAACTGGCCGAAAAGCTGGTTGGGCTTTACTTTTGTTTATAATGTAGTGAATTTTCATAAAATTAAATTAAATCTACAACAACCCCGTTTTCAACCCAATTCCGGTCGAGTATATTGTGTTTGAAATGAGAAAATATAGATAAGGTGGAATTTTCAGATGAAAAGAAATCTCAAGTTGTTTCTTGGCGCGATGCTGGTCGCCGGAAGCGTGTTAGCTGGATGCTCCACGAGTACGCAGCCATCAACAACAACCCCTCCAACTGAGGGAACCGCAGCGCCCGCTGAAAAGCCTGCAAATGCAAAGCCTCAGGTATTTCGGGCGAACATCATGAGTGAGCCTTCGACAGCGGACCCCGGTCTTGCGAAGGATGCCACATCGGGAGCGATTGTTCGTGCTACGTTTGATGGTTTGACTCGCTTCGATGCGAACGCAAAGCCAGTGAATTCAGTAGCATCCGATATCAAAATCTCGGATGACAAACTGGTGTATACCTTCACGCTCCGCGATTCTAAATGGAGCAATGGTGATCCAGTGACTGCCCATGACTTCGTATATGCATGGAAACGTGCACTTAGCAAGACCCTCGGTGCTGAGTATGCCTATCAGCTATACTACATTAAAAATGCGAAGCTGATTCACGAAGGCAAGATGAAGCCCGACGAACTCGGGGCAAAGGCTCTCGATGACAAAACACTGGAAGTCACGCTGGAGAATCCAACGCCTTACTTCCTGGAGCTGACGGCTTTCTACACCTACTACCCGGTTAACCAAAAAGTTGTGGAGGCCAATCCGAAATGGGCAAACGAAGCGGCGACGCACGTAAGCAACGGTCCATTTAAGATGACAGCGTGGGAGCACAAGAGCAAGATCGTATTGGAAAAGAACGAGCACTACTGGGATAAAGACGTAGTGAAGCTCGATCGCATTGAGTTCGCGATGATCGAGGACGATAATACAGCCCTGTCCATGTTCGAGAATGGTGAGCTGGATTGGGCAGGTCAGCCACTCGGTGGACTTCCCACCGATGCGATTCCGTCACTGAAAGACGCTGGCAAACTCGTTGTTCATCCAAAAGCGACGATGTATTGGTACAAGATGAATACGACAAAAGGGCCACTGAGCAATGTGAAAATTCGTAAAGCATTGGCATACTCGGTAGATCGTCAAACCATCGTAGATAACATCACACAAGTGGGCCAGGTGCCAACGATGGGGATGCTGCCGCAATCCATGATTATCAAAAAAGAAGGATACTTTAAGGATAATGATGTAGAAACAGCGAAAAAGCTGCTGGAAGAAGGCATGAAGGAGCTCAACGTGACAACGCTGCCTCCAATCACCTTGTCTTACAATCCAAGCGACAGACATAAGAAAATTGCCGAAGCGATTCAGGACCAATGGAAACAAAAGCTCGGCATCGAAATAAAAATCATGGTGAAGGAGTCCGCCGTTCATTTGCAGGATATGCATGAGCTCAATTACGAGATGGGTCGTATCGGTTGGAATGCGGACTTCAATGATCCGATGAACTACCTGGAAATGTTCCAAGATGGTAAAACAGGTAACAACGACACGGGTTGGGAAGATCCACGTTACCAAGAACTGCTGAAACAGTCATCGGTAGAAACTGATCCAGAAAAGCGCAAGCAACTGTTTGCAGAGGCTGAACAAATCTTTATGGATGCCATGCCGTTGATCCCGCTGTTCACGGATGTGGATGTGTGGGTACAAAGCGACAAGGTGAAAGGCGTTCAAGTGGATGGACTCGGATTTATCGACCTAAAGTGGGCAGAAATGACAGAGTAACAAAAATAACAAAAATCCCGAGGTCAGGGCAGCTCCTGGTCTCGGGACTCTTTTGTATTAGTAGCCAAAATCAAGTGTCTTGCCTGTCTCCGCATACGTCTTGATCGACGAGAGCATCATCGGCCAATTGTTGCTGGCACTTACGTGGGAGGGGTGGTTTTCTGTCCATTGATCTTGAATCAACGTCAGCTTGGTGCAGCCACCAACCGGTTCTAAGGTAATGGTGACACGAGACTGCAATTCCGCGTGATTTTCGTAATAGGCAGGACCCGGATGTTCAGTGAAACTAAAAATACGATGAGGTTCGAATTGCAGGATTTTCCCGTATACATGCACCGTGTCGTCACCGGCTTTTCCCGGACCAACGTAAGCCATCTCGTCGCCTACTTGAAAAGTCGAGCGAATCGTACAGCCAAAGAAAGTACTCTTTACACCTTCATCGGAAGTCAGGACATGCCAGACCTGCTCTGGCGTAGCACCCATGTAGAAATCGAAGCGAAGATCCATCGTTTTACCCCCTGATTTTTTCATTTGGGAATTGTAATCAAGTCTCCCAACTACTACTCTTACTATAAGAAGAATTCGGTAGTGTGTATTGTAAAAACACGACAGGAGGCGCACCTTGGAAAATCAGACTGCCAAGCTCCCAAAGGGTGTACTGCATGCCATGATTGGACAGAAGAAATTTTCGCTGAACAGATACGAGCCATCTGCTGAAATCAGCTACTTCGTGCAGCACTACTGGGTCGTCCGGTGGGATTTACGTACGGAACTGCCTTACTCGCAAACTGTACTGGCTCATCCCAATGTGAATCTCGTGTTTGAAAAAGGAGCATCTGGCATTTTTGGTGTAGCCCGCACGACTTCCTCGCATCTTTTAGAGGGGCAAGGTCACGTTTTCGGAGTAAAATTCAGACCCGGAGGTTTTTATCCGTTTCTGAATGCCCCGGTATCAGAGTTGAGTGGCACTTCTACGAGTCTGGAAGCCGTATTTGGTGTTGCAACCGAGCAGCTTGAGAAAGAAGTGCTAGGCCTGCCAGATGATCAGCAAATGATGAAAAGAGTAGAAGCCTTTCTATTCGAACACTTGCCAAAGCCTGACCCGAATGTAGCGCGCATCAGTGAAATCGTCAGGATGATCCAGGCAGATCGATCCGTATTCAAAGTCGAGGATGCGGTACAATTGACCGGAATGAATATGCGGACGATGCAGCGCTTGTTTGATCGGTACGTAGGCGTCAGCCCGAAGTCGGTCATCCAACGATACAGACTACATGAAGCGGCAGAGCAGATTGACCAGGGAACGGTCCAAGATTGGCTGGACCTGTCTACCTCACTTGGCTACTACGATCACTCTCACTTTATTCGAGATTTTCGAGCAATCGTCGGTGTAGCACCGAACGAGTATCGACGAGCCCAAATGTAATCATAGTGAACCCCTTCGCCTATGGCCGGAGGGGTTGTTTTAATGCTGCATAAATTTTTATGTACGAGGCATACTTCATCATGATGAAAATACCGAATTTATTTCCTTTAATAGAATTTGATGTTTGAATAAAACATAATTAATTTTACTTAAAATGTCTTCAATATTACTAAAAATGCAGTATATTTGTGGAGTAGCTTTCAATGAAGTTTTACCGATAGAAATAAAGGGGGTCAACACCGTGAAAAAAAGCGTTTTTGCAGCAATGAGTTCTATCCTGGTTCTGAGTGCGGCGCTGGCAGGCTGTGGCGGCGGCGAGAAAGCAGGCGAGCAAGGTAGCAAACCTGCTGGTGAGCAAACAAGTGGTCCTAAAGAATTGAGAATGAACATGATGTCCGAGCCACCAACTGCTGACCCTGCATTGGCTGAGGATTCTACTTCCAGTGCGGTTCTGCGTGCAACATTTGATGGTCTCACTCGTATTGGCGAAGATGGCAAACCACATCCATCTGTAGCAGAGAAAATTGACGTATCCGAAGATGGTCTTACTTATACATTCACCCTGCGTGACAGCAAATGGAGCAATGGAGAGCCAGTTACTGCAAAGGATTTCGAATATGCTTGGAAGCGAGCGCTCGATCCGAAAACAGCATCTAACTACTCTTACCAATTGTATTACCTGAAAAACGCAGAAGAATACAACAAGGGTAAAGCAAAAGCTGATGATGTTGGCGTAAAAGCGACTGACGATAAAACACTCGTCGTAACTTTGAAAAATCCAACACCATTCTTCTTGGAGCTGACTGCGTTCTATACGTACTACCCAGTTAACCAAAAAGTAGTCGAAGGCAACGATAAATGGGCGGGCGAAGCAGCTACACACGTAGGTAACGGTCCATTCAAAATGGAAACATGGGAACATAAGAGCAAATTGGTTCTCGTGAAGAGCGATACCTACTGGGATAAAGACGTTGTAAAACTCGACAAGCTCAACTTCTCCATGGTTGAAGACGCAAATACAGAGCTGTCCATGTTCGACAATGACGATCTGGATTGGTCCGGAGCACCTTTGAGCTCACTTCCTACCGATGCGATTCCTGCATTGAAAGAATCCGGCCAAATGCAAACACGCCCGATCGCGGGTACGTACATGTACAAATTCAATACGGAAGTTCCGCCGTTCAACAACGCGAAAATCCGTAAGGCGTTTGCTTATTCAATCGATCGTAAATCTATCATCGACAACATCACGCAAGCAAACCAAGAACCAGCTATGGGTCTGATCCCGCCAACAATGGCAGTGGCAACAAGCCCGTACTTCAAAGATGGCGATGTAGAAGCAGCGAAAAAATTGCTGGAAGAAGGTATGAAGGAAGAAGGCATTACCAAAATGCCGACCCTGACACTCTCCTTCAACACGTCTGAAGGTCACAAGAAAATTGCCGAAGCGATCCAAGACCAATGGAAAAAAGCACTCGGCGTAGACATTAAGCTGGAGAACAAAGAATGGAAAGTATTCTTGGAAGATGTGAACCAAGGTAAATTCCAAATCGCTCGTTCCAGCTGGACTGGTGACTACAACGATCCATACACGTTCCTGGACCTGTTCAAGGACAAAGATGGCGGAAACAACGACACGAAATGGGAAAATCCGAAGTACAAAGAGCTGCTGAACCAGTCTGCTCTGGAAAAGGACCCAGAAAAACGCAAACAAATCCTGGCACAAGCAGAAGCCATTTTCATGGACGAAATGCCAGCAGTTCCAATCTACTACTACACACATTCTTATGTGAAAAAAGACAAAGTAAAAGGTGTAGTACTCGACGGTCTCGGTTTCGTAGACTGGAAATGGGCAGACATTCAATAAGAAAAAGCGCATAACTCGTTGTAAAAAAGGAAGGGTGCTACGGCACTCTTCTTTTTTTGTAAACCATTTTCAGAGAGAACAATCGAGCCGAGGATGGACGTCGATATTATAAATTATAAAATTATAAATTAAATTACTATTGCAACTTTACTGAACATGGATAAAATTGGGTGAATGAAAAAATAGATCAATAAATGAAGCTTGAATCCTCGATTCTGAAAAAGCTTGATATTATGCGGTTTTTCTTAGAAATATCGAGGGAGGTATGTTCTGGAAATTTTATTTATCGATCAATATATTTTATAATTCGTTAATTCTCTTTATAAATAAATAAAAATTTATTAAATCATTCTAAAACATATTTAAAAAATATATAAAACCATGTATATTGATAAAAGATTTAGAAAAGGGGGATTACTTGTATGAAAAAGAATGTTTTCGTGGCAATGAGTTCTATCCTCGTTCTTGGCGCGGCACTCGCAGGATGCGGTGGCGGAAACCAGGCGGCACCGGCAGATAACAATGCTTCCGGAACAAAGACAGAAAATTCTGCACAAGCAACTGGCTCTAAATTACTGAAACTGAACCTGCACTCCGAGCCACCAACAGCTGACCCAGGTATCGCGGAAGATACAACTTCCAGCACCATCATCACTGCTACCTTCGAAGGTCTGACTCGCGTTGGTAAAGACGGTAAATACCATCCAGCAGCAGCAGAGAGCTACACTGTTTCTGAAGACGGTAAAAAATATACATTCAAAATTCGTGATAACAAATGGAGCAATGGCGATCCTGTATCGGCAAAAGATTTCGAATATGCCTGGAAACGCGCTCTTGATCCAAAAACAGCTTCCAACTATGCATACCAACTGTACTATGTGAAGGGCGCAGAAGCCTACAACAAAGGCAAGGGTAAAGTAGAAGACGTTGGCGTAAAAGCAATTGACGATAAAACACTCGAAGTAGAACTGACAAACCCAACTCCATTCTTCCTGGAGCTGGTTGCATTCAAAACATACTTCCCAGTTAATCCAAAAGTAGTAGATGGCAACGAGAAATGGGCTACCGATGCGAAAACAGTTATTGGTAACGGTCCATTCAAAATGGATTCTTGGGAGCACAAGAGCAAGCTCGTAGTTTCCAAAAACGATAACTACTGGGATAAAGACAACGTAAAATTGGACAAAATCGAATTCTCCATGGTAGAGGATGAGAATACTGAGCTGTCCATGTACGAAAACGGTGAACTGCACTGGGCAGGCGCTCCAACTTCTGCGTTGCCAACTGACGCGATCCCGGCTTTGAAAGAATCCGGCAAAATGACAACACAGCCAATCGCGGGTACTTACTTCTACCGTTTCAACACAGAAAAACCACCGTTCAACAATGTGAAAATCCGTAAAGCGTTTGCCTATGCGATCGATCGTCAAAGCCTGATCGACAACATCCTGCAAGCTGGTCAATTGCCAGCAACAGGCTATGTACCACCAAGCATGGCGCTGAACAAAGACGGTTTCTACAAGGATAATGACATCGAAACAGCGAAGAAATTGCTCGAAGAAGGAATGAAAGAAGAGGGTTTGACCAAATTCCCGGCACTTACTCTTTCCTTCAACACTTCCGAAGGTCACAAAAAGATTGCTGAGGCAATCCAAGACCAATGGAAGAAAAACCTGGGCGTAGACGTGAAGCTCGAGAACAAAGAGTGGAAGGTATACCTGGATGACGTACACCAAGGTAAATACCAAGTGGCTCGTGCAGGCTGGTTGGGTGACTTCAACGATCCAATCAACTTCCTGGAAATGTTCAAGGAAAAAGACGGCGGAAACAACGATACTCGTTGGGAAAATCCGAAGTACAAAGAACTCCTGAACCAATCCGCTCTGGAGCTGGACCCAGAAAAACGTAAAGCAATCCTGGCGCAAGCGGAGCAAATCCTGATGGATGAAATGCCAATTATGCCAATCTACTACTATACTCAATCTTGGGTGAAGGATGACAGAGTACAAGATGTTATCATCGATGGTCTGGGTGCTGTAGACTACAAATACGCAGATCTCGTAGAAAAGAAATAATAGCTGTGCATGTAAAAGAAGAGCGGTGTTATACTCACCTCTCTTCTTTTTTTGTTAATTGAACATCCAAATTTTTACACTTTTATTGTATACTAATTTTCGGAAGATTCTTATTAGGGAAATAGGGGTGTGTATGATGAAAAAGAGTGTTTTTTTGGCTTTGAGTTCAGTCCTTGTTTTCGGTGGAATGATGACAGGGTACGAAGGCGCCGTCCAAGCAGCCGAGCCTAAAGTATTAAGAATGAATCTGCAATCGGAGCCGCCTACAGCAGACCCAGGAATTGCGGAGGATATAACCTCTAGCACGATCATCACTGCTATATTCGAAGGTCTGACACGTCTCGGAAAAGACGGAAAGGTGCACCCAGCCGCGGCAGAGAGCTATACCGTTTCTAAGGATGGAAAAACCTATGAATTCAAGATTCGTGAAGCAAAATGGAGCAACGGCGATCCAGTAACGGCATATGACTTCGAATATGCTTGGAAACGCGCGCTCGATCCCAAGACAGCATCCAACTACGCCTACCAGTTGTATTATGTGAAAGGTGCGGAAGACTTCAACAAAGGGACCGGCAAGGCGGGAGACGTTGGCGTAAAGGCGATTGACGATAAGACGCTAAAAGTGGAACTGACAAACTCGACACCATTTTTCCCGGAGCTGGTTGCTTTTAAAACATACTTCCCGGTGAACAAGAAGGTAGTCGAAGGCAACAGAAAATGGGCTGACGAGGCAAAGACGGTTGTTGGTAACGGACCATTCAAAATGGACACATGGGAGCACAAGAGCAAGCTCGTAGTTTCCAAAAACGAAAAGTATTGGGATAAAGCCAATGTAAAATTGGATAAGATCGAATTCACCATGATAGAGGATGAGACTACGGAATTGGCTATGTTTGATAACGACGAGCTGGATTGGGCAGGTGCTCCAAACTCTTCCCTGCCAATCGATGCACTTCCGGTTTTGAGGGAAGCTGGTATCTTGAAGACACAGCCAATCGCCGGTGCATACTTTTATCGTTTCAATACAGAGCAAGCACCGTTTACCAACGCAAAAATTCGAAAGGCCTTCGCGTACGCAATTAATCGTGAAAGCATCACCTCCGATATCCTGAAAGCTGGTCAAGTACCGGCAACAAGCTATGTACCACCGAGCATGGCGTTGAGCAAAGACGGTTACTTCAAAGACAATGACCTTGAAGTTGCAAAGAAATTACTGGTAGAAGGTATGAAGGAAGAGGGTATCTCCAAACTCCCCCCAATCACACTCATCTACAACACATCCGAAGGTCATAAAAAGATCGCAAAAGAAATACAGGATCAATGGAAGAAAAACCTCGGTGTAGATATCAAGCTCGAAAATAAAGCGTGGAAGGTATACTTAGAAGACGTACACGAAGGTAAATATCAAATCGCTCGTGGAGGTTGGCTAGGTGACTTCAATGACCCCATCAACTTCTTGGAAATGTTCCAGGAAAAAGACGGCGGAAACAACGATACACGTTGGGAAAATCCAAAGTACAAGGAGCTCCTGAGCCAATCCGCTCTGGAGCAAGACCCAGAGAAACGAAAAGAAATTCTGGCTCAAGCTGAGCAAATCCTGATGGATGAAATGCCAATCATGCCAATCTACTTCTACGCGAACTCTTGGGTGCAGAATGAAAATCTGAAAGATGTCGTAATGGATGGTCTGGGTGCTATCGATTTCAAATACGCGGATATTACTCCATAATCAAAACACGGATGAGAAGAGGTTTTTTACGACCTCTTCTTTTTTTCTGTCGCATGGACAAATGACCAATCCATTACGCCCGTGGCTACATAGAGTAAAAAGGAACTAACTGCAACCAGGGGGGATACTGATGGATATTGGTTCTTTGCTCAACATTGTTAAATCCATTCCTAAGGAAAAGCTAAGGACAGATGCGGGAATCAAGGAAGTCATTCGTGAAATGGCCAGAAAGTCAGGGAAAAAATTGACCGAGCAAGAGGTTAACAGCTATGCTGCGCAGTTTCGTCAGATGCAGAAAACAGAAAATGTCGGAAGCCTGTTGAATAAGCTTTCGAAAAAAGGTGTCACTGCAAAGGATTTGGAAAATATAAAAAAACGTTTTAGATAAGGGGGTAGAGTGAGGAGGGAGGTGGGATTATCGTTGAGAAAATGAAAGCGAAAAAAAAGCAGGTTGTCCCCAAGAACCATTTGCTAGAATCGATCAACAAGCTTGCGGATGCACAACATGCAAACAATGCCCAAATAATGAAAGAAATGAGTCAGGTGCGACAGGAGCTACAGGATATGAAGAATACACTGGGGCGTCTTAAACAGGCGCCTCCAAAAAGTACAGGAGAACGGCGAGGTCTGCTGTTTGGAGGTCGACGGAATGCACCTCAAGTGGAAGCTGTAACCCAACCACAAAAGCCTGCCATTTCTATCGAAGATTTACTGCCGCTTTTACCGCATCTTGGCGACGCTATTCCCCAGTTGAAAAACCCCAAGGTAGCCGACTCCATTAAGGTGCTGTCGAATCCAGCTGTGATATCACTGATACAGCAATTTCTTGCCAACGGGGGCTTGAACATGATAAAAAAACCGGTTCAACAAGTAAGTAGGCAAGAGAGAAGGGGATTTTTTCGGTAAAAAAACTCAGTTGCAAAGACTGTCTCGCGGGGCATGCGGAGGCGGTCTTTTCATTTTGGTACCAAAAGACTATAAACTTTACAGATCATCTAGCGTCTAATAGAATGGTGAACGTTGCACATTGGCTGACGCCACATAACGAAGAAAACAGACATCACGGAGGAGGTCAGGATGAAGAGACGATTTTACCCTCTGCTTTTTGCGCTGCTGGTCCTGCTGCTAATCCCCGGTTGGGCGGTTGCAGCAAGCAGTGCCTCAGAGGAAGCTGTCAATCTCATGATTGGTGGACAAGCAGTGAATGCTGAAGTACCGCCGGTTATCAAGAATGGACGCACGTTGGTTCCCGTCCGTGTCATCGCCGAAGGGCTAGGTGCAAAAGTGGATTGGAATGAGGCTACTCGAACAGCTGTCATTACCAAAGGCACACAACTGCTCTCCCTTACACTTGACTCCCGTACAGCAGTGTTGAACGGCAAACAAGTGAAGCTCGATACGCCACCTGTTATTTCACAAAAGCGTATGCTGCTGCCACTGCGTTTTGTCGGGGAGTCACTTGGCGTTACAGTCGGGTGGGACAACAGCACACGAACTGTCATTGCGAACGAAACACCACAGGTAAAGCTGAATGGCAAGGCACCAACCCAGCCGATCAAGCTGTATCAAGTGGAGGACACGATGTACGCGTCCGCACAGACTGTGGCTGAGCAAGTGGGACAAAAAGGCTTTGCGTGGAAACGACCTGAGCGTGGGATGACGATTGATGATCAGTTGGTCCTCCCATTACGTCAATTGGAGGACGAGCTTGGAGGGTCATTTGCGTGGGACAAGAAAAATAATCAGGTTGAGATCGATCGCCTCAATATTTTGAAAGATGTATCTGAGGACGGCGACCGAGTTCGTATTGAAACGACTATACCTGTCATTCCTCAGTCCTTTGTGATGACAGGTCCTCACCGGATTGTCTTGGATCTCCCACAAACAGCATTGGATGATGATTTAGTCGAAGATCTAAAGCGTCAAGACGAGAAAAACGATAGCGTAGGCGAATCTGAGGAAACGTCCTCCGCTAATGATGAAGACCAAGGCACAGATTCAGATTCTGACGAACTGAATCAGGCAGAACAAGCGAAAGAAGAACCTCTCATCGCAGACCTGCGTTACAGCCAATACAGTGCATCTCCTGACACGGTTCGCGTCGTCATTGAGCTGAACCAAAAGAGCACGTATGAGCTGGCTTACACGAAAGACGGTCTCGAAGTAAAATTGACGCCAAAACCGAAGAAAACAGGCTACCTGATCGTCGTTGATGCCGGTCATGGAGGGAAAGACCCAGGCACGAAGGGCTCCGCTGGCAACAATGAAAAAGATTACAACTTGGCTGTCTCCAATAAGATTGTGGCTTTGCTGAAGCAATATCCAGAGTTTCAAGTCGTTCCCGTACGCACGACAGATGTGTTTTATGAACTGTCAGAGCGTGTAGCTTTTGCCAATGAGTTAGAAGCCGACTTGTTCTTGTCTATGCATGCCAACGCATTCCCGAAACCGACGGCTGCAGGAACAGAAACTTTCTATTATAATGAAAACAGCAAAGACTTTGCCCAAGTGGTACATAAACATTTACGTGGGGCAACGCAGTTCCCGGATCGAGGCGTCAAGCAGAGCGGCTTTTATGTGATCAAAAACACGAAAATGCCTGCTGTGTTGACCGAAACTGGCTTCCTCTCCAATCCACAGGAGAATGCACAGCTGACGAATCCGGCATTCCAAGATAAAATCGCGAAAGCCATTGTTGCGGCTATTCGTGAATACTACGAGTCTTATCAGTAAGGGGGCTTTTCACGATGAAAAAAAGTCGAGTGATCTGGATGGCAGCGTTAGTGATGCTGCTTTTGGCCGGATGTGGGCAAAACGCGACAGAAACACCACAGCCAACCACACCAGTAGAACAGCCATCTGGTTCAAACACTGATCCATCGACAACAGAGCCGACTCTGAAAAAGCAAATGGTCACCGTTTACTATTCGGATAATAATTTGATGGAGCTGCAAAAAGAAGAGCAAGAGATCACGTTTGCAGAAGATATCGAGAAGTACAAAAAGACACTTGCCCTGCTGGAGACGCCTGTAAAGCCAGACGTGCATATTCCACTGTGGAAAGACTTCAAGTACCACTCCATTACAATCGATAAAGGTACCCTGACGATTGATGCAGATAGCAAGAATCAGTTCAATATGGGTTCAAGTGGCGAGACGATGGCTTTGGATGCGTTGAAGAATACATTCTTTCAGTTCTCGGAAGTAAAGGAGATTGTCTTCTTGGAGGATGGCAAGAAAGTAGAAACGTTGATGGGGCACGTAGATCTCACCGAGCCACTGAAACGAGACAATTAATTCATCACCAAAAAAGCGGCACATCCTGTTCATCGGGATGTGTCGCTTTTTTTCTCGTATAGTGGCTGTCGTGGGGAGAAGAATATTTCCAGTCTAGGCTCCAGGCTCCGTCCCGCTGGGGGTTGAGACTGTCCGCTCCGAAGCGATTAGCGGGGAAACGCAAAAGTGGTAGCCGCTTCGTCGCATGGGCACGTTGCGTTTCTTTTGCCCGCTAATCGCTTCTCCGCTCGGAAGGACTTCACAAGTCGCTACGTCTGGAAATATTCTTCTCTGTCGTGACTGAGTACATTCTTCAATCATTTAATGATTTGAAAACCTTGAATAGCATGGAAAGTTCGTAGAGGAAACAGGAGAAATAAGCGAAGATCTTTGGTACACCGACCGAGACGGAATGCAAAAAGCGAAACACGTTCTTAAGCGTCCACCTCTGAGACACCTCTTGAATGGACCACTTTGGACGCGGGTTTCGCTTTTTTTCATGGAGACGGGCAGTGAATCCCACAGCGGGTGGGACAAGAAGCTGAGCGTTTTCTCCTGTTTCCGCCCCACCACTACAGCAACAACGTAAGGTCTCTAATTATGTAGCTACGGTGGGGAGAAGAATATTTCCAGTCTAGGCTCCAGGCTCCGTCCCGCTGGGGGGTGAGACTGTCCGCTCCGAAGCGATTAGCGGGGAAACGCAAAAGTGGTAGCCGCTTCGTCGCATGGGCACGTTGCGTTTCTTTTGCCCGCTAATCGCTTCTCCGCTCGGAAGGACTCCACAAGTCGTTACGTCTGGAAATATTCTTCTCTGCCGTGACTGAGTACATTCTTCAATCATTTAATGATTTGAAAACCTCGAATAGCATGGAAAGTTCGTAGAGGAAACAGGAGAAATAAGCGAAGATCTTTGGTACACCGACCGAGGCGGAATGCAAAAAGCGAAACACGTTCTTAAGCGTCCACCTCTGAGACACCTCTTGAATGGACCACTTTGGACGCGGGTTTCGCTTTTTTTCATGGAGACGGGCAGTGAATCCCACAGCGGGTGGGACAAGAAGCTGAGCGTTTTCTCCTGTTTCCGCCCCACCCCAACAGCCGGAGAAAAGGTTTTTCATGTAGGTGTTTCTTCCCGATCTGTGAAAAGAAACTTGATGGCATACACCCCAAACAAGCCTACCAACGTATACACGATTCGACTTACGATAGACTCCGCTCCACCAAACAAGCTTGCGACTAAATCAAACTGAAATAACCCGATTAATCCCCAGTTCAGGGCACCAATGATCACAAAAAGCAAGGCCAGCCGTTCCACATGGACACCCCCAGAAAAGAATAGGGACATTATTCCCATGTTTTCGGTTTTACAACAGGAATTTCTCCATCTTTAAGAAAGCTTTACATTCACAACATAATACGACAACATTCTCGCTGTATAGTTTGTACTTGTAAGAGAGAAAAAACAAACCGAACCTTTTAAGGAGGATTTTCATCAAATGAAAAAACTCAGCAAAATGTTTATTGCGCTGACATGTGTAGGGGCATTACTCGCGGGGTGCGGAAGCGGCAATACTGCACAGACACCAGCACCAGCGCAACAACCAGCCCAGGAGCAAAGCAACTCTGGTTCGACAACAAAAACTTCCGGTGAACCTGTAACAGCAGTAGGTTCTACCGCTTTACAGCCTCTGGTCGAGCAAGCGGCCAAAGACTTTATGGCAAAAAATGCAGGCGCACAAATTCAAGTACAAGGCGGAGGAAGCGGTACAGGCTTGAGCCAAGTAGCAAGCGGTGCAGCAACGATCGGTAACTCCGACATTTTTGCAGAAGAGAAAAAAGGCATTCCAGCAAACGAACTGGTAGACCATAAAGTAGCGGTTGTCGGTATGGCAGCAGCAGTAAGCCCACAAGTAAAAGTAGACAACTTGACCAAGCAACAATTGATCGACATCTTCACTGGTAAAATCACCAACTGGAAAGAAGTTGGCGGCGAAGACATGAAGATCACGCTGGTTAACCGTCCGAAATCTTCCGGAACTCGCGCGACATTCAGCAAATTCGCGTTGGATGGCAAAGAAGAAGCAGAAGGTATCACAGAGGATTCCTCCGGTACTGTTCGCAAAATCATTGCTGAAACACCAGGTGCAATTGGTTACTTGGCACTGTCCTACTTCAATGACTCTGTAAAAGCTCTGAAATTGGATGGCGTGGAAGCAAACGCAGAAAACATTACAACGAACAAATATCCAGTCTGGGCGTACGAGCATATGTACACCAAAGGTGAAGCAACTGGCGATGCAAAAGCGTTCCTCGACTTCATCCTGACTGACGAAGTACAAAAGAAAACCGTAACAGAATTGGGCTTCCTGCCAATCACAGATATGAAAGTGGAACGTGATGCAGAAGGCAAAGTAACACAAAAATAAGCGTTATCGTCAACAGCAAAATAGAGGGGTAGGGGGGCCTTCCCCTCATTTTGCTTGCGTACAGTCGTTTTCTTTCCAGGAGGGAGAACATGAGCCATCGTACTGAAGGGGTAAATACAGAGCGTCAATCGATGATTGCGCAAAAAATGCTGACAACGAACAAGCGTCAAAAGACAGAGAATATTACTGGCAAAACCATCGCGATGATTTGTGCGGGTTTGCTCGTTATTGTTGTTTTATCGATCACCTATTTTATTGCTTCAAAAGGGCTGTCGACGTTCTTCGTCGATGGAGTAAGCTTCAAAGAATTTTTAACCCATGATAAATGGGACCCAGAAGGTGAACCATCCGCGTATGGTGTCCTACCTTTTATTCTTGGTTCGTTTTTCGTAACGGCACTGGCTGCTTTAATTGCCGCGCCACTTGGAATCGGTGCCGCTATTTTTATGACAGAGATCTTTCCGGGCTTCGGGAAAAAAGTATTGAAGCCGGTAATCGAGCTGTTGGTTGGTATCCCATCGGTCGTTTACGGTTATGTTGGACTAACTTTGCTTGTTCCATTTATTCGCGAACAATTTGATGTTCTTGGCTTCAGCTTATTGGCAGGGGGACTTGTTCTGGCCCTGATGATTTTGCCTACGATTACGAGTGTGGCAGCAGATGCTATCGAGGCTGTTCCGCAAGATTTGCGCAACGCTTCTCTCGCGCTGGGTGCTACTCGCTGGCAAACTATTTGGAATGTCGTGTTGCATTCCGCGCTTCCTGGCTGTTTGACGGCCATTGTTTTGGGAATGTCTCGCGCTTTTGGAGAAGCTTTGGCTGTGCAAATGGTTATCGGTAACACAACGAAGCTGCCAGGCGGTTTGTTCGAACCAATCAGTACGCTCACTAGCGGTATTACATTGAACATGGGGAATACGATTCAAGGAACTCCGTATAACAATGCTCTCTGGTCAATGGCTTTGCTGCTCTTGGCGATGTCTTTCATCTTTATCGTGATTTTGCGCCTGTTGGGCAGAAAGAGGTTGGCAAAATAGATGAAAGCGAGACTGATGGACCGCGCTGCTACTGTTGTTTTGACTCTGATTGCCGTACTGATTATCGGTACCTTGGTGGGACTATTGGGCTTCATTCTCTCACAAGGCTGGCATAAGCTGAATCTCGACTTTTTGACCTCTCCTCCGGATATCGTTAATGCGGGTGGCGGGATTGGACCACAGCTTTTCAACTCGTTGTACTTGCTGGTCCTGACCATGCTGATCGCGTTGCCGCTCGGGATCGGAGCAGGCATTTATATGGCTGAATATGCGCCGGATAACAAGATTACACAGTTCATCCGCATGAGTATAGAAGTATTGTCTTCCCTTCCGTCTATCGTAGTTGGTTTGTTTGGATTGCTCGTGTTTGTAAATATGACTGGCTGGGGCTATACCCTGTTTGGTGGAGCACTTGCGCTGACGGTATTTAACCTGCCACTCTTGGTTCGTGTAACAGAGGATGCACTGCGCAACGTACCACGCAGTCAAAAGGAAGCGAGTCTCGCGCTTGGTATTACCAAATGGCGTACCATCGTGTCTGTCATCCTTCCAGCAGCACTCCCAGGTATCATTACAGGTGCCATTTTGGCGTCTGGCCGTGTATTTGGAGAAGCGGCTGCCTTGCTGTTTACAGCGGGGATGTCTTCACCGAATCTGGATTTCACCGACTTCTCATTGAATAGTACGACCTCACCGTTGAACCCGTTCCGTCCTGCCGAGACATTGGCCGTGCATATTTGGAAGGTAAACAGCGAGGGGCTGACACCGGATGCGCGTGATGTTGCAGATGGCGCGGCTGCTGTTCTGATTATTGCCGTCTTGCTCTTTAACCTTTCCGCTCGTTGGTTCGGGAATTGGGTTTACAAAAAGATGACGTCAGGATCAAACTAAGAAGAGGTAGGTGGCAGCCATGTCCGTACTGACCATGCAAGAAACGATCATTCAGACGAACAACGTGAATGTATACTACGGAGAGAAGCACGCCGTAAAAAATATATCAATGGATATTGAACGCAACTCCGTGACGGCCTTTATCGGCCCGTCCGGATGCGGGAAATCGACACTTCTACGGAGCTTGAACCGGATGAATGATCTGGTCCCTTCTTGTCGTGTAGAGGGTTCCATTATTGTAGATGGTATCGACATTAACAGCTCGCAAGTAAACATCGAGAGTCTGCGCCAAGTAGTAGGAATGGTGTTCCAGCGAGCGAATCCATTTTTCAAATCGATCTATGAAAACATCGCATTTGCACCGCGTTTCCACGGGATGACCAATAAACGTGATTTGGATGAATTGGTTGAGTCGAGCCTGCGTAAAGCAGCGCTTTGGGATGAGGTAAAAGATCGTCTTCGCGACTCTGCTCTCTCCCTTTCCGGTGGACAGCAGCAACGGCTATGTATCGCGCGTGCAATCGCGATGCAGCCAACCATTTTGCTGTTGGACGAACCGGCTTCCGCTCTCGATCCGATCTCTACCATGAAAATCGAAGAGCTGGTCATGCAGCTAAAGGATGAGTACACGATCGTGATCGTTACCCATAACCTCCATCAGGCAGCGCGAATTTCTGAGAAAACCGCCTTCTTCCTGATGGGTGAGCTGATCGAGATGGATGAAACGGGGAAAATCTTCACATCACCTGAAAACGAAAAAACGGAAGCGTACATTAGCGGACGTTTTGGGTAAGACAATAGAAAAGCACAAGAAGCCCTCCCAAGCAAATCAGCTTGCAGGAGGGCTTCTTGTGCTTTTGGTTTCAGGCTTTCCGCAAATATCGTAAATAAAGACCATAGTAGGCAATAAACAGACCCAGGAAAAAGAACGCGATGACAGTGCCGTAGTCTTCGCTGGAAGCCTCATAGCCTACAACAGCTTTTACACCATATTTGATAGCCATATAGATGAGGGCAAAAGCAAGTATAAATCCAAATTTGTACCATTTGCTTTGATGCTGCATGTTCTCGCTTTTGACCTTCATCACATATCGAACATAACCGACTATCAGGCCAACAAAAAATATCGCCACAAACAAGTAACGCAGATAGTGGCTATGAACAAAGACCTTGATAAATGTTAAGAGGGACATTGCTAGCAGTACGATTAGGGCAATGACATAAAAGTGAATGGAACGCTTATCCAAGGTCCAGACATCCCCTTTCACAGGATAGGTTTGTAAAAAGTTCACATTCACTTTATGATATCATGAATTTTTCAAAGAAAGGGTTGTTTCTCCCGCTCGAAAAAATTGGATGGTTTGCTCCAGATCCTCTACGATTTCTGTCAGGCGCAGGGAGTCATCGAGAAATTGCTCTGATAAGGAGAGGCTCTCTTGATTGGCTGCTACGGCTTGCTGTGTGCCTGATACGACTTGTTGTGCAGAAACAGACAGGTTATCGACCCGCTGTGAAATGACTTGGCTTTGCGCAGAAATCGTCCCTGTGAGTGCTCTGATGGTCTCGAATTGTGTTGTAAGAGCTTCGCTGAGCTGTACGGTATTATTAAAAATAGAAGCTGCTTGATGCAAGGTTTGAATACCGTTTACAGTGGCATGATCAGTCGTTTCCAAGCACGCAGCTACGTGCTCCATTCTCTCTTCCCCGGATGCGATTACCTGTTGAATACGGGCCGATGCCTCTTCGGTCTGATCGGACAGCAAGCGGATTTCATCCGCGACGACACTGAAACCGATTCCTGCTTGACCAGCTCTTGAAGCTTCAATACGGGCATTGAAGGACAAGAGCTTGGTTCGTTTCGAGATAGCAGATATCAAACCGAGCATTTCGTTGATATCTCCCATACTTTCTCGCATGGAAGACATGGCTTGCATGGAGGCTTTCATGTCTTCCGAGATGCTGTGCATATTTTGCTTTAACGTATTCATGGAGGCTGCGGCCATGGCGTTCTGTTCACGCGATTCTTGGCTTTGCAAGATCGCCTCTTCCATCGAGCTCGTGATGCGGGACATTTCTTGTGTGATTTCGTTCATCGTGAGGTTTATTTCTTCAATCTGCTCCTGCTGGTTATCCATTTCTTGGGCGAGTCGTTCAGTTACGGAGACGACCTCGGTCTGCATCGCGTGCGAATGGCGGGAGCCTTTTCCTACATGATCGGCAACTTGCTTGACGTCTGAGATGACATATTGAATTTTACCGATGATCGTCCGGATTTGTTCACTCATTCGATTGAAGCTGTCAGCTAGCTGCCGTATTTCATCATTGCTCTGTACCTGCATCGTTTGTAGGAGATCACCCTCGCTAAAGGAAGTCATTTTTTGCTGAGCTTCCTTGATCGGATTGATTATTTTGCGTACGTACACATACAGCATCAATGCAAGTGCCACGAGTCCGACCAATGAGACGGCCAAAATGGTTAGCTGCAGGCGACGGACCTCTTGTTTTACCTCCGATACAGACTGAACGACGATTACGCCCCATTTCAACGATGGCTCGAATTGATAGGCAGCAAAAGAATCTATTCCATTGATCTTGCTCGGTTCGTAGCCAGATTGACCGGCGATGACATTTTGTACGACCGGAAGCTCAGTGAGAAGGGGACGCTGCAACGCATAGGATTGATCGGGATGAGCGACCAGCTTTCCTTGATGATCCACGATCATGGCATACCCGGTTTCCCCGAGTTTAATCTGACCGATGGACTCGCTCAGCTTCGGGACAGAGACAAAAGCCACCACTACCCCGACAGGCTCCTCCTCTTCGTTGCGCAAGGGGAGGGAGACGGCAATCTTCGGAAACTCCGTCTCGGAAAACTGAAAGACATCCGAGACAAAAGCACCATGTTGCGTTTGATTCAAAGCCCCTTCATACCAGTCTGTTTTTCGCGGATCATATGAGCTGTCGAGCGGTGATCCGGGAAAGGTCAAATACCGCCCGTCTGTGGTGACGATCTGTAATTCGGAAATAGTAGGATTGTTGATAGTCATGTCCGTAAAGATGCCAAATATTTGGCTGTTGGTAACCGTGCTGTTTTTATAAGTAGAAGCAAATGATTGCAAGGCGGTCACGATGTCGTAGACCCTGCTATGTACGTTCTGTAAAGCGGCACCGGATGCGTCATGTAATTGCTGCTTTGTTTTTTCATTTAGTGTGGCTTGTGATTGATAGCTGATGAAGAATGCGGCAATGGCCATCATACAGACGACCATTCCCATAATGCCTGCAAACAGCCTGGTGAAGATTGAACGATAATGAAACGACGAGTGACCCCATATCTTTTTTATGCCCGCCATCGATTGTTCTCCCCTTATTTGTCAAAACGTTCAGCTTCATTGTAGGGTTAGTCCAGGGGAGCGTATATGGTTTACCAGAAACATTTACCATAACTTAATGTAGGATGACCTATGTAAAAAGTCCTAAGACAAAATCTTTATCGAAACTTAATAAACATCACACGGAAACCTAACATTGGTGCGCTATAGTGGGGAAGTAAAAGGACGTAACAACCACGAAGGAGCGAAGACCGTATGAGCGTTATTTCGGTGAGAGAGTTGAATCTCTTCTACGGTAATAAGCAAGCCCTCTATAATATAAATCTGGATGTAGAGTCTGACTCCATTACAGCCTTAATCGGTCCGTCAGGCTGCGGTAAGTCTACATTTTTACGGACGTTGAATCGAATGAACGACTCTGTACCGAACACCAAAATTACGGGAACGGTAAAAGTGTTCGAGGAGGATATTTATAGCTCTCGCGTAGAAGTTGAGCGACTTCGCAAAAATATCGGTATGGTGTTTCAGCATCCGAATCCTTTTCCGAAGAGCATCTATGACAACATCACGTACGGGCCGAGACTTCATGGCATGAACGATCGTAACAAGCTGGACGAGTTGGTAGAGACAAGCCTCAAGGCAGCAGCACTTTGGGATGAAGTGAAGGATGTATTGAAAAAGCCAGCAACAGGGCTTTCCGGTGGACAGCAGCAACGCCTCTGTATCGCTCGGGCTCTCGCTGTTCAGCCACAGATCATTTTGATGGATGAGCCAACCTCAGCCTTAGACCCGATTTCTACAGCCAAAATCGAAGAGCTGTTAGAAGAGCTGAAGAATCGTTATACGATTGTGATCGTGACGCACAACATGCAGCAGGCAGCTCGTATTTCCGATAAGACTGCGTTTTTCTTGAATGGAGAGCTAGTCGAGTTTGACAATACCCCGACGATCTTCCAAAATCCTCGTGACAAAAGAACAGAGGATTACATTACTGGACGTTTCGGATAATTCAATAGGCATGATGGCAATAGAGCGGACTTTTTGAGGTCCGCTCTTTTTGATTTTAAAACGTTTATAATTGTAACCCAAATCTCTTTAACTCAATGAAAATACCTTCCAATCGTTTCCCTTTCTCCGTTAACGTATATTCCACGCGCGGAGGGACTTCCGGAAACACCTTCCTTTCCAATATGCCGTGCTCCTCCAATTCCTTCAGTCTGAGCGACAGTGTTTTCGGACTGATTCCATCCATGGATTTCAGCAGGTCACTGAAACGCAGGGTTCCTTCGATAAGCAGGTCTCGAATAATTAAAAAGGTCCATTTGGTCCCGATTACGTCAAGTGTTTTAGCAATGGGGCAAGGTTGGCCAGGGGTTCCTTTGTTCAGTTCGATTGGCTCAAGAACGTTCATCGGAATATCCTCCCAAAAAATTAGTAGGGTTTTTTGGCTATTATAGCGCAATAGTATCTTTACGGAAACTATATGAATTAAATATCACTACTTCCATAAATGAAGTTAGTGTCATTACAATAGCAATGTAAACCGATACCTCCACTCTAAATAAGGAGTTGATTAGAACAACATGATTCCACGCACCAAAACAATTAGTTCGATAGCTGGTATTGCTGTCCTCTTCGGGACGATGCTGTTCACAACAGCATGCGCTACTGATTCAAAAACGTCTGCTTATGATAATCAAACTGCTGTTTTGTCCTCCAAGACAGACGTGCAACTATTGAAGGATCTTCCTCAACCCGTTTCAATGACGGTTGACTCCTCATTAAACGTAACGGAGGCTACCGAAATGGTACAGGCCGCACAACGTTTCTACGGCTTCTGGAACACTGGGAATGAGGATCTCATTGCACAAACCGTTTCTCCAAGTTTCATAGATAACACGTTGCCGAAAGGAAGACCTCAAGGCCCCGATGGCTTGTTATTCGCTTCTCGCAACTTTCGTAAAGCAGTCCCGGACTTGCAATGCAAAATAGAGGATTTACTGGTAGTGGGGGACAAGGTGACAGCTCGTCTTTCCTTTACGGGTACGAGCAAAGGTGAGTTTATGGGAAAACCACTGTCCGGGAAGCCTATTCAATTTATGGCGATCGATGTTTTACGCATCAAGGATGGGAAGCTTGTTGAAGACTGGCACCTGGAAGACAATTTAACCTTTATGCAACAAATTGGCGTCGTAGCGGAAAATTGAATGGTCTTAACGTAAAGGAGATGTAAAAAATGAAAAAAATCCTTATCATCAATGGTCATCAAAAATATGGCTCATCAGAGGGGAAACTGAACCAAACGTTGATGGATCATATGGTGAGTCTGCTCGAAAAAGAGAACGATGTACGAACTACCATTATTCAAAATGGATATAAAATCGAAGAAGAGCACCAGAAATTTCTCTGGGCAGATATGATCATTTATCAAACCCCCATCTACTGGTTCAGTGTCCCTGGGTTATTGAAAACATACATGGATGAAGTATATGCGTACGGCTTGTTTTTCAAGGGGGCTAATCAATACGGAAGAGGCGGCTTATTAACCGACAAAAAATATATGTTCTCGACAACTTGGAATGCTCCAGAAAAAGCATTTAGCGATCCGACCCATTTTTTTAAAGGCGAGAGCCTGGAAGATGCAATCAGCCATTTGCACCGCGTACAGGAATTTTTAGGCATGCAACCGTTAAAAAGCTTTGCTTGCTATGATGTCATCAAAAATCCGCAGATCGATCAATTTGTATCCGAACTCGAGGCGCATCTCAAACATGTATTGTGTTTCTAAATGAAAATCTCAAAGGAAAGGGGAGAGATCCTATCATGTTGGACAATCAAAAGATAGTAATCATAGGCGGAAGCTCTGGAATTGGTTTGGAGACAGCCAAACAGGCGGTAGCGCTAGGAGCAGAAGTAATCATTGCGAGCCGCTCCAAAGAAAAATTGCAGAAGGCAAAAGAGAGTCTGGGCTCCAAAGTCTCGGTGTATACGCTAGATACCACGGATGAGCAGCAAGTTGAGGCCTTTTTTGAAAAAGTAGGCACGTTTGATCATCTGGTCGTCAGTGCGGCGGAAACATCTGGCGGTTCATTCCTTCAAACGGATACAGCCCAGGCGCGTAAGTTGTTCGATAACAAATTTTGGGGGCAATACTACGCGGCGAAGTACGCAGCGCCGAAGATTTCAACAAACGGTTCCATCACCCTATTCTCTGGCGTTGTTGCCTACAAAGCGATGATTGGCTCGTCTGCCCTTGGCGCAGTCAATGCGGCCGTTTCGAATCTGGGGCAAACCCTCGCCTTGGAACTGGCACCAATCCGAGTGAATATCGTTTCACCTGGCATTATTGATACACCATCACGCAGCAAAATGCCTAAAGATGTGCGCGAAAATTTCTATGCAACGTTGGCAGACAAGCTCCCAGTGAAGCGAGTTGGACAAGCGAAAGACGTTGCACAAAGCGTACTATACCTGCTCCAAAATAGTTTTGTAACCGGAACTGTCCTTCATGTAGAAGGTGGCCATATCTTACTTTAAAGAATTCCATTACCGGACGTTTCGGATCATTTCAATTTGTAGTATGGTAGGAGAACGGACTTTTCGAGGTCCGTTCTTTTGGGTTTTTGGAAAGGAGATACTTGCAGTGGTTTGGATTTCATTCATCCTTTTTCTGATCACGTTGACATTGGTCATTTGGCAACCGCGGGGGCTGTCGATTGGTTATCCGGCTGTCGGTGGAGCACTGTTGGCTTTGGCGATCGGGGTAGTCACGTTCGGTGATGTCGCAGAGGTAACCTCTATTGTTTGGAATGCGACGCTAGCATTAATCGGGATTATTATTATCTCGATCGTATTGGACGAAATCGGTTTTTTTGAATGGGCTGCGCTCCATATGGCTCGTTTTGCCAAAGGGAATGGGCGGCTTATGTTCGTTTATGTCATCCTGCTTGGTTCACTCGTATCTGCCTTGTTTACGAATGATGGGGCGGCCCTGATTTTGACACCGATTGTGTTGGCACAGGTGCGGGCATTAAAGCTGGATGCGAAAACGGTTTTGGCATTTGTCATGGCGAGCGGGTTTATTGCAGATACGAGTTCTTTGCCCTTTGTGATTAGCAATCTGGTGAATATTGTTTCCGCTGACTATTTTGATATTGGCTTTGCTGCGTATGCAGCCAAAATGATCATTCCGACTTTGTTTTCGATTGGTGGAAGTCTGCTGGTTTTGTACCTATATTTTCGCAAAAGCATTCCGGCGCGGGTTGATCTTTCCCATCTGAAAAATCCGAGTGACGCAATTCGCGACAATAGAATGTTTCGTCTGGCGTGGCCGATTCTTGCAGTTTTGTTGATTGGCTTTTTTGTTAGCGAGTCGATCCATACGCCTGTTTCAATCATCATTGCAGGGGCAGCCATCATTTTTTGCCTGGCTGCAAGAAAAAGTGAAGCGATCGCCATGCGGCGGATTATGAAAGAAGCGCCGTGGGTAGTCGTTATTTTTTCGATTGGCATGTATGTCGTGGTGTGGGGACTGCACAACGCGAGATTGACTGACTTGGTCAAGGACACCCTGGATTGGTTCATGGCGCATGGTTTACTGGCAACGACCTTGGGAACAGGCTTTTTGGCTGCTGTTCTTTCCTCTGTCATGAACAACCTTCCGACAGTGATGTTCAACGCGCTGGCGATTGCCGGGACACAGGCAGACGGCGTTTTGCGGGAAGCGATGATTTACGCGAATGTGATCGGGAGCGATCTGGGACCGAAAATGACGCCGATCGGATCACTTGCGACCTTGCTCTGGCTGCATGTCTTGGGACGCAAAGACGTGACGATTACGTGGGGACAGTACTTTCGGACGGGCGTTGTTTTGACCATACCGACATTGACGTTCACCTTGCTCGGTTTGTATCTGACGTTAGTCTATTTTTCATAGGGAATGGAACGCCTGCTGGTTAATAGTCAGCAGGCTTTTTCTATTCCTCACACTGCTTGCAGTGAAATAGGCAGAATAGGACTTGGCACGGAAGGAAAAAATAGGCGCAATGTACGTAAAAAGGAGGATGTTTCCATGTGGCATGGCTGGCCGATCGAACGCGTACTCATTCTTTTTGCTGGATTGGCGTTTGCCCTGATTGCGATTCAGGTCACACTTTTTCACTCTAGACAAAACTTCCGACATTGGGCAATGTGGATTCCTGTGCTTGAACTCCCTGTATTTGCGGTTACTGCTATTGTCTTATCGTTTGTGAATGCTGGGTGGCTGCGTTGGGTGTTTGCCTTGATGATGGTGATTGGCATGGCTGGTGGTTTGTACGGAGCCTATTTACATACGGTCGGGGTTGGGCAGCGTGTGGGAGGTTATTCACAAGGTCAAAATTTTCTCGTCGGTCCTCCTGTGATTCTTCCTTTACTGATCACGGCAATGTCAGCATTAGGGCTTCTTGCGCTGTTTTGGTAAAAATCGTTTTCGAAGGGGTGAGAGGACATGGAGAAGCCTAGACGTTACCCATCCTATGATGTTTGGGACCAGCATACAGAGTGGGATGCTCACACCAGGAAAGTAGTAGGGGCCAGAAAAATGCCCGCGATTGCCAATCAATTTTTTACGAAGCCTGAATCCTTGCTCTTGCAGACAGTCGTAGGGGTATTGGTCAATGATCACCGCTTAGAGGTGCTGACCTTTGTGGTGGAGCATCTGGATCATACGACGGCTAGTAATATCGGCGAGTCGCAACGAAAGGTCGGAGTTCCACCAAAAAAAGAGCTCTACCGCTCGGGCTTGAAAGGGATTGATGCAGAGAGTCATGCGGCTTATGGAACTGATTTTGTTGCGTTGAAGCTTGACCAGCAGGAAGCCGTTCTTCAACACGTCGCGAATGGGGGTATCCAAAACCAGGAGGCGTGGACAGCCTTCGCTCCCGTAGATTTTTTCAAGCGGCTGCTGCATGACACAGTCAGTGCGTACTACTCACATCCGTTGGTTTGGTCGGATATCGGCTACGGCGGACCTGCTTATCCGCGCGGCTATGTCCGGGTGGAAAAAGGATTGACGGACCCATGGGAGGCGAAAGCAAATGACGAGTCATGACCATCGTACGATTACTCATCGCCCTACTCCTGTGGATCAAAGAAAATACGCCGATGACGCAGATATATGCATCGTAGGTGCTGGAGCGGCAGGGGGCGTGCTGGCTTATGAGCTGGCAAAGGCCGGTTTGCGCGTAGTCGTACTGGAAGCAGGACCGTTTTGGGACCCGCAACACGATTTTGCCAGTGATGAGCTGTCGATGCGGAGATTGGCCTGGCAGGAAACGAGGCTGGTAGCAGGCAATGACCCGCTGCGTTTAGGACATAACAACTCAGGCCGGGGAATTGGGGGAGGCACCGTGCATTTTACGGGGGTTTTCCTGCGTTTCCACGAAAGTGATTTCAAGACAAAAACCGTAGACGGCGTAGGGGAAGACTGGCCAATTACGTATCAGGATCTTGCCCCGTACTACGACAAGATTGAACGGGAGATTGCGGTCTCCGGCCCGAATCATTTTCCGTGGGGTTCCTTTCAAGGCCCATATCCGTACCCTGTTCGAGAGCCAATCAGTGCCAATGCCCAACTGTTCCGGGAAGGATGCGAGAAGCTGGGGATCGAGAGTGTGGTTGCCCCTCTGGCGATTTTATCGGGTCCTTTTGATGGACGTCCCCCCTGTATCAATCGTGGCTTTTGCAATCAAGGGTGCATGCCGAATGCGAAGTACAGTGGGTTGATTCATCATATCCCCAAGGCGATAGCGGAGGGGGCAGAGGTGCTGTCCGACTGCATGGTGACGGAAATTTTGATGGCTGGCGACCGGGTCAGTGGCGTGTTGTTCAACCATAATGGTTTGACACACAGGCAAATGGCTCGTGTGGTCATTTTGGCCGGGTTTGTGGTGGAGACTCCCAGATTGCTGCTTAGTTCGGCGAATGCTCAGTTTCCACAAGGGCTGGCGAATTCGAGTGGATGGGTAGGAAAAGCAATTATGCCCCACTCTAGTCATGATGTATACGGACGACTCCCGGAGGAAGTGCGATTGTATAAAGGAACACCTGTCCTTGCCTTGACCCAGCATTTTTACGAGACGGACCGGGAACGAGGATTTGCCCGCGGATATACGTTGAGTGCACACGGGTCACGTCCGGTCGGGATGGCGGCTGCTATTGCTGCCGAGAGGGAAGATGGCTCGTATTTATGGGGAAAACAGCTTCGAGAGACCATGCTGGATTACAATATGTATGCGCGAATCACCTTGGTCGGGGAAGTACTGCCTCATCCTGATAACAGAGTGACGCTCTCTGGGGAAAAAGATGAATACGGAATGCCAATCCCTACGGTAACGTTCAGCTATCAGGAGAACGACAAACAACTGTACAAGCATGCTATTGGACAAATGAACCGGATTGTAGAAGCGATGGGGGGACAGCCGGAGCATGTGGTATCTGATACCGCTCATCTCATGGGGGGATGCCGAATGGGGAATGACAGGGAAACCTCCGTTGTGAATGAATTTGGGCAGTCACATGACATACCCAATCTTTTCATAGCGGGTGCTTCTACGTTCGTTACCTCGAGTGGCAGCAACCCGACAAATACAGTCATGGCGCTGGCTGCACGCACTGCAGACAAGATCATTGAGGCGATGAAAAAGCAAGATGTATAAGCTGGGTTCACATAACTTTTGCGTTCTATCTTCCCCATCATATAAGCCATATAGTATACTGATAAACAGATATGTAAGGCAAAGGTGGGTATCCTTATGGAAATGGATTTGATGCAGGTTCTGTTTTTGTCAGAGACTTATAAGCTACTTGGTGACAAGACGCGCTTGACGATCATGGCTCTCCTGCAAGTACAGTCCTTATGTGTCCGTGATCTCGTAGAAATTTTGCAAACTTCCCAGCCTTCTGTTTCCCAGCACTTGGCTAAGCTAAAAACTCATGGTTTGGTCAAAGAGCGTCGGAAGGGACCGTGGGTATATTACTCCGTTAATACAGAATGCGGTCCTGAAGTTAAGCAAATTTTGTCTAACTTGCCGGATATGTCGCCAATCGTCAAACAAAAATCAGTTGCAAGTGAACCTTCATTTGGCTGATCAGTCGTAAAAAGCGTTGGATCAATTGAGATCCAACGCTTTTTTTAGTTCTTCCTTGTCAAATCCATGGATGACAATTTGCTCGCCGTTTTCCTTTTCAATGTAGGTTACAGGTGTCATGCTGGCGCCTAATTGAATGGCTTCCTGGAAATAAGCCTCGTTTTGACGGATGTCTCTGTCTTCGAAAGCAATGTTGTTTGAAGTCAGCCACATTTTTTCTTCCTGACAAGGACCGCAAGTGACTTGTGTATAGATAATAACCTTGTGAGCCATACAGAATTGCCCCTTTCAAAAGCAGAGTAAATGCCTTGCTCTTTCCAATATGAATGATCGGTCCTGACAAAGCAAGTAAACAACAGCATGATTTGGAAAAATGAGGATGGATACGCACATAGGGGGCGGTACAAATTATATTCAGTGACGTCGAGGAGGTGAATGTAACGATGCCTAAACAAAACAGAGGTATGGGCCAAGCGAACCAAGCTAGCCAAGCAGCAAACACTGCGACTGAATTCGCAAGTGAAACAAACGCAGCAGAGGTTCGTCGTCAGAACCAACAATCCGCACAACGCGCTGCTTCCCAAGGCGCTGCGACTGAGTTCGCAAGTGAGACAAATGTTGCGGAAGTTCGTCGTCAAAACCAACAATCGGCTGCACAACAATCTTCTGGCCAAGCTACTGAGTAGGAGCCAGCGGATAAAGCCCTCGCAATTTGCGGGGGTTTTCTTATTTTTACGTAAAGTCTATGCATGGAATGTGGTTTCTATCCTCGCACTGCACTTGCAAAAGCGTGGAAGTGGATGATACTGTGATTCGTAAATCAGCCCACTAGGAGGCAATTTCACATGATCATTGGAACAGGTGTAGACATTGTGGAAATAGAGCGCATTGCTACTTTGATAAAAAGACAAGAGCGTGCGATCAAACACTTTTTGACCACAAATGAACAACAGCTCCTGAATGGAAAGTCAGAGACGAGACAGGCGGAAATGGTTGCAGGCAGATTTGCTGCCAAGGAAGCAGGTGCAAAGGCTCTTGGCACAGGCATTGGTGCTTTACTCAGCTTTTTGGATATGGAAATCCTCCCGAATGATTCGGGCAAGCCGATCATGACCATAAAGCACGAGGTGTACAGCAAACTCGATCTGGACCCTGCTCGCGTTCATATTCATGTGAGTATTTCGCATAGCCAGACGCATGCGATTGCGCAAGTCATTGTAGAAGAACGATAGATGTTTTGAGCAACCTCGAGAAACTTGTCTGCATATTGGGACGAGGATGGACATACATTTATATCGCGTAGATCAGGAGGGACTACCTGCTCTTACACAGGAAGGCTAAGTCTGTAGCCGATCCAAGCGATATATCGCCAACTTCGTATCCATTCGCAACCATTGACACGATGTGCGCTGCATGGGCGAGAGACTGACAGATTTCCCAGGAAATAGACAGGGATGCCCTTCTTTGTCGAAAATATTGACAAGGAGGAGTTCATTGAATGAAACGGGTAGCTTTACCACTGGTGTTATTGTTGGTTTTCACCCTGTTCCTCGGCGGTTGTTTCGGTCAAAAAACACCGGAAGATGTGGTGAGCGACCTGAACGGTACGCTGGGAAAAATGACTGGGTACAAGTCTCAGGCTGTTTTGACCATGCAGACAGGCTCTACCCCCATGGAGTACGATGTTCAGGTCTGGTATGAAAAGCCAACCAACTATCGGGTAGCTCTCACCTCGAAGCAGCGTGGCATTACACAAATCATCTTGCGAAACAATGAAGGAGTCTTTGTACTGACCCCGCATCTAAACAAGAGCTTCCGCTTCCAAAGTGGCTGGCCTGAGAACAACGGACCGTTGTATCTATACGAAACGCTGGCCAAGAGCATTATCGACGACACTGAGCGCCAAATGAAGATGGAAGAAAAACAGTATGTATTCGAAGTGAAAGCGAACTACAGCGGCAATCGTTCTTTGACCAAGCAAAAAATTTGGCTGACAGAAGATTTCAAACCGACGCACGCCGAAATTATGGATGCTAGCATGAATCCGCTCGTACGAATTGATTTCACTGATTTTTCGTTCAACCCAATGTTTGACAAAGACGCCTTTGACAAAGAGCGCAACATGACAACAAGCTCGTTGACAACGATCCCAACAATGGCGCCAGCAAATGGACAGGTCGTAAAACAGCCGAACAGCCAATTCGGTGTCATCGTCCCTACGTATATGCCAGAAGGGGTTACGCAAGGTGATATTGAGCCAGTTACCCGTGATGGGGAAAGAAAAGTCATCTTGACCTACAAAGGGGCCTACAACTACAAGGTAATCGAAGGACGCCCGACAGCAGCATCTGTGTCGTATGAGCAAGGTATGCCTGTGAACCTCGGCTTTACGGTTGGTGTGCTTGCGCAGACAGGTGAAAATCAGCGACTTCTGACGTGGGAGCTCGACGGCATCGAATATACAATCGCAGGGGATCTTCCAGAGGAAGAAATGGTGAATGTCGCACAGTCGACATATGGTCTCAGCGCGAAATAAAAGCGTGGGAGAGGGGACGGTGAATGCCGTCCTCTTTTGCTGTCTTCTGGGAAAGTGGCTGCGGTGGAGGGGAAGAAGCGCATTTCCAGTCTACGCTTCGGCCTACGCTCCGCTGTAGGTTGGACTGTCCGTTCCGAAATAAATGACGGGAGCGCTTCAAAAGTAGTCATCTCGATGAAGGATTCGCAGAGGTTGAAGCTGAAAACCCCCGTCATTTATTTCGGAACTGGGTCGGCCTCCAGAGGCGCTTTGACTGGAAATGCACTTCTTCCCAAGCGGCTTTGTTCTACTAACTAAGAAAAAATCCCCCTGTTGATACTCAAAGGATGATCTTCCTAAGTTATTAAAGAAGCAATGAATGAAAAAAGCTGGCGAAAAGAAAAAGCGTAGGGCTCGCAGACCTTGACAACGCCTACCCAGTCGGAACTTCAAAAAGGGGACTACGCTTGTCGAACACTTCTTCCCTGAGAAACGTCCGCCCGTAGGGTGGCTTTGGCTCGACGGTCCTCTTTTTGAAGTGGAGACGGCCAGTCAATCCCCCTTGCTGGCGTGTCAGAGTCGAAGAGAACTGTGCTTTTTCTTTTCCTCCACTATGTTGACATAGTTTTCTACGATTTTCCCTCAAGTTTTCCTTTTTTCTCAAACGGGAATCTAAAAATACCCATGTACACTTGGTCTTGTACCAAAGAGCAAGCACACCACACGAGCAAAGACGAAAGGGTTGAGTGTATATGTTTAGCAAAACGAAAATGGGAATGCTGATGGGAACGATGGCAGTGGTTCTGAGTCTGGGTAGCATAGGCGGAGCAATGGCAGCCGATTCAGCTAAGCCAACTTCATTGAATAAACCGGCAGAAGTAAAATTCAAAACAGGCAAGATGGGTCACCACGGTGGAGTGGGCTTCAAAGAAAATACAGAACTGCTCTCGCTATTGAAGCTGGACGCTGACAAGCTGAAAGAAGAGCTTGCGGCAGGGAAAACACTTGCAGCGATTGCACAAGCCCAAGGAGTTGATACAGCAGATGTCGTGGCACTTCTGGTTGAACAGCAAGAAGCCAAACTGAAGGAAGCAGTAACAGCAGGCAAGCTGACACAGGAGCAGGCAGATAAGCTGTCTGAAAACCTGAGCGATCGCGTAAAAAAACAGGTAGAAAACACGAAACCGGATAAAGGCTTCGGAAAAGGAGGCTTCATCGGTGGCTTCGAGAAAAACGAAGAACTGCTGTCCCTCCTCAAGCTGGACGCCGATAAGCTCCAAGAAGAGCTGAAAGCAGACAAATCGCTGGCTGCAATCGCAGAAGCCCAAGGCGTATCTGTGGATGATCTGGTGGCGTTGCTAGTGAAACAACAGGATGCCAAGCTGAAAGAGGCGGTAACTGCCGGGAAGCTGACACAGGAACAAGCCGACAAAATGAATGAGCACGCCAGTGAGCGGGTAAAAGAAATGGTGCAAAACACGCATCACGGACGTGGACCAGGTAAAGGAATGGGCATTGAGAAAAATGAAGAACTGCTGTCCCTCCTCAAGCTGGATGCAGACAAGCTGAAGGAAGAGCAAAAAGAAGGAAAATCGTTGGCGACTATTGCCAAGGAGCAAGGCATAGAAGTGAATGACGTCATCGAGCTCTTGGTAGGTCAGCACGAAGCCAAGCTAAAAGAAGCAGTAGCGGCAGGCAAGCTCACACAGGAGCAAGCAGACAAGCGCAGCGAGGAATTGACAGCGATGGTGCAAAAGATGGTGGATGGCAGCTTTGAAAAAGTCGTTTTCCCTAGACATGAAAAAGAGGAAAAAGACCAGGAGGAAACCATGTAGAAAAGTCAGCAGGTGGGAGCTAATCCCATCTGCTTTTCTATTTTCTCGGGATTGGTCGATGAGGGCCGATTTGTACATAAAAACAAACGTGCGAATGAGGTGAAAGGACAATCCGCGAATTGACACACAGCGGGAAAACACGATACATTCAGAGTAACTTATTGAATGAGGTGGCATGCTTTACATGAAGAAACCGTCTAACGAAGTTTTGTACGAGGAAGCATCGACCTACAAAGACATGCTCCTGCGAAAAAGCTGGAAAATGCGCATTAACGAGACTGTCTTGTTTGTGCTGGGGATGATGATTCTCGCTCAATTTTTCCCGACCAATGACACGAGATTCAAGGTGCTTGTTTTCGCCATTGCCATTGCTGTTGTTGGATTGTCTCCGTTTATGTACAAATCGGTATTGCGTCCGGTGTACAAGCTAACTAAGACCCACCTGATTATATCCATGTCAGGGCAGGAAAAGAGCTACCCGCTGTCTGAAGTCGAGCAAATTTATGAAGGCCGTCATTTTTATCGTGTAGGCGGCAAAAAGGAATCACTGATGGTTTCCAGGCAATTTCTCAGTCATTTAAATGAGCGCTTGTTTTACTATAAAAAAGGGAACAAGAGGAGATAGGAATGAAATCGTTTTGTCGTGACACTTGGGTAGAGGTTGATTTGGATGCCATCCGGGCGAACCTCGAGACATTCAAACGCCATTTGCCAGAAAAAACGGGTATTATGGCTGTTGTGAAAGCAGACGGGTATGGTCATGGCGCTGTCCATGTCGGAAAAGAAGCGTTGGCGAGCGGTGCAGATTCACTTGCAGTCGCATTGCTCGATGAAGCGCTTATTTTGCGGAGGGCAGGGATCACAGCGCCGATTTTGGTGTTGGGATACACACCTGTCGAATCCATTGTCACTGCAAGCGAGCTGGAAGTGGAGTTAACTGCTTACAGCGTCCAATGGATCACGGAAGCGAACGACATTCTTCAGAAAAACGATCACAAGCCTGTCGGGATTCATGTGAAAGCCGATACGGGCATGGGACGTTTGGGCGTTCGGACAAAGGAAGATTTGCTTGCCGTTGTAGGTGCCCTTGAAGAATGCTCTAAGCTTAAGTGGACAGGCATTTTTACGCATTTTGCCTGCGCGGATGAACCAGATACAACCCATGTGCGACGACAACACGACTTGTTTCAATCCTTTTTGCAAGCACTGCGTGAAGCAAATAAAACATTGCCGACTGTTCATTGCTGCAATACGGCTGCGGCTATCGCATTTCCCGATTGGGGGTATGATACGATTCGTTTAGGCATAGGTTTATACGGATTGTATCCTTCTGTGTACATGAAAGAACGTGCGGATGTCATTCTTACCACCGCCCTGGCGCTCAAGACGAAAATTGCCCACGTAAAGAAGGCAGATGAGCCATTCACGGTCAGCTATGGTGCTACGTATGCAGCAAGGCCTGACGAGTGGATTGCAACGCTGCCGATCGGATACGCAGATGGCTATTCTCGCCTTTTGTCCAATCGTGGCGAGGTTTTGTACAATGGATCGCGCTACCCGATTGCAGGCAGAGTTTGTATGGATCAAATCATGGTCAGCCTGAATTCGACAGAAGCAGCGGTCAATGATGAGGTCGTCTTGTATGGTAAGCAGGGTGACGAGGAAATCTCCTTGGATGAAATTGCCGAATTGCTGGGAACAATCAATTACGAGGTTCCTTGTATGCTGAATTACCGAATTCCGCGCCTCTATTTGCGCGCCCAGAAAGTAATTGACGTATTTCACCCATTGACGATGAAGCACTCGTCCCGTGAAAATGTAAATAACTAGCAAGGAAAATCAGCAGGAATTTTCCCGTGGAACACGAATACTAGTTAAGCGAAAAAGCTGGCTTTTTTGGTAAACGAAGTCTTCACCTGCACCTTTGGATTGTTTACACTCACGTTTTCTCACCGAAAAAGCGACAGTAGGTATATTTTTGCAATGGATTCGACATAATGGTATTGTTCATATTGGCTGTTCTTTCTAGAACCAGCATAGCGGATGGAAGTTACGGTCATGGTTGGAGGTGGATTTGTCTTGTCGAAGTCAAACACGAAACGCATCATGATCAGCTTGCCACAACACTTGCTTCAGGAAGTGGATGGCGTTATTCAAAAGGAAAAATCCAATCGCAGCGAGTTTATTCGTCAAGCGATGCATTTGTATTTGAAAGAGCGAAAAAAACGTACAATCCGTGAGACCATGCAAAAAGGGTACATGGAGATGGCGAAGATCAATCTGAATATGGCATCGGAGGCTTTTGGCGCTGAAGAAGAGGCTGACCATACTCTTGTCCGCTTAGTTAGCGGGGTGTGACTGGTGATTGTCAAACGTGGCGATGTGTTTTTCGCGGACCTGTCCCCGGTCGTTGGCTCTGAGCAAGGAGGCGTACGGCCTGTTTTAGTCATTCAAAACGACATTGGAAATCGATTTAGTCCGACGGTCATCGTCGCAGCCATTACGGCGCAGATTCAAAAGGCGAAGCTGCCTACGCATGTGGAAATTGACGCAAAAACTTATGGATTTGATCGTGACTCCGTTATTCTGTTGGAACAAATACGAACCATTGACAAACAACGTCTAACTGATAAAATAACGCATCTCGATGACGAGATGATGGATCGGGTTAATGAATCCTTGCAAATCAGTTTAGGACTCATTGATTTTTAACGTGTGAAAAAAGATCAGATGATAGGAAAAGCCACTTGAGTGAAGCAAGTGGTTTTTTGCTGTCAAATTTGCAGGGATTTTATAGGTGCACAGCGAACTGTTCGAAATGAGAATATAAGACAAAAAGTGACACAATATGATTTATTTTTCGAGGTAGAGAAAAAACTCATTTCTACCTACCAAGCGAGGCGGAAGGGGTTTTTTTGGTTGTGGCAGACTATTCTCCTGAGACAATCAATATAGAACAAGAATCAGACATAGTGACGGCGCGGCAAGTGGGGCGAAATATGTCGAAGTTGTTTGGCTTTGGCACGATCACGCAGTCCCGCATCGCCACGTCAATCTCTGAATTGGCTCGCAATATTTATTTGTATGCGGGTACGGGGACGATCACGATTTCGCCGATTGAACGCGGAGGAGTGATCGGCTTGCAAATAACAGCGAGTGACAGCGGTCCAGGGATTCCTGATATTCGCCAGGCGTTAGATGATGGCTATTCGACTTCGGGTGCCCTCGGGGCCGGATTGCCGGGTGTCAGGCGCATGATGGATGAATTTGAGATCCACAGTACCCTTGGTGAAGGGACGCGTGTCGTTGTTGTGAAGTGGAGCGATCAAGCAAAGGAGGAATGAGATAAATGGTAACCCGGAGCTTCCAAGAAGAGTATGTAAAAATTCTTCGGGATTACCTGAGTGCTCAAGAGGAAGACCAGCTCTACGGAGCCCAGCAGTTGGGCAAATGGATGCTTTCTCGAGATATTTCGCCAGAAGAAATTACTGATTTGCATGCGCAAGCGCTTGAGCAGCTCGGGGAAGTGCCTGAGTTTGTGCGCTCCTCCTTCTCCATTTTGACAGAGGTCATGATTGAATATGGGAACGAGCATCGATCCGTAAATAGCTGGCGCAATCGGCATCAGCAGATGGAATCAGAAATAGCCGTGGCAAAAGCGATGCAGCAATCACTTTTGCCAAGTGAGCTTCCAGTCTATCCAGAGATGGAGATTGGCGTAGTGAGTGTTGCCGCGAAACAAATCTCGGGCGACTATTACGACTTCATTGAACAAACCGAAGGGCGTTTCGGCGTCGCCATTGCAGACATTACCGGCAAAGGAATGCCTGCTGCGATGTGTATGTCGATGGTGAAATATGCGATAGACAGCCTTGGACAAATGGAGCTGGGTCCCGATGAAATGCTGCACCATTTAAACCGGATCGTGGGAAGAAATATTGATCCGAGCATGTTTGTGACGATGATGTTTGGCAGTTACGACTCGAAGGAACACTGTTTTCGTTATGCGATGGCAGGACACGAGCCAGGATTTTTGTACAGGTCAGCCGAAGGGAAGTTTTACGATCTCGAAGGTCGAGGGAATGCACTCGGTTTATGCCCAAACAGTGAATACGAGGTTCAGGAGATTTATTTAGAAATAAATGATGTTCTGATTCTTCTGACGGATGGTGTAACAGAATGCAAAAATAACCGATATTATTTGCAAAGGGAAGAGCTTGTACACCATTTGCAAAAAGAGGTTGGCGAATCTGCCCAAAAGATGGCAAACGGCCTGTACAATAGACTGCTTCTGCTCTCCCAGTTTGACCTGCTGGATGATTACACCATGATTGTACTTCGAAGAACCTAAGCAACGTACGGGGGGAGACGCAGATGGACCTGCTGATTAAGACAACGAGCCTTGAAACTGAGTACCGAGTGGTCCTTGGTGGAGATATTGATGCTTTTACAGCACCGAAAGTAAAGGAAACACTCATGTCACTCGTCACCAAACCGGATATCAATCGCATTACGGTTGATTTGGAAGCAGTGGAATACATGGACAGTACCGGAATTGGAATTTTCATCGGGATTATGAAAGAGTGCATCCAACGAAATCGTACATTTGAGGTGCACAAATTGTCTCCGCGTGTGGAAAGGCTATTTCGCATTACTGGCTTATACGATCATATTGCCATCCGCAAAGGAGAGAGCGAGTAATGGGTCCAAATCGACCTGGGGCAGACGTGATTCAATTGACTTTGCCAAGCAAGGCGGAGTATTTGGGAGTAGCGCGTCTGACTGTATCCGGTGTAGCCAACCGTATGGGCTTTTCTTATGACGAGATTGAGGATATCAAGCTTGCCGTCGGAGAAGCATGCACGAATGTAGTAAGACATGCATACAAGGAAACAGAGAATCCGGGCTCCATTCATATCCAATGCCACGTTTTTGAAGATCGATTGGTGATCGAGGTAAGCGATCAGGGTGTTGGATTTTCAAATGAGCTTATTGCTGAGCAACTGACGCCGATTTATGCAGGGAAAAGCATAGAGGATTTGGATGAGGGCGGGCTCGGGCTCTATCTCATTCACACGCTTATGGATGAGGTGGAGACTCGCTCTGAATCAGGAGTAGTAGTCTCCATGACCAAGTATGTTCGGCAGGATGGGGTGGCTGGCAATGACTGGACAATCTCGGAAGCAGAAATATAGTCCAGAGGAGTTGAAGGAGCTCATCCACCTGTATGGTGAAACAAAAGATCCTGCGATACAGGAACAACTGGTGAGGGCCTATACTCCTCTTGTGGAATCGTTAGCGAAGAAGTTTGTTCGCGGACAAGTCATGTATGAAGACCTCGTGCAAGTCGGATTAATCGGCCTGCTTGCTTCCTTTCGTCGGTTCGACCCTAGCTTTGAGCGGACATTTGAGAGCTTTGCGATCCCGACCATTGTAGGGGAGATTAAGCGTTATATTCGGGACAAGACATGGAGTGTCTATGTTCCGCGCAGGGTTAAGGAGCTGAGCCCGAAGATCAAACGGGTGGTCGACGAGCTCACGATCAAGCTGCAGCGTTCTCCCCAAATTGCGGACATTGCCAACAGCCTCGGCGTTACGGAGGAAGCAATTCTCGAAACTTTGGAGATGGGGCGCAGCTATCATTCTCTCTCTATGGACAGCGAGCTGGAAGCGGATCTGGATGGCAACACCATTTCTTTACTCGACCTAGTGGGGACGACAGAAGAGGGGTACGGAGCAGTCGAGCAGAATCTGATGCTGGAGCGGGCCCTGCAAATTTTGGATCACCGTGAAAAAGAAATCATTCAATTAACTTTTTATCAAAATTTGAGTCAGAAACAAGCTGGGGACATCATGGGGATGTCGCAGATGCATATTTCCCGCCTTCAGCGCAGAGCGTTGGGCAAGCTGAGAGAAGCATTGAAAGTGGAACAACTGGAAACCGCGACGTAGAGGGGCCAAGTGGCTCCTCTTTTTTCTTCCCTTTTTCCAGTCCTTGTTAGCAAATGTGGTACAATTAACGACGAAGAATGAGCGCAGGAGGACAGGTATGGAGCTTACGTTGATGATCCAGACAATCGCCCAAGATACGGGTGTCAAACCTCACCAGGTGGAGCGCACGGTTGCCCTTCTGGATGAAGGAAACACGGTTCCTTTTATTGCCCGCTACCGCAAAGAAATGACGGGGCAGCTAGATGAAACACAAATTCGAGCGATTGAGGAACGCGTTCGCTATTTACGCAACCTGTCAGTGCGGAAGGAAGAAGTCGTTCGGCTCATCGATGAGCAAGGCAAGCTGACGGACGAGCTGCGCACAGCGATTGAACGTGCGACAAAGCTGCAAGAGGTAGAGGACCTGTACCGCCCTTACCGCCAAAAACGCCGCACGCGTGCAACCATGGCCAAGGAGAAGGGACTAGAGCCGCTTGCCAACTACCTCATGAGTTTACCGAAAACCGGGAATCCGGAAGAAGAAGCAAAACTATACATCAACCCGGAAAAAGGCGTAGAGACGACTGAGCAAGCTCTGCAAGGAGCAATGGACATCGTGGCGGAAATTCTGTCTGATGACCCAGAAATTCGCCAGTGGGTTCGCCAGCGCTCGGTGCAAAAAGGATTGCTTCTGACGGAGCAGAAAGCCGAAGAAGCAGACGAGAAAAATGTATACCAAATGTATTACGCATATAGTGAGCCTCTGAAAAAGGTCGTTCCACATCGGGTACTGGCCATCAATCGGGGAGAGAACGAAGGCATTTTGAAGGTTTCCATTGAAGCGCCTGTCGCAGAGATTTTGGCTTGGATGCAAAAACGCACACTTCCTCGTGATACCGTTGCCCGCGATCTGCTGACATTGACAGTCGAGGACGCGTATAAACGTCTGATAGCCCCTTCTATTGAACGAGAGGTGCGCGCTGAGCTGACAGAGGCAGCCGAGGAACGTGCTATTCACATCTTTGCAGAAAACCTGCGCAATTTGCTGCTTCAACCGCCTGTAAAAGGAAAAGTCGTACTTGGGGTCGATCCGGCGTTCCGGACAGGCTGCAAGCTCGCCGTTGTAGACGAAACCGGCAAACTGCTGGAGGTTGCCGTCGTTTATCCGACCCCTCCGGCCAATAAAGTGGCTGAAGCTACAGTGAAAGTGAAGCAGTTGATCGAAACCTATGGAGTTACGGTTGTCGCGATTGGGAACGGTACTGCTTCGCGGGAGACAGAACAGTTCATTGCCACGCTACTGAAAGAGCTGAAGCGAGAGGTAATGTACATCATCGTGAACGAGGCAGGTGCATCCGTGTATTCCGCATCTACCCTGGCCAAGGAAGAATTCCCGGACCTGGATGTAGCAGAGCGAAGTGCGGCCTCAATCGCGCGTCGTTTGCAGGACCCGCTGGCTGAGTTGGTCAAAATCGATCCGAAGTCCGTCGGGGTCGGTCAGTACCAGCACGATGTTTCACAATCGAGGCTGGCAGATAGCCTACAGTTTGTGGTTGAGTCTGCCGTAAACCATGTCGGAGTAGATGTGAATACCGCTTCTCCTTCTCTCTTGCAGTATGTATCAGGGATCAGCCGTCAAGTAGCAGGGAATATCGTGAAAAAACGGGACGAGATCGGGAAATTCACGGAACGCTCCCAACTGAAGGCAGTTCCGCGCTTGGGTGCCAAAACGTATGAGCAGTGCATCGGGTTTCTCCGCGTGATGGATGGAGCGAATCCACTGGACAAAACACCGATTCACCCGGAATCGTACGATGCGACCCACCAGTTATTGTCGATGCTGGGCATTAGCGCTCAGGAGATCGGCAGTGAGAACTGCAAGGAACGCGTGCAGTCTTTGGATGTAAAAGAGACCGCTGCGAAGCTCGGGATTGGTGAGCCTACGCTGCAAGACATTGTGGACAGCCTCTTACGTCCTGGTCGCGACCCGCGTGACGAGCTGCCAAAACCACTCTTGCGAAGTGATGTCCTCCAGTTGTCTGATCTGAGTGTGGGCATGAAGCTGCAAGGTACTGTACGCAACGTGGTCGACTTCGGAGCGTTTGTGGATATTGGTCTGAAAAACGACGGTCTCGTGCACATTTCCCGTTTGAAGAAGGGCTTTGTGAAACATCCACTTGAAGTGGTGACTGTTGGCGATATCGTAGATGTATGGGTAGTAGAAATTGACGAAAAACGTCAGCGTGTAGGGATGACCATGATCGCGCCAACGGAAGGATAAGAATGAACTAAAAGGCGGCCTCCTGTCAGTCAGGGCGGCCGCCATTTTTTTCTAAATATAAGAACCAGCAACTGTTGAGCACACGAATTTGGCGAACGTCCTTTCCATTAAAGGCACGTTGCAACTGCCTGCGCATCCATTGTGGCATGAAAGTACCTCCTGGAGAGATTCGTCTATAGGCAATGTATGCGCCGAGACGAGCAGGAGGTGCCTACAATTTTCATTTACACTTCTTCTTCGTGCAAATATTCCAATTGGGCTTGCAGGGCACGAATCTCTGTCAATAAAGAGATGAGTGGATACTCTGTCTCTTGTAGGGCAGCGAAGCGGCGCTCCAGACCACTGACGTACTCTAAACCATCCACGATCGAAAGCTCGTTTCCTAACCGCTCCACATCCGCACAGTCTGCCAGAACCGTAGGCAATTCTGGGCGCTCTGTGATCGTCAATTTGTCAATTTCCTTGTAAAGTCGTTTCAATAGAGCGATTAATTGATACATATGCGTTTCGGGCAACGAGACAAACTGTAGTCCGTCACTGGACTGCAATAACAAATAGCGCATGAGCTCCTCCACCATTCTGTCTATCGTTTAAACGGTCACAACCATTTATTTGCACATAGTGTAGCCTATCTGTCTGGCACTTTTCAACTGGAACTGCTATGGTGAAAAGAAGGAAGCGGAGGAGATGAGATGACCGATTCGGAACTGCAAATGCTGGTAGAGCAGATATCCAGCGAATTTTTTGCCAAACCCTTTCGCCATCAGGCCCGCTTTAACAGCAGATTGCGCACCACTGGCGGTAGGTACTTGCTGCGCTCGCATGACATTGAATTGAATCCGAAGCATTTGCAGGAGCATGGTGTGGAGGAATTGATTGCGATCATCAAGCATGAGCTTTGCCATTATCATTTGCACATAGAAAAGCGCGGGTATCGTCACGCTGATCGGGATTTTCAACTGCTTCTGCGTCAGGTGGGGGGAAGCCGATACTGCCAACAGGTAGGAAACGGTCGGACAACCCTGCCGTATCGCTACGAGCTGGTATGCAAGGCATGTGGCATGAGCTATAAACGCAAACGAAAGATGAACCCGAGCCGCTATCGTTGCGGACGCTGCAAAGGAAAGCTGCTGCTGCACGAGCTAACAACGTAAAGAGTCAGAGGCGGTTGGCTTTCTTGCGCGTCTTTTGACAGCAGGGGTATAATGAACAGACGAAAAATGTTTTCCGCGAAGGAAAAGGAGCGTTTGAAGTGGCACACGACGAATTTTCCCTGATCCGGCAATGGACAAGTCGTTCTGCGGGGCAGGAAGGGAACGGTTTAACCGTCGGGATAGGGGATGATGCCGCTGTCTTCTCCCCAGCACCAGAAATGGAAGTCGTGGCCTGCTGCGATGCGATGGTGGAGACGGTTCATTTTTTGAAGAAAACGATGAATCCTAGTGATATCGGATATAAGGCTGTTATCAGCAATGTGAGCGATGTTGCAGCGATGGGCGGGGTTGCCCGGTACGCGCTTGTCAGTATCGCGGTAAGTCCGCAATGGACGCCTGACGAATGCCAGCAAATCTATGAAGGTATTTACGAGGCTTGTCAGACATATGGAGTTCGTGTCATTGGTGGCGATACTGTTTCTGCGCCTGATGCCCTACACCTGAGTGTTACCGTTTTAGGTGAGGTGGAAAAAGGGCGTGCCATTCGTCGTTCACAAGCAAAGCCTGGGCAGCTTGTTTTTGTTACAGGGCATGTCGGAACTTCTGCAGCAGGACTACATCTTCTCCTGCAAGGAGAGACTGCTGAAAGAGGTGTCTCTTTACCTTGGGAGACATTGATGAATGCCCATCAGCGTCCCGTTGCCCAAATAAAGGCGGGCAGACTGCTCTTGGAATCAGGGGCATGCAGTGCGCTGAATGATGTAAGTGATGGGCTGGCGTCAGAGCTGTGGGAGATTGCCGAGGCGAGCGGCGTATCGATTTTGGTCGATGCTGCAAGGGTACCGATCCATGACGAAGTTCGGGAGTATGCACGGCACGTAGAGAAAGATCCGCTGGAATGGGCTTTTTATGGCGGTGAAGATTATCAATTGGTCGGAACGCTTGCGAAAAGTCACTATGAAGTCGTAAGCAAGCAATTTGCCGCTAGTGGTGTACCGTTTACTGTCATCGGTGAGGTGGTAGGAAAAACGCATGAGCCAGAATTGATCCTTCAGCGCGATGATCAACAGCTCCCGTTACCCAAAGCGGGATTCAACCATTTTAGGAGTGGATGAAAGAGATGAGCTATACATGGAGGCTCACGGGAGCGCAGGAGACGCAGCGCTTTGCCGAGCAACTGGCAGGTCTGCTTGAACCAGGTGACTTCCTCGCGATGGAGGGTGACCTGGGAGCGGGCAAGACGACTTTTACCCAGGGGTTGGCTAAAGGACTAGGAGTCCGACAAGTAGTGAACAGTCCGACCTTTACTATCATAAAAGAATATCAGGGGCGCTTGCCGCTTTATCATATGGATGTCTACCGGGTAGGCGATGATCCAGACTCTCTTGGTCTGGACGATTACTTTTTTGGAGAAGGTGTCTGTGTCGTAGAGTGGGCCTCTTTGATCGAGGATGTCCTGCCGACAGATCGGATGACCGTCTTCCTGCGTAGAGAAGGGGAGGAACAGCGGATGATCGAGCTGGTTCCTCAAGGGAATCGTTATGTGAAATTGTGTGAGGAGTTTGATTTTGATGCGCGTACTGGCGATTGATACATCGAATCTGGTGCTAAGTGTAGCTGTGGTAGAGGAAGAGCGGGTCTTGGCAGAAATGACGACGAACCAGCAAAAAAACCATTCCGTGCGTCTGATGGACTGTGTCAGTGAACTGCTCGATGCAACAGGAACAGCGCCAGAGGATCTCAGTGGTTTCGGGGTGGCAAACGGACCGGGCTCCTATACAGGTGTAAGAATCGGCGTTGCCTCTGCGAAAAGCATGGCTTGGTCACTGAATGTGCCAGTCATCGGTGTATCCAGTCTGGAGGTAATCGCCATGAATGCCACAGGCTTCTCTGGATTGATTGTACCGCTGTTCGATGCGCGCAGAGGTCAAGTGTATACCGGCTGTTATCGTTCCGATGGCATGGAGGCGGTACGAGCGCAGTCCACAGAACAAATCATCCTGTTGCGAGAATGGCTGCCACTGTTGCGAGATCTGGCGCAAGGAGAGCCGATCTTGTTCTTGGGTGAAGATGTAAGGGTGCATCGGGAGACGATTGTGCAAGAGCTCGGGAATCAGGCGCAATTTGCTTCTCCAGCGTTCAATCACCCGCGTGCAGCCCATATCGGCTATGTGGCACTGCGCAAGCTACAAGACGGCACAAATGCGCATGAACTGGTTCCGGAGTATTTGCAACTGGCAGAAGCAGAAGCGAAGTGGCTTGCCCAAAAGCAGGCGGGGGCCGTAAAGGAGTAAAAGCATGAGTCAACCAATCGATTTGGAATATCGTTATATGACGATGCAGGACGTTGGGGCTGTGGCAGAGCTGGAGCGCTTGGCTTTTACAACTCCATGGCCGCATGATGCATTTGTCAACGAGCTGACGAGAAATCCAAATGCACGCTATGTAGTCGTCGTTCACCAAAATCGGGTTATCGCTTATTGCGGCATGTGGATCGTGATCGATGAGGCACATATTACAAATATCGCTGTCCATCCATTATATCGTGGAAAAAAGGTTGGATTGGCACTGATGATCAAAATGATGGGTGTTGCCAAGATGCAGGGTGCCCATAGCATGACGCTGGAAGTTCGACCTTCGAACACAGTCGCGCGGAACATGTATATCAAGCTCGGCTTTAAAGAGCATGGGCGACGCAAGGGATATTATTCGGATAACAATGAGGACGCAATCATTATGTGGGTGACATTGTAATGAACAAGACGTATACGTCGCGCTACGAGAAGCGCATACAGCAAAAATACGAAGCACATAGGGAATCAGGTGCTCCTACTTATATTTTAGGAATTGAAACAAGCTGCGACGAGACATCGGCTGCTGTCATCCGTGATGGTCGAGAGGTGCTGTCGAACGTCATCGCTTCCCAAGCCGATATCCATAAAAGATTTGGCGGAGTCGTGCCTGAGGTGGCTTCTCGCAGACATGTAGAGAATATTACGCTTACCATCGAAGAGGCACTGACCGAGGCCGGGAAAACGCTGGATGACATCCAGGCAATTGCGGTGACGTACGGGCCTGGGCTTGTCGGAGCCCTGTTAGTTGGCGTGGCAGCAGCAAAAGCCATTTCCATGGCCAGAGGCATCCCGCTAATTGGTGTCCATCATATCGCGGGTCATATTTACGCGAATCGTCTGGTGCAAGAAATGGAGTTTCCGCTGATCGCACTCGTCGTATCGGGCGGGCATACGGAGCTTGTCTGGATGAAGGAGCACGGTCAGTTCGAGATTTTGGGGGAAACGCGGGATGATGCTGCAGGGGAAGCGTATGATAAGGTAGCACGAGCGCTGAATATGCCGTATCCAGGCGGACCTCATATTGATCGCCTTGCACATGAAGGGGAGGCAAAAGTACCGCTCCCTCGTTCATGGCTGGAGCCAGACTCCTACGATTTCAGCTTCAGTGGCTTGAAGTCAGCTGTGCTCAATACCTTGCACAATGCAGCTCAGCGAGGAGAGACGATCGAACCGGCGAATCTGGCTGCGAGCTTTCAAGACTCTGTAACAGAAGTGCTCGTAGAAAAGACGATTCGGGCAGCTCGTTCTCATGGAGCGAAGCAGGTATTGTTGGCTGGGGGCGTTGCAGCCAATCGTGGATTACGTGAGAGACTGCAAGCGAGGTGTGAGGCAGAAGGAATTCCGTTGGTGATTCCACCGTTCTCACTATGCACAGACAACGCTGCGATGATTGCCGCAGCAGGCTTTATCAAGTATGAAAAAGGACAGTTTGAAGGGCTCGATCTGAATGGCGTGCCAAGTCTGTCGCTTTCTGAGCAATAGATGTAAATGCAAGAAGGGACTATCCAAGCCGGATAGTCCCTTTCTTTTATTCCTTGCCGCCACGCAACTTTTCGAAAAAGGGAGCGGCTTTTTGGGGGAGTATCTCTTCAAACTGCTTTCGTTCCTCAGCAGTCAGCCGATCCTCGTGCATCACCCCGTTTTCATCCGTGATCTTTATTTTCAGATCCATGAGTTGCTTCATGATCGCCGAAAACTCCGCGTACTCTTCTTCAGTCAGCTTACTTTTTGCTTCCTGAAAGAATTTCTCGATTTCCTGATAATCCTCCTGTGTTCCACCACGCTCGATGATGGTTTGCGATGACCCGAAGATTTGATCAGCTAAATAAGGTGTCGCCAGGGCCGCTGTTGGGATCAGGATAGCCACTGCTATGATTCCACTTATCAAACGTTTTTTCATGGATAATCTCCCTTTCTTTTGCAAGAAGTCATTTTGATAGGAGAGGTACACACGACTCTCGATCTCAGGTGGGGTTTTCAACGATTCAGCATATTGAAGAAGCTCATCGCGTAGTTGTTTGTCTATGGACATAAGAGTCTCCTCCTGTTAATTCGCAATGCTTGCGCAGCGCTTTTAGTGCCAGATGATGCCTGGATTTCACGGTACCCAGCGGGATTTGCAGCAACTCGGCGATTTCATCCAGAGCATAATCGTGAAAATAGCGCAGAATGACCACTACGCGTAGCTTGTACGAAAGTGTACGAACGACTCTGAGCAATTCGAGCTGTGTCTCTGATTGGATCACTGTGGAATCTGCCCAATCAAATTGCTCATCGTACATAAGGCGGTTTCGTTCAAAGAGCCGTATTCTTCGCCAAGCTTTCCTTTTCCAGTCCTGCACCTGACGAACGGTGATCCCGTGAAGCCAAAATCGAAATGGCCGACTCTGATCAAAAGTGTGAAAAGAGCGCCACATACGAATATAGGTCTCGTTCGTGATGTCCTCGATGTCTTGCTTGTTGTAGACAAGAAAAGCGATCGTACGATGAACATCGGTGTGCGTGGCTTGATAAACGACGCGAAAAGCTGCTTCGTCTCCCGTCAGCATTTTTTCCAGCCAAGGGAGTAACTCTTTATCATTCATGGGGGCCCCTCCAGAACGTATTACACCCCTATATTCGCTAACAGAGGCAAAAAGGTTCAGTTGTTTTTCGTCCTTCTACCTACGATTTATCCACATCATAGGATAACTTTCTGGATTGTTCACATATACTCCTGTGAATACTGGTGATAACACGAGAAAATGACCGGGAAAACCGCTTATACTCTGTGGATTATTCTGTGGAAAATGTGGATAAAAAAGTCGAGTTATCAACAGGAGGGGGACTTGTGAGAAAGAAACTCGCGCTGATTTGCTTGTCATTCCTGATATTGTTTCTAGCTACAAATATAGGAAAACCATTGGTGGCAAAGGAAAAACAACAGGTCATCATGCTGTTTGTGGAAGGGATGTCGTTTCATGATCTGGAGCAACTCAAAAAGTTATCTACTGTGGATAAATGGCTGGATGATGCAGGAGCTGGAGCTCTGTCCATAAGATCACCCGGATCGCGTACAGCCGCAAACGGCTACCTGCTCATGGGGAGTGGTGGTCAAGCGCTTTACTCTGAAAAGAGCGGGACAGGCTATCATCCGTATGAAGTACTCTCGTCCAGGGAAACAGCGGGTGAACGGGCGCAAGAGCTAGGTGGTGATCAGGCGCAGGAGGTGGCGCGCTCCTCGATCATTTTTCCGGGTATTTTCCGTCTCTTGACAGATAATCGGGAGAAACCGTATTCTGCGCAAATCGGGCTTCTTGGAACCGTGCTTGCTGCAAAAAATATTCAGGTCGCTTTATACGGAAACGGTGACTATGAGGATATCCGCCAGAGACATGCCGTTCTGTTTGCGATGGACCAGCAAGGAAGGGTTCCGACAGGGGACATTTCTACAAATAGTATGGAGCTCCTTCGCGGTTATCCGTACGGAATCAAGACAAACTACGCTTACTTGCTTGAGAAAATCCACAGCGAGCGTCAAGCAGGCTTGATCATTGCTCAACTCTCAGATTTGTCCCGGTTATATCAGTTGAGTGCGGAAATGGACCCAGGTCAGTTTACCCGGCAGTATCACCGTGTTTTGCGTGATTTGTCCCTTTTCCTTGACCAACTCCTTGTGGAACGTAAACCACATCAACGCATTGTATTGGCATCACCAGCAGTCAATCATGTGGCGGCAAAAGAAAAGGCTCTCCTTACTCCAGTGTTCATTTGGGGAGAGGAAGCGAGTGGAGTTTTGACATCAGCTACCACCAGACAGTCGGGATTAGTCAGTGGACTGGATATGGTACCAACAATACTGTCCTGGCTGGACGTACCCGTACCCAAAGGGTTGGCTGGTCATGTCATACGTGTCGAAAAAGGCAATGGTCTTACTGCCCTTCAGAATCAGGTAGGCGAGATTCATCATACGTATGCGACTCGGCCAGCAGTGCTCTATACCTTCGTCATGCTGCAGATTGTCATTGTAGGGTGTGCGGTTGTTCTTTGGTGGTTTGGGCGGAAGAGAGAAGGGTCAGGACTTTTGCGGCTTCGTAGAGGAATACGACTTGCGCTGCTGGCTTTATTATGGTTTCCGGCATTGCTTTTGGCGGAGAGCCTGATCGACTGGCAAGTTTCTGGCGCGGTTGTCTTAGGGGGACTCATCATGACTGCCCTGGTCGCGGCTTTTTGGCAGGAAGCCCATGCTCTCCCGCGAATCGTGATGACAGTTAGCGGAGTGACGACAGCCATTCTGCTGGTGGACGGATGGACTGGCGCTCATTTGATGCGGCAATCGTACCTCGGGTATGATCCGGTAATCGGAGCGAGGTTTTACGGGCTAGGAAATGAATACGAAGGGGTCCTGATCGGCAGCACGATCATGTTGGTGGCTTCGCTGTACGAGAGAATGCGTGGGGGACAAAAGGAGCTAGGTCGGGAAAATAAATGGTTACTTGCTGTCTCTGTAGCGATGTACAGTATCGTGCTTTATTACATGGTGGCACCGAACCTGGGAACGGACGCAGGCGGTTTTCTTGCGGGACTGATCGGATTTACCGTGGCATTGTCACGCCTTGAGGGCTGGCGAATCGGCAAAAAAGGCCTCCTGCTGTTGGCAGGCGGCCTGGTTATGGGTGTATGCAGTTTGATGGCGATCAGTCTCATGTCAGATCAGCCCTTGACCCATGTCGGACGGCTTTCTCAGCAGATTGTACATGGGGAATGGTCCGAGGTAGGGCAGATGATTGAACGCAAGCTGGCGATGAATCTCCGCTTGATTCGCGTTTCCATTTGGAGCAAAGCATTTGTCGTCTCCCTGATTGCACTAGGCGTTCTCGCTTTGAAAAACGACCGCTTTTTGCACCATCTGGCGAAGGACACGCCATACTTGGTCAAAGGCTTTGCGGGTGTCATTGTCGGTGCACTGGCTGGGCTGATTCTCAATGACTCGGGCATCGTCACAGCAGCTACCTGCATTACCTTTCTAGTGGTTCCTGCTCTCTATGCTGCCTTGGAGGAGCCCGCGCAGGAGCGCTGTTCTACGTGAGATGGGATTACTCTTCTGATAGCGCGCTCCACTCGTCATACAACTGCTCCAGTTCTTCTTTGGCAGCATGAATTTGATCGTTGCGTTCTTTTGCCTGCACATGATCACTATAAATTTCCGGGAGACAGAGCTCTTCTTCCCATTTGACAATGTCAGCCTCTCGTTTTTGAATCGTGACCTCAATCTCTTCCAAACGGCGCTGACGTTGACGTTCGCGACGTTTCGCTTCCTTATCTAGCTCATAAGAGGATTTCTCAGGCTGTGCCGCTACGGTACCGCCTTGTTTTTTTGCGGGCTGCGCTGCTTGTTCGGCTGCGAGCTCCTCCAGTTCCTGCTTTTTCTCTACGAAGTAATCGTAGTTACCCAAATAGCTGGTCACGCCATCACCTGTCAGTTCTAGGACGCGGGTGGCAATCTTGTTTAAGAAGTAACGGTCATGGGAGACGAACAGGATCGTACCTGGATAATCATAGAGGGCATTCTCGAGAACTTCCTTACTGAAAATATCCAAGTGGTTCGTCGGCTCGTCGAAGATCAGGAAGTTTGCTTGCTTTAGCATGAGCTTTGCCAGAGAGACGCGTGCACGTTCTCCTCCAGACAGGTCGCTGATCTTCTTTTGTACATCATCACCGCTAAACAAGAAGTTACCGAGCAAGGTGCGGACGTCCTTTTCCAGCATGTTCGGGTATTCATCCCAAATTTCGCCGAGTACTGTATTCCGTTCGTTCAGGTTACGATGCTCCTGGTCGTAGTACCCGATCGTTACATTGCTCCCGAAATGAATATCGCCGCGCAGCTTGGACAACTGTTCCACAATCGTTTTTAACAGTGTCGATTTCCCGATACCATTGGGACCGACCAAGGCCACACGCTCCTCGCGCTCGATTTCAAACGTAAGACCCTGAGAAAGAACAGCATCCGGGTAGCCAATCGCGACGTTGTTTGCTTTCATTACAATGGTGCCGCTCATTTTTGCCACATCAAAGGAGAAGTGGACGGATTTGTTGTTCATAATCGGCTTGTCCAAGCGGTCCATCTTTTCCAGCGTCTTGCGCCGGCTCTGCGCTCGTTTGGTCGTCGTAGCCCGAGCGATGTTTCGCGCGATGAAATCCTCCAGCTTGGCGATCTCTTCCTGCTGTTTTTCGAATCGCTTCAAATCCTGTTCGAGCCGAGCCGCCTTTTCATCGAGAAAGCGGCTGTAGTTACCGACATAGCGGGTAGCACGTGTCCGCTCGATTTCATAGACAACGGTCACAAGCTTGTCCAGGAAGTAACGGTCATGGGAAACGACGAGAATGGCGCCCTGGTAGTTTTGCAAATACGTCTCCAGCCAAGTCAGTGTTTCGATGTCCAGGTAGTTCGTCGGCTCATCGAGCAGAAGAATGGTAGGAGATTGGAGCAGCAGCTTGGCTAGTGCCAGACGAGTCTTTTGTCCGCCGCTCAATGTGCGGATCGGTGTCGTGTAATCGAAGTCCGCGAAGCGCAGGCCGTGCAAAACCCCACGAATCGCACCCTCGTAGCTGTAGCCGCCTTTTTCCTTAAAGGCTTCCGAGCGGTGAGAGTAATTTTCCAACAGTTGCTGGTAACGCTTCTCATCAGCGAGAATAGCCGGATCGCCCATTTTAGCCTCGAGCTCACGAAGCTCCAGCTCTTCTTTTTGCAGATGGGAAAACACGCTCAACAGCTCATCCCAAATCGATCGTTCCGATTCAAGGCCGCTGTTTTGTGCCAAATACCCGAGAGTAACATCCTTTGGAATGCGGATAATTCCTTTGTCGTAGCTTAGCTCGCCGGCGAGGATCTTCATTAGAGTCGATTTACCTGCACCGTTTACGCCAACCAGACCAACCCTTTCCCCGGTTTGAATTTGCAGGGAGATGTCTTGTAGAATGGTTTCGATACCATACGTTTTTTCTATATGTTCAGCTTGTAGCAAAATCATCGGATTCACCTCTTTATATACTAATGCCAGTGTAGCCTAGAGAGAGCGCATGGGACAAGCCTCGCGGGAATGTCCCAAGCACGTTACGAAAGAGGGAAGAGGTTGTCATGGACCAAAAAACGAATAAAAAACAGCTACGAAGCCATATTTTGGAGAGGCGCAAGTCCATGTCTGCAAAAGAACGGGAGCAGCTTTCCAGAGAAGTATGCGATCACTTGCTGTCTCATGAAAGGGTGGCTGATGCCAAAGCAATCATGGCTTTCCATCCTTTTGGCGATGAACTGGATATTCTGCCCTTTCTACATGAGGCAAAAAAGCGAGGCCAAGACATATGGCTACCGTTCACCAATGTTGCCGAGAGACGTCTCATTCCGTATCGGTATACAGGATCGCACATGCTAAAGCAAGGCGTCTACGGGATTTGGGAGCCGGACCCTGCCCTGGCAGAGGAAGCGGACGTATCACATTTGGATGCGATCGTTGTTCCCGGTGTTGCTTTTGACAGCAAGGGTGGACGAATGGGGTATGGCGGTGGTTATTATGATCGCTTTCTGGCAACGCTGAAAAAGCTCCCGTTCTTGGTTGGAGTCGGTTTCTCTCTTCAGGTTGTGGAGCATGTGCCGCTAGAGCCTCATGATGTTTTGCTAGATGCAGTTGTCACTGAAAAAGGTCTTCTGCATTTTTGAATGTTTTGTGTCAGCAGCTTTTTCATGCCTTCTCCAGCCGCGAATGGTACTATCCGCCAAGGAAAAACGACGAGACGTTTTTGACAGAAAAGTGTACAATACTATCGAATGAGAAACCGGAGGAATGTATCGTGAGCAAATGGAAGGTAGGCGTTATTTCTGCAAGTGATTCGATTGCCAGAGGAGATCGTGTGGACGATCGTATGCCAATTGTTCGTCATCTGACAAGGGAATGGCTTCAAGTAGATGTCGCTGTATACCGTGCCGTTAGTGATGATATGGAAGATTTGCAAGAACATATGATTGAGCTCGTAGACCGCGAAAAATGCGATCTGTTGATTGTTACCGGAGGCACGGGGCTTAGCCCGCGTGACGTTACGCCAGAAGTGACAGCATGGGTCATTGACAGACCAGTCCCAGGCTTGGCCGAAGAAATGCGCCGTGCTGGTTTGCAGCAATCCCGTCGGGCGATGCTGACCCGTGCAGTTGCGGGAACGAGGGGGAATTCGTTGATTATCAACCTCCCTGGTAATCCGAAAGGCGTAGAAATCTGTTTCAATGCGATTGGCGATATGTTGTCCGACGCTTTGCACATTTTGCAAGGAACGGGAGAAGCAAACGAAGATTGGGGAGGATTGCATTGGTAGAAAAACCTCAGATGCGGGAAGTGCCAGTGCGTGAAGCGATCGGAATGATGCTTCCTCACGATATGACGCAAATTTTGCCTGGAGAATTTAAAGGACGCTTGTTCAAAAAAGGGCATGTTGTCACCGAGGCGGATATTGAACCGCTGTTGTCCATTGGCAAAGAGCATATTTACGTGCTGGAGATGCCAGAAGGCTACATCCATGAGGAAGAAGCGGGCATTCGTATCGCGAAGGCTGTTTCCGGACAAGGCTTGACCTTGACGCCTCCATATGAGGGCAAGGTGTCGATGAAGGCCGCGAGAACAGGGTTAGCCAAAATCAACGAGGAAGCTGTCCATGCGTTGAACAAGCTCGAAGGAATTGCGTTCTCCACGATTTACGGCGATCAGGTCGTCCATCCGGGACATACATTGGCGGCTACACGAATCATCCCGTTAATTATGGAAGAGTCTCGAATCATCGAGCTGGAGCAACTGGCCAAACAGTTTGACGAACCAATTGTACAAGTAAAAACGTTTCAGGATAAAAGAGTGGGACTTGTTACAACAGGGGGAGAAGTTTTCTCTGGCAGGATTGCAGACAAGTTCGGTCCTGTCATTCGAAACAAGGTGGAAGCTCTCGGCTCTACGGTCGTAGACCAGCGTTTTGCGCCAGATGACAAGGAAGCGATCGAACAGCAGATTCACTCGTTCCTCGATGAAGGGGTCGATCTGATCCTGGTCACGGGGGGCATGTCTGTCGATCCGGACGACCGCACGCCAGGAGCGATTGCAGGAGTAGGAGCGGAAGTAGTGCGCTACGGTACGCCGATGCTACCGGGCTCCATGTTAATGGTTGCTTACAAAGGTGATGTACCGATTCTCGGATTGCCGGGAGCGGTCATGCATGAAACATTTACTTCCTTTGATGTATTTTTGCCGCGGATATTGGCTGGGGAGCGAATTGTCGCCTCTGATATGACAAGACTTGGATATGGTGGTTTACGAAAGTGCTAGCTGGTTAGACTGGCAAATAACAAAAGCAAACGACTTCACTAGAAAAAGGAGTGAACACGTATGAGCTCAATTGGGATTCCTGGATTAATCTTAATTTTAGTTTTAGCCTTGGTGCTTTTCGGTCCGAAAAAGCTTCCAGAATTGGGGCGTGCGGTAGGTCATACTTTGAAAGAATTCAAAAATGCTACGCGTAGTCTGACAAGCGACGATGAAGACGACGATGAGGAGAAAAAGCGCAAGGAGCTAGCCTCCAAAGAAGCGTCTGTCAAAACAACGCCGGTTGTCGCTGACAAGGAAGCGGCGGAGCGGGAGCGAATTGAACGCGAGGTTCGTGAAAAAATGGAACGCGAGCGCTTGGAAAAAGAAATCCGCGAAAAGCTGGAGCTAGAGCGCCTGCAAATGGAAAAAGAGCAGAAGAACGCGTAACAGGTAAGGTTGGTGGTTACCATGAAGGATCAGGAAATGACAGTGGTAGAGCACCTGACGGAACTGCGCAAACGCATCATATGGGTGCTGGCCGTGTTTATTGTCGCATTGGTCGTCGGTTTTTTCCTCGCCGGTCCACTCGTGGATTATTTAAAGCAAGAACCGATTGCGGATGGCGTGCCCATTGTCTCATTGCATCCGTCAGACGCACTTCGTGTTTACATGCAGGTTGCCTTCCTGGTGGGCGCTGTCATCACACTGCCTGTAGCACTTTATCACGTTTGGCGTTTTGTTTCGCCAGGGATGGAAGTACAGGAAAAGCGCGGGACGCTTTACTTCATCCCGGCAGCTTGTTTTCTGTTTATCGTTGGTATCCTGTTTGGCTACTACGTCGTTTTCCCGATGGTCATGCAGTTTATGACCAGTATTACAGCATCGATGGGCGCAGACCCGAACTACGGAATCGCACAATACTTTGGCTTCATGTTTAATATGGTCATTCCGTTCGGGATACTGTTCCAGTTGCCGATTATCGTCATGTTCCTGACGAGACTGCGTATCCTCAATCCAATGAGGCTGGCAAAGGCACGGCGCTACGCTTACTTTGCACTAGCTGTAGTCGGGATTACCTTGACGCCTCCTGAGATTGTCAGCGATATTCTCGTGATCATCCCTTTGCTGCTTCTGTACGAGCTGAGCATTTGGCTATCCCGTGTTGTTTATCGCAAGCAATTGAAAGAACAAGAGGCGTGGGAACAAGAATACGGCAGTTTTGAAACAAACGAACCCGTTCAATAACGAGTAGGAGAAAAAGTCTTCTGTCCCTGGTGGCAGAGGACTTTTTTGTTATTCCTGCAGAAATTAGGAAATACTACGGAGGTTATGATCCGGGAGGTGCTGAATATGTGGCTGATCGTATGCTTGGCGTTGCTCTTTTCTGGGAGTACGGCTAATGCCGCCGGGCTGGGGGAGCCTATCGAACTGTTTGATACGGACAAGCAGCGCGTTGTGGCCAGCTTTGAAAATACAACTGGTTTTCAGGAGGAGGCCCAGCAGATTTTGCAAAGTGTGAGCGGACGGGTCTTGGAGTTTAATCCATCGTTGGATTCCGCCATGATCGTAAAAATTCCGCTAGTCCCCCCAAAGCCGATAAAGCTAAAATCCGCTAATCTTGACGCGATGATTGCAGAGATGTTTGTCATCATGCCCAAAAAAGGGGAGCGTCGTCCGTGGTTGATTTTGCACACGAAGGAATATGAAACGGTCGTTGTGGAGTTTACCGAAAAAGTTGACCAACTGAGGGAGCAAGTGAAATTGCCCTAAAGCGGCGCTTCTTCTTGCAAAAACAAGCCCGGTCGTCCATAAAAAGAGACGAAACCGGGCTTTTCGATTATTTCATGGGAGTGAGGAAGGTTTGGGTGAAGTAGTCTGTATAGACGCCCACTCCTAACTGGGTGAAGCCTTTTTCGAGTACGTTTTTGCGATGGCCTGGACTGTTCATCCAGCCTTCATGGGCTTCGATCGCATCCGTGTAGCCTGCTGCAATATTCTCCCCGGCCATACTGTAAGCGAGAGAGGCACTTTTCATGCGGTCAAATGGATTACTTCCGGTAGTCGCAGAGATGTGGTCGAAGAAGTTGTTGCCCTCCATGTCCATGCTGTGTTTTCGTGCAACATCGGCAGCTTTTTCGTTCCATTGCAGGGGCGGAAGCTTGTATCGGTAGCGGGAAACATTGACCAGATCGAGAATTTGCCGCTCGGATGCAGCATTGACCTGCTCTCGTTCGCTGACACGAAGCGGCGGGGGATCAAAATTGGGAGCCTGACCTTGATAGGTCCATTTCGTTTCGTAAAAACTGCCGCGCAATAGCATTTGCGTATCCATTATACGTACGGCGGTAACCTTGTTGCCATTTTGCTTGTCCAAGTAATAAATGTAGGGGGTGTCGTCTTTCATGACGAGAGGGCGTTGTTGCTTTTGATTGGTAATCTGGATTTGTGCCCCCTGAAAAGAGAAAGAAACAATGTTTTGTACACCCAACTGACGCTCCAGTGATTGCTGGCTGGTGCCAACTCCGATGTTTCCGAGCTTTGCTGTCGGAGCGAGAGAGTACACATCGACGACTTTGTCATTTGCGATGCCGACTTGAATGTATCGGGCTGGCTCGCGATTGTACACCCACCATTGATAGCCGAGACTGCTTGGCTCTCGGCGAGCAGGCTCACCTAACAGTTTGTGTACTTCCTCAGAAGACATGCCGAGACCTATGTCAAAAATCGTATTAGGCTTCTCCACTCGAATGGGTACCGCAGGTGGTTTGGTTGTCGCAGGTTTTTGGGGAAGCGCCAGAGAGGCAGGGACTGCATCGGGTGTAGTCTGTTTTTCAGGCTGATCGATGGAGAGTTCAGGAGATTGACCGACCCACGCGGTTTGGGAAGTTTCATCCCAACCGATAGGCTTATTCAAGTGCCGACTGATCATGGATAGAGGTACATATAGCGTTCCTTCGTATTCGAAGGAAGCTGGTATTTCCTTGCCTTTCTCCGTGTTGTACCTGGGTTTTTCGCTTGCGACGATTTCACGGCCATCCCAATAGATGGAGGCGGGGGTAAGGTTGACCCGTATAAAGGAAGTAGTATCCGAAGTGAAGAGACGGCTGATTCCCAAGACTCCCAGGGCAATTAAGCCAATCCAGAGCCATTTGTGCATGGAACAATTCCCTCCTTGGCGAGCTTGCCTGATTCTATGTTTCATTTATATGAGCGTGTCCGAATACTAGAACCTTTTTGCTAGAGAATGCAATTTGCTAGGAGGAAGAGTAGTCAAGCAGTTGCATATGGAAAAAAGTGAGGGAAACTACTTGCAAAGTACATAGTGATTCATTATTATAGGAATTGGGTGTTAGCACTCATAACAGTCGAGTGCTAACAACAGAAATATTGTTTACCTACATTTTTTGAGGAGGGTGTTTTTAGTGCTTAAGCCATTGGGTGACCGTGTGGTAATCGAAGCTATCTCCAAAGACGAAACGACTGCAAGCGGTATCGTTTTGCCTGATTCTGCAAAGGAAAAACCGCAAGAAGGCCGCGTAATCGCAGTAGGTTCTGGCCGTGTTGCTGACAACGGTGAGCGCATCGCTTTGGAAGTAAAAGAAGGCGATAAAGTAATCTTCTCCAAATACGCTGGTACTGAAGTAAAGGTAGACAACAAAGAATACCTCGTGCTGCGCGAATCCGATATCCTCGCGATCATCGGTTAAGGCTCTTAACATAGGAAGTCGAACGAATAAACACATAACAGGAGGTTGAGTTTAGATGGCTAAACAAGTCAAATTCTCTGAAGACGCTCGCCGCTCCATGCTCCGCGGTGTTGAAACTTTGGCAAATGCGGTTAAAGTAACCCTCGGTCCAAAAGGCCGTAACGTGGTTCTTGAGAAAAAATTCGGTTCTCCGTTGATCACTAACGACGGTGTTACTATCGCGAAAGAAATCGAGCTGGAAGATGCTTACGAAAACATGGGTGCGCAACTGGTTAAAGAAGTTGCTACCAAAACCAACGACATCGCTGGTGACGGTACAACAACTGCAACTGTACTTGCTGCAGCTATGATCCGTGAAGGTCTGAAAAACGTAACTGCTGGCGCTAACCCAATGGTTATCCGTCGTGGTATGGAAAAAGCAGTTCGTGCAGCTGTAGAAGAAATCAAATCCATCGCGAAGCCGGTTGAGAACAAATCCTCTATCGCGCAAGTAGCTGCTATTTCCGCTGACGATCCAGAAGTAGGTAACCTGATCGCTGAAGCAATGGAAAAAGTGGGCAAAGATGGCGTAATCACTGTTGAAGAATCCAAAGGATTCGTAACAGAGCTGGAAGTAGTAGAAGGTATGCAATTTGACCGTGGCTACGCTTCCCCTTACATGATCACTGACACTGACAAGATGGAAGCGGTTCTGAACAACCCTTACATCCTGATCACTGACAAAAAAATCTCCAACATCCAGGAAGTTCTGCCTGTACTCGAGCAAGTCGTACAAAGCGGCAAACCACTCCTGATCATCGCTGAAGATGTTGAAGGCGAAGCGCTCGCTACTCTCGTAGTGAACAAACTGCGTGGTACCTTCACAGCTGTAGCGGTTAAAGCTCCTGGCTTCGGCGACCGCCGCAAAGCTATGCTGCAAGACATCGCTGCTCTGACTGGCGGTGAAGTGATCACGGAAGAACTGGGTCTGGACCTGAAATCCACTAAGCTGGAGCAACTGGGCCGCGCTGGCAAAATCGTGGTTACAAAAGAAAACACAACTGTTGTTGAAGGTGCTGGCGACAAGGCTTCCATCGAGGGCCGCGTAACCCAAATCCGTCAACAAATCGAAGATACTACTTCCGATTTCGATCGCGAAAAACTGCAAGAGCGTCTGGCTAAATTGGCTGGTGGCGTAGCAGTAATCAAAGTCGGTGCAGCTACTGAAACCGAACTGAAAGAGAAAAAACTCCGCATCGAGGACGCTCTGAACTCTACTCGCGCAGCAGTAGAAGAAGGTATCGTACCTGGTGGTGGTACTACTTTGATCAACGCAATCAAAGCGGTTGAAGCGATCAACGTAGGTGGCGAAGAGGCTGTAGGTGTACAAATCGTACTCCGTTCCTTGGAAGAGCCAGTTCGTCAAATCGCTGCGAACGCAGGACTCGAAGGTTCTGTAATCGTAGAGCGTCTGAAAAAAGAAGCAGTGGGCATCGGTTTCAATGCTGCAACTGAAGAGTATGTAAACATGCTCGAAGCTGGTATTGTTGACGCGGCGAAAGTTACTCGCTCCGCACTGTCCAACGCTGCATCTGTAGCGGCTATGTTCCTGACTACAGAAGCAGTAATTGCTGACAAACCAGAAGAAAACAAAGCTCCTATGGGCATGCCAGATATGGGTGGCATGGGCGGTATGGGCATGATGTAAGAAAGCGGCTCGCTTCAAAGAGAGGCAGACAAATCGTCTGTCTCTTTTTTGTGCTTGGCTTAATGCTGTGCATGTAAAAAGTGAAGAATTTGGCACCATTCCGCTAGGCGTGCTTACACTATTTGGGGAGTACGCCACGGTGTGGATATGATTTTTGCCAGTTTGACGTCGGGGGCGATAAAATGAGCAAACGCTGGATTAGCTTTGATCTGGATGGTACCTTGATGCAAAACCCGTTTGGAGCGTGGGTATTTCCGGAGATTGCGCGTGTAATCTCCGGTCAGTTAGGAAGAGAGCACGACATTGTTTCTGAAATGGTAGCCGAGCATGAGCAGCGTATGTCCCAAGAACGCTACGTAGAAGCGTATGATTGGGATGATATCCTTGTTAGTAGATGCAATGCATTGCGTATAGAAAATAAAATCGATATTGAATCGCTGGTTCGGAAACACTCTGTAATGCCCAAGGTTAATTTGCTGGAGGATGGAATTCCCCAGATACTCGAGGAGATAAAGAAGCGAGGCTTTTCGTTAGCAGTGGTCACAAATGGCTTTTACAAGTTTCAGGCACCAGTAATGGAGGCATTAGGCTTGGTTGATTACTTTGATGAGATCATTACGCCAGAACGCGCTGGTGCTGGTAAGCCTGATCCAGCTATTTTGCAAAAACTGCAGGGAGAAGTAATTGCTCATGTAGGAGATCGTTTGGATCATGACATTCAACTTGCTAATCGAAGTCATGTAACCTCTATTTTAATAGAACGAAAATTGCCAGAGGAATTGCTGAGTCTCCAACCGCAATTGCGTACAAATGATCACGGAATGCGTTTGTTTTGTTTGGAGAAGTGGAGAAGAGAGTGCAAGAATCCTTTATTGTCAGAGCTTCCGGAGCTTTTCAAACCGCGAATTGTTATTCGTTCTATGGGAGAATTGCTGTCTGTTCTGGATGAACAGGGGATGGGATAAAATTCTAGGTATTAATGCTTGCGTTTTTGCTTCTGGCTTGGTATGATAACTCTTGTCGCTTTTGAAGGGAATTTTAGAGAGAATGAAAAAAACTTCGAACTTCTAAAAATAACCCTTGATTTTCAAAAGAAGATCTGATATAGTTTAAAAGGTCGGCGCCACAAGCGCTAACGACGAAAGGAAAGAACGATATGCTCTTTGAAAACTGAACAGCGAAAGCGTTAATGAGTCTATC
>NZ_LMPN02000016.1:0-80129 GCF_001423865.2 Brevibacillus sp. Leaf182 | reverse complement strand
CTCTCCAATAAAGTTTGTTACTGGTTCAAAGCTGGCAAATCATTAAATGATAGACTCATTAACGCTTTCGCTGTTCAGTTTTCAAAGAGCATTTTTGTCGAACGCTTTATATCTTATCACGTTCGTTATTTACGAGTCAAGAAGTTTTTTATCGAATCTCGTTTTCTTTTCTCGTATTTTGTCGTCGTTCTTGGCGACAAGTAATAATCTATCACATAGAAAAAGAGAATACAAGACCTTTTTTACTAGTTTTTTAAAAAAGATAGCGAAATTAAAAAAGCCCCTATAAAAACAGGGGCTTTAACAGTCTTACTGCGCTGTATACCCGCCGTCAATGACGACAGCCTGGCCCGTGACGCCTGACGCTTTCTTGCTAGCTAAAAAGGCAGCGTAGTTCGCTACTTCCTTTACTTGCAGCAGTCGCTTCTGTGGCACCAGCGGGTAGATGACTTCTTCCATCACCTTTTCCAACGGCACATTTCTTGTCTTAGCCAAATCCGCTAATTGGTTTTGTACCAGCGGCGTGTCGACATACCCCGGACAAATGGCATTTACCGTAATACCAGCCGCTGCTCCTTCCAGGGCCGCAACCTTGGTAAGCCCGATGACTCCGTGCTTGGCACTGTTGTACGCTGCCTTTCCCGCAAAGCCAATCAAGCCGTTGATCGAAGCCATATTGATGATACGACCATGACCTTGTTGCTTCATAATGGGGAACACGTGTTTAATCGCAACAAAAGGCGCTGTCAGCATAATACTGAGCATTTGTTCAAATTTTGCAGTCGGAAACTCTTCTATTGGAGAGACAAATTGCAATCCGGCATTATTCACTAAGATATCGAGGCTGCCAAAAGTCTTGACTGTCTGCTGGATGCACTCCTGCATTTGTACCTCGTCGGTGACATTACAGCCAAAGCTGATTGCTTCGTGGCCTTCCTTTTGCAATTGGGCGGCTGCTGCTTCCGCTAATTCCCCATTCAAGTCCAGTATGACGACTTTCGCCCCGTCCTCGGCAAACGTCCGGGCAATCTCCAATCCAATTCCGCTCGCTGCCCCTGTTACTACTGCTACCTGCTGCTCCAACAATTTCTCCATACCCAAGTATCTCCTCTCCTGCTCCTCATTTTCTCTGTCTATAAAATTAGAAAATAGAAACGGCAAATGCCAGAATGAATACGACAGCTGTTTTCAAAACCGTAATCGCGAAAATGTCTTTGTACGATTGACGATGAGTCAAACCAGTAATCGCGAGTAGTGTAATGACAGCTCCGTTGTGCGGCAATGTGTCCATACCACCGGAAGACATCGAGGCAATACGATGCAGCAACTCAGGGCTGATTCCCGCAGCATTCGCCATCTCCAGGTATTGCTTGCCCATAACCTCCAGCGCGATCGACATTCCTCCCGACGCTGAACCTGTCACACCTGCCAGTACGTTTACAGCCAGAGCCTCAGAAACCAACGGATGATCACTAGCTCCCATAATCCAGCCTTGGATGAGCTTGAAGCCTGGCAATGTTTTCACAACGTTTCCGAATCCAACTTCGGAGGCAGTATTAAAGATCGCCAAAAGAGAGCCCATCGCGGCAGCAGTCAAACCACTAGCCAGCTTGTTTTTGACTTGCTTCACATTGATTAAAAGCGCGGCAATAATCCCAAGACAGAGCGAAATAATCAGTGACCAAGAAGATACGACGTTTTTCACTTTCTCAATTTTAAATGATTCTTTGAGGATCGCTGGATCGTACCACGTCTCTACTGTCCAAATCCCTCTACTGAACATATAGTTACCCACAAGCACCAATGCCAACGGGAGAATCGCCACCCAGATGTTCATGTAGGATTCATTTTTGATCAATTCCGGCTCGTTCGTATGTCCCTCGCCGTAGCCTTCCCCAGCAGCGACAGCTTGTTTGCGTCTGCGCTCCAGCCATAACATCCCGCCAATGAAAACCATAATGGCGCCAATCGTTCCAACAACAGGTGCAGCATAAGCATCCGTACCAAAATAAGTCGTAGGAATAATGTTTTGAATTTGTGGTGTACCCGGCAAGGCGTCCATCGTATACGTAAAAGCCCCGAGCGCAATCGTTCCTGGAATAAGACGCTTCGGAATATTGGCCTCGCGGAAAATCGCGGCGGCAAACGGATACACCGCAAACGCCACAACGAACAGGGAAACCCCGCCATACGTCAAAATCGAACATGCCAGAACGACAGCCAAAATCGCACGATTAGAGCCAAGTGCCCTTACAATCGTGTGGGCAATGGACGAGGCAGCACCGCTCAACTCCATGACTTTTCCGAAAATGGCACCCAGTAAGAAAATAGGGAAGAATGATTTCACATAGTTCGCTGCATTCGTCATAAAGGTTTCGGTGTAGCTCGGCAAAAGAGATATCCCGGAAAGGACAACGGCCAGCAGCGTAAAAATAGGGGCAAATACGATAACAGGATAGCCCCGATACGCAAAAAACATCAGGAGACCGAGCGAAATCAAGATGGATAACACTTCGATGATCATATAATTCTCCTTTCAATTTTCTCCTCCGCTTACAGAGGAAATTCTGTGTATTCACTTGGAGAAAACGCTTTCATATCCTACTCAATTGCATGGACCATGCCAACTCCAGCGGATTCCAGAAAAATCGTTCAACCATACCCGTTCATCGTGTCTGGACTGTTGGTAAGCAGATGATAGCGTTTGCAGTTTTTCCGGATTTCCGGAAATTTCTGTCCGGTTTTATGGAATCTAGCAAAAATCTGCCTAACTTTTCGGGAATCTGCTCAAGGAAGGCTACTGGGTTTAAGCAAAATTTCATCTTGCTCTATTCCAGAAAACCGGAATCTACCAAAACGTTGGTCCTGTAGATGAAAAAAGCCGCGAACCTGGCTCAACGCCACATCCCCGACTTATACACGCCTCGTACTACTGATACTTCTCCCACTTTTCGTAAAAGCTGGACTTGCTGATTTGCAGCAGCTTGGCGGCGGTAAGCTTGTTGCCCCCTGCTTGCTGCATCGCTTGGCGAAGTGCTTCCTGCTCAGCCTCTTCCAAGACTTCTTTCAATGGCCGAACGACATGAATTGGACTCGACAAGGACGCGAGCGCCCCTTCGTCAGATACAGGCAGCCAAACATGCTCCTTTTTCAGGACATCGTCTTCGAGTAGATGAAGGGCTCGTTCCAGCACGTTTTTCAACTCCCGTACATTGCCTGGCCAGGAGTAGCCCCGAAGTACGTTCCACACCTCTTCATCAATGGCCCTGACCACAACGCCAGTGGACTCCCCAAGCTGTTTGAGCAGATTCGAAACCAGCTCTGGCAAATCCTCCAAACGTTCGCGCAACGGAGGGATCGAGAGTGACACGACATTCAAACGATAATAGAGGTCCGCCCGAAATTTCCCTTCCTTGATGCTTTGAAGCATGTCCGAATTCGTGGAAGCAATCACTCGCACATCAATTGGCGTCGTCCGAACAGCACCTACCCGCTCGACTTCTTTTTCCTGCAAAACACGCAGTAGCTTGGCTTGCAGCGGCAACGGCATGTCCCCGATCTCATCCAACAAAATGGTTCCGTGGTTGGCAAGCTCGAACTTTCCTTTTTTTCCGCGGCGAACAGCTCCGGTAAACGCACCTTCTTCATAGCCAAACAGCTCTGATTCCAGCAAAGAATCCGGAATAGCGGCACAATTCACCCGAATGAACGGCCCCATTTTCCGCTTGCTCTCGGCATGAATGGCGTGGGCAAACAGCTCCTTGCCCGTCCCGCTTTCGCCTGTGATGAGCACAGTCGAATCGCTTTTCGCAACTTTCTGAGAAAACTTTTTAAGCTCCTGCAGCTTCTGGCTGTACCCAACGATTTGGTCAAAATGATAGGTAGCCCCCATCCGCCGCCGCAGCTCTTTCTTATAATAGGTCAGCTCATCCTTCAACTGAGCCACCATCGCAGCCAAAGCAGTAAGCTCCTGCACATCCTGGAACAGCACCGTTCCCAGAACCGCAATCACTTTTCCTTCGTCCATGATCGGGATGCGATGCGCAATCATGTTCTGTCCTTTTATTTGCTGAATGTCGGCGATCTCGGCAACACCCTCCTGACCGACAATATGCATCCGCGTGTTTTCGATGACATCCGTCACTGGCTGTCCGATCACGTCCTGTACATTCAGAAATTCCCGATAGCTCCGATTCAATAAGAGTATTTTTCCGTCCTTGTCCGTTACGATCATCGGTTCATGGGCATTTTCAAAAACGACCTCAAGCAATTTACTCATCTGCTGGAGATTCCAATCCAAAACCGGCTCCCCCTTTGTCTGAATGCTGCTGTGCCAAACGTTCGCTCACTACTCATCACGCTAAAATTATACAGGAACGATCAGGGGAGGTGTGCTTTTTCATAAAGGCTGTGTTATCGAGGCTGCTCTTGCAATTGTTTGACCAATCGCTTGGGCGCCGCGCACATATAGCCTTCCCGTATGTAATCCTCGATTTCACCATAGCTAGTCACGTTTTTGTCCAGGATCGAAACCCAGCCGTGATGGCCGATGTATGGCGTCTTGTAAAAATGCTCCTGCGCAAGCAAAATCTCTTGAGTCGTCTTCAGCACCTTCACAGAAAGGGAGGGGCCTTCAATGCCCCCCTCTCCCAAAATGACAAACGGCTTGTCGTTTACGCGAAACGATGTATGTCCAAAAGCGTCTACCTGCTCCGTAACTTCAGGCAACCGCATCGCCAGCTCGCGAACAGCAGTTACCATCTTCAAACCTTCTATAGAAGAAATCTGTTCGTGCACCATCTGGTCCAAGCCTCCCTTTGCTTCCAAACGCTCATATACCAGTCTGTTCTGTACTTTGCACCACGTTTCCTTCCCGCATACGATAAAGCGGCAAAATAAAGCTGAGACCAATGATCATCAGGAATGCAGCGATCCCGTAAATGACTGCGAGCGGAAGATGCAGCTTCAATACCCCCGTAATACTCATCATGACGACCATGGAGCCTGTAAACAACGGGGTCAGTATTCCATTCACCCGACCGATGAAGGTACTCTCGGTATTTTTAAGCAGCATGGTGTTGATCCCAATTTGAATGGAGGGCAAGAGCAATCCCGCGATGAACTGGGCAACAAGCGTCAGCCACAGATTCGCGGACATCCCGCAAATCGCTACTGCGACTGCATTTCCAAGAAGCCCCATGACTAATAACTTTTGCGGTGGAATCGTTTTGGCAGCAGCCATCGTCATGGCCCCTCCAGCAATCATCCCCACACCTTGGGCAGTAATTAACCATTGCAAGCTTTCTTTCGGCAATTGCAGTTGTTCGGTCACGAGAAAAATCCCAAGCGGCTGAATCATTCCCAATGAGAAACCAACAGCCAAAAAGCAAAAGCCAAGCATTGACAATACGCGACTGGAGAAGACATAACGAATCCCGCTGACCATCTCCCCAAGCAGTGCCGTTTCTTGCTGGCCTTCTTTCTCGACACGATCTGGCGGCAGCAAATACAGGACACCGGCCGCAGAGAGGAACGCAACTGCCGTGATGACCATGGCAATCTCCATCCCCCATTGCTGGAACACAAATGTACCGACAATCGGACCAAATACCATGAAGATCGCGAAAATAGTCTGATACGCGGACATTCCTACCTGAAGCTGTTCACCAGGTACATGCAGCTTGAACAGCTTCATTCCGGACGGTTGGGAAAACTGAGAGAGAATGGCTGAAATAAGCGTGGCAAAAAAGATGGCCTTCCACGAGCCGTAAACGAAGGTAAGCAGCACTCCGACAACTGATAGAGCACTGAGCAACTCACACCAGACCATCGTTTTTCTCGGTTTCCAGCGATCAGCAAACGTACCAGCAAGAAAGGAAAACAGAAAGATTGGCGCATATTCCGCCACAGAAATCATGGAGACAGCGAACGGATCGCCTCCTGTATGATCCATCACATAGAGCAGAATCGCCATGTTGCGCACCCATACTCCGATTTGCAACAGAAATGCTGATAACAAAATAGCCCTGACATAGCGGTTTTTCAAAACATTTGACATAAAAAAGCCTCCTTATCCATTGCGATCTGGACAGGAGGCTACGCATATTATCGTCAAAAAGACATAGAAACCCTTTGGTGAGTCTAAAAAGGATCTACCATCTATTCGCCAATATGCACATACTACCCCTATCCAAAAACGCATCGATTTATCCGATTGGTTTTGTGGAAATAGGAGTTAGCAGATCATTGGCTTAATGGTCACCCTTTCTTGTAGAATGAACCAAGGGTACCACAAAAAGTAATCTTGTGACAAGAAAAATTCACTTGATCTTGTCCTATGCCTTGTCGACAAGTGTGATGCGTTCTGTTGCAGGAATACGCGGCTGAGCGCCAGGAATCGCGGCTGGATAACCGATATGCAGGTTCCCCAGCACTTTTTCTCCTGGTCGAATGCCCATCGCTTCACGGAATTCCTGCTCGTGAATCCATGGGTACGTCTCCCATGTCAAACCAATGCCTTTTTCCCACGCCAGCAAGCTAAAGTTATGAATAACAATGCTGGTCGAAGCGAAATCGTCCTGACGCGTAATCAGGTTCGGACTTTCTTCCATGATGACCGTCATCAGCATCGGGATGGCCATGATTTTATTGTAAAACTTCTCGCCTACTTCTTTCTTTTTCGCAGGATCAATCTCCCGCTTTTCCTTCATGATCCGCACGGCTTCGGCGATTCTTCTCTTACCTTCCCCGTATGTCACGATAAAACGCCACGGCTGTGTCATGTGATAATTCGGTGCCCACACGGCTGTATCCATCAGTTCAGTAACCAACGCAGGGTCTACCTCACGATCTGTAAAGCGATGAATTGAGCGGCGCTCTCTAATCAATTTGGCCAGTTCCATTCCTGTCTCCTCCTTCTCATTCCAGAGCCATTGCAACGCCCCCGGAAATCTGGCGTTTGCACATTTGCTCAAATGATCCGCCCCTTCGTCAATGAACAGGGCGAGCTGATCCGCTGTAAAGCCGCTATCCGCCAATATCTGATGCGCTTCTTTTGTCAGCGGAACCATTTGTTTCTGGATGTTTTGTTTTTTGGCACCTTCCTTACTGCCAACATCCATGTAGATGCGCAGCTCGGGATGGTACATTTTCTTTTCCTGCATAAATGGAACCATGCCCTCATACCAATACGATCCTGAAATGCTGCCGATTTTCGTGAAAACATCCGGATATTGGTGCGCAGCGTACATCGAGATCAAGCCACCAAGCGAAAATCCGATGATCCCTGTTTTTTCCGGCCTAGGGTCTGTCCTGTACTTGCTGTCGATATACGCCTTACATTCATTGGCGACGTAAGAAAGATACGCATCTCCTTGCCCGCCAAAATCAATGTTCCGCTCAGGCGAGATCGATTTGGAAAACCAAGGTGTATAGTCATCCCTGCGGTTTCCTGGTTGGATGCCGACGAGAATCAGCTCAGGAATTTTTCCCTCTGCAAACTTTTCTTCAATTACATCGAGTGCAGTACTAAAAGCAGGATCAAACAAGTCACCGCCATCATGGACATACATGACGGGAAAACGGGATGTACTCTTGTCATAGGATGGCGGCAAATATACGAGCAGAGCTCGGTGATGGCATACGTCTGCAAACAATTGTCCCTTCACAATTTGCACGTCCCCTCTTTATTTTTTTCTTCTACTCAGTAGATAGAAGAAATACGGAACACCGATGATGGAAATGACGATACCCACTGGCAGTTCAATGGGTGTAAACACGGTCTTGGCGATAAAGTCCGCTGCCACGACCATGAGCATCCCGATTGTTCCCGACAAGGGAAGAACATACCTGTGCTGGATTCCCGTCAGACGCTTCGCAATATGCGGTGCCATCAAGCCGACGAATCCGATGCCTCCGGAAACTGAGACACACGCGCTCACGATCCCGATACTCGACAGCAGGAGAATATTGCGCTCCTTTTCCACAGACACACCCAGATTTTTGACGGACTCCTCGCTCAGTTGAAGCAAATCGAGAATATGCACCTTGCGCATCAAAACAGGAATGAGTATGACTAGCCATGGCAGCATCCCTGCAATATGCGTCCAGTTGGCACTCCAAATACTTCCCGAGAGCCATACGGTTGCCATTTCAAAATCGTTGGGATTCATTTTTAACGAGAGATACAGTGACACGGCACCCAATCCGGAGCCAATGGCGATCCCCACGAGAATCAGTCGTTGTGGGTCAAGCGCCCCGTTACGCCAGGCGAATAGATAAATCAGTCCAGCCGCAAGCAATCCGCCTGTCAAACCGAACAAAGGCATGGCCATGATGGAATACCAGCTCGCCTCCATGAATTGTCCACCGAAGAAAAACATAAAGGCGACGATAGCGGCTCCTGCCCCAGCGTTAATGCCCAATATCCCCGGATCAGCCAGCCCGTTACGGGTGATCCCCTGAATGACGGTACCAGCGACCCCCAAGCCAAAGCCGACCAATGCCGCAATAACTATCCGCGGCAGGCGAAAATCGAAAATAACCAAATCGTATTCCGCTACAGGATCAACACGCAATAACGTACGGATGACATCCATCACCGTCATGTCAAATACACCGTTGGTCACGCTGATATAAAGCGCCAGCAAAATCAAGGCAATGTTGACAAGTAACAGCAAACGAAATCTACCTTTTTGATTAGGCATGCTTTCCCCCTCCTCTCTTGTAAATCAAATAGAGGAAGAACGGAACGCCAATAAAAGCCGTTACCACACCGATTGGGGTCTCAAAAGGACTGTTCATAAATCGGCTGAGAACGTCAGACAGGGCCAGGAAAATGCCGCCCAATAGTCCTGCACACGGAATGATCCATCGATAATCGAGACCTACCAAAAAGCGGGTAATATGCGGAATAATCAGCCCGACAAAAGCGATTTTTCCTGCCAACGCTACAGAAATGCCTGTCAGAATGACGACAGCGGTCGTTGCCAGCACTTTAACCATCACCGTTCTCTGTCCGAGACCGCGAGATACTTCGTCGCCCAAAGACAAGATCGTAATCGATTTGGACAAAAGAAGTGCGAGGACAATACCGACGATGGCAAAAGGAACCGCTAGCTTCACCAGCCCAGGCTCCAAGAGATGCAGCCTGGCATTGTACCAGAAGCTGACGTTTTGCGAGACTTGAAAATAAGTAGAAATCGCGGCTGAAATACTGCTCAAAAAGGTTCCCGTAATCGTGCCGATGACCGCCATCCCTACTGGCGTCAAGCCGTTCGGCAACAGTCGGGAAAAAGCGAGAACCATCGCGACTGCGAGTGCTGAACCGATTAAGGACATGGTAATCATCGTGACACTCGTAGCGGATGGAATGAACACCATGCACAGCGTAACAGCAAAGACCGAACCGTCAGACACACCCATAATAGAGGGGGACGCGAGGTAATTCCTCGTCATTCCCTGCATCAACGCTCCTGATATCGCTAAAAATGCTCCGATCATGAGTGCGCCCAAAACTCTCGGCAAACGAGAGTGCATGACAATTTGATGATCGACATTCCCTTCATCAAAGGCAAAGAAAGCTTGATAAATCGTCCCTGCATCAATCGACTTGGCCCCGTAATGAATGGAGAGCCAGATTGTAAGGAGGATCACCACTGGCGAAACAGCTAGTATGATCATGGAAGTTGCTTTTTTGGATTGCATAGCTTACCCTCGCCCACTTTTACTTGGCAGACAATTTTTCTACAGCCGCCTTCAGGAATTGTGTTTTGCTCCAAGCAGTACCGCCTTGTGCGAGAGGATCAACCACGTTTACGTAAACATTGCCGTTTTTCACAGCATTCACGCTCTTCCAAATCGGGTTGTTCTGCAAATCTTCCAATGCGTTTGGCTTGTCTTTATTCTCGTCTGGAGAGAATTGGATGAACAGGTAGTCCGGGTTGATTTGGCTGAACTTCTCCATGGAGATAATTTCTTGTGCCTTCGCTGCTTTTACTTCTTCAGGTGCAGTCAAACCAAGGTCTGCGTACAGAGCTGGATTGAAGAACACCTTCTCTGGATAGATGTTGATATTTCCTTGGCGCAGACGAATCACGAGTACTTTTTTATCCTTCAAGCTCTCGCCCCATTTTGCTTTGGTTGCTTCTGCCTCTGCTTTGTACGCTTGGAGCGCTTTTTCGGCTTCCGCTTGTTTGCCGGTCAACTCACCCAGCAACTGCAGATTCGCTTCCCAGTTGGTCGAAATGTGGGAAACAGGGAAGGTAGGCGCAATTTTGTTCAATTTCTCAGCCATCTCGGGCGGGAATTTACTGCTTCCCAGAATGACATCAGGCTTCAAGGACAGGATGGTTTCCAGGTTCGGTTGGATTTTTTCCCCGATGGATGTAGCTTCGCCCGTAATCGGTGCAAACATCTCCGGGAATTTACCGCCTACAGAAATCGCTCCTACCGGTTTCACGTTCAGTACCAGCGAATCTTCCATGGACTCCATGCTGCCTACAATGGCGATCCGTTCTGTTTTGCTAGGAACGGTATATTCTTTATCCAAATATTTGATCGTGCGTGTCTCTGCTTTATTAGCTTCATCGGCTGGCTTTTCTGCTGTAGCTGTTGTTGTTGTCGCAGGTGGTGCAGTAGGTGCAGTCGTGTTATTCGTTGCTTCTTTTCCTCCGCCGCACGCTGTCAGAGCCAATGCCAGCGCTGCAATGCTCAAGCTTAGGTATATCTTTTTCATTCTTGAAAGACCCCTCTCAGAAATGTAATGTTTCACTTCAGATGATTGATAACGATTATCATTCGTGATTATAAAGCATCCACTCATGCCCGACCATGGACGAAATCCAGAATCAACATGGACGATCTCCTGAAAATAATCTCACACTCTCTTCCACGATCCGTTCATGAGCCGTTGCCGAGTATTCTCGCCAAGGGTCCGACATAATGAGATGCGCCCGATTGTTGCGGACTGCTTCGATCTCTTGCCATGGTCCCGACGCTTTCAAAGCTTGGAAGCATGCCAGCGTTTCAGCTTCTTGGCAAACCAACAGCAGCAAGCGATCTGGCGCGAGCGCAGCCACTTCCTGTACAGTCACAAGCTGGTCGTACTCGTTCTGCTCCGAGACAAAAGCAGGTTTGACTTGCAGATCCTGATGAAACACTTCATTCATACTGCGATTGCAGTGGACATAGAGCTGGTTTTTCAAAATCCGCACGATGAGTACCGTTTCATCGCCCAGAACGTGTTGAAGCTGTGCCCTGGCCCTCTTCACCTTTTTCTCATACTCGCAAAGCCAATGATGCGCTTCCACGGACTCGCCCAAAAAGTCTGCCATAAGCTGAAGTTGTTCTTTCCACCCCTGCTCTTCAAAGGGTACATACAAAGTGGGCGCAATCTCGTTCAGTTGCTTCTGTTCCTGCAAACTCGTCTCGTCCAAGCCAATGATGACGTCCGGCTTGGCATCGCGAAGCATTTCGATGTTGGCTTTCCAATTCTGATTAATTCGAAACGCGCTCAGATGTACCGGGATATCGTTGCGATAGCTGTGATGATAGTAAGCCGTCCATTTCGGGTGCAGCGGCGCCGCGTAAGGAATCATTTTCAAAGCCAGCAAATGCCCGATGATCGTCGAGCCGTACGCTGCAATTTTTCGTTGGCGGCTTTTCATATAGAGTGTGGGTGAAACTCCGACAGCTTTCTTGAATTTTCGACTAAAGTAAAACTCGTCGTTGTAGCCGACTTGATGAGCGATATCGCGCAGCTTGGCATGGGACTGTACCATCATCTGCTTCGCCCGGCTGATACGAAGCTCTGCCAAATAATCCATAGCTGAGATACCATACGTTTTTTTGAACAGATCGACGAAATATTTTGGACTCACATCTGCGATGCGCGCTAGCTGTTCAATCGTCACATTTTCCGAGTAATGCTCTTCCATATGTGCGCGCGCCCGCTCCAGCGCCATACCAGAATCCGTGGATGAGAAGTGAGCATGCTTGACGATGTGGTACCATAGCTCTTGAAATGTGTGTTGGCCTCGGAAACGCTCGAGCGCCGTCTCCTGCTTCCACAAATTCTGGATCAAATCACAATAGACAGGAAGCTGCCCTGCCGATTGAACAGAGATCTCTCCCCGAAAAGGAAACAGATGCTTTTCCCGAAGAGCTTGAAAGCGCCGATGCCTGTCTCTCGTTTCCATAAAGACATCAAAACGAAGCATGTACATCTCCAAATGATCAGCGGAATCAGGGACGATGCCAAACGTAAGCATAGGAGGACATACGTAAATCGCGTCCTGCCGCAATTGGTACTCCTCGTTCTCCAGTCGCAGGCGCCCTCGTCCGCCGGTTACTACCAGCAAAATATGCGAATGGGTGAATTGTTGGCGTAGTCGGTCATGTCCTTGTGCTTTGAGCCATGTAATGTCACGCAGCTTAAAAATGGCTTCTGCCATGGTCTTCTCTGTGAATTGTTGAACCAAGGCTTGTGTTTCGTTCATGTTCTCACCTCTGCCCGATCCTCTATGTAAATATTGATAATAATTATCATTATCACCAATAGAGAAAGTATATCAAAAGTGACGCTTGCTTCCTATCAGGAATATTTGATCGATTTGAACCGATAACTTGAACGTGGTATGGTACGTACCAATAGTAAGGGAGCGACGGGAGGGAGTGCGCTGGACGCAAGACGCTTTAGTATCTACGATGATTTATCAACTGGAACCATTCAACATAACGGAGTGAAAATGAAGATATGAAACGATATGTTCTACCTTTTTTCTCTAGCCTCGTCGCGATTACTTTTGTGACAGGGTGCACCTCTGCCTCTGATCAACTGACGGTAAAAGACCCTGCCCCACCTGCGACTGAAAACACAGGTCAGTCTCCCGCTGATGCGACAAAAGGCGAAAAGCCTGCCAATGATTTGCTCAAGCAGTTCACCGTACTAGCTGCGCAAGCCAAGGAAGCGAATGAGCTAACTGCCTTTTTGGATCAGCATCTGGCGAAAACGGACCCGAAAACTGCCGATCAATTATTTTTTGAACTTGATCAGTACTACGAAAAACATCTGCCTACGATAAACGATAACTTCAAGGCACTCCTCGCCCAGCCGGGAAATGCGGATAAGCTGTATGCCTTGCAATACCCATATGATTTCAACAAGCTAGAAGGCGATGACAGCTTCAAGCAATGGCTCCTCAATCAAACGGAAGGCGGACTCGTCTTAAAAGCAACGAACGACATGTCCTTCTACTGGCAAGTGGATTACAAAGCACTGCAAAAATATGCCTCTTCGCTCGGTGAGGAAGGGAAGGACTACTTATCCATTCAAGAAACGGAAACGAGCAAACCGTATTTGGGTGACGGCGGGTTGCAAATCACGCGGGCCGAGCTCGGACCCAGAATGGTTGAAGTCGAAGAGTATCTGGTCAACTACCGCAGTAGCCCACGTGCAGTGAAACTTCGTACGCTCTATATCGACTATCTCAAAACATACTTGTCTGATTACCGTTATGAGGCCATTGACGAAGCAACAATGAAGCTGCTCCCGGCCGTCAAGGAAGAGTATCAGAACTTTACCAAGAAATATGAGGCTACGAAAACAGGACGGATCGTGAAGGATTACTTGAGCGAGGTCGCTAAAAATAATGACGTGGTCTTTGAACCCGGCAAGTCTGGTGAAAACATCATTGGAGAACGAAAGCCGAACCTTAGTCAGTTCTTGAATGGGCTCGAGGTGCGGATTGCTCGGACGATGAATCCTTAAAAGAAAACCGTTTGCGTGGCTGTAGTGGAGGAGAGGGAACAGGAGAAAACGACTCAGCTTCTAGGGCCACCCGCTGGGGGATTGACTGGCCGCCTCCATGCAAAAAGCGAAACCGCGTCCAAAGTGGTCCCCTCAGGATGTGTTTCAGAGGTGGACGCTTAAAGGCGTGTTTCGCTTTTTGCATGACGTCTCGGTCGGTGTCCCTAAGATCTTCGCTGTTTTCTCCTGTTCCCTCTTACAAGCTGCTTGATTTTTCGGTAGGTGATAAAAAATGAAAAGACTTTTATTGTTCTACCGCGGAAGTCTCAAATAAATAAAAAATGTAATCGGAGGAAGCTCCCGCGTGACCCATTTGTCTGAGCATGGCGGAGATATTGCCTCGGTGATAGGTTCCGTGGTTGGCGACATGCTGGACGATGTCGGCATAACGAGCATGAACCGTGCCTAATGCCGGGTGCGTATATGGCGCGGTGTCTTCCATCGAGATTTGCCCGAAGAAATCCCTGAACTGTTGGGCTGATTCGGCAAACAGTTTTCGCAGTTCGTGTACGTTCTTTCCTTTTAATTCTTGCAAGAGAACCCCTACTTTTTGTCCTACCTCTTCGTAGCTCTCCCCCTTCATGGCTAACAACCAAACATAATCCGTCTTGAGCATGTGAGCCAGCGTCTGGGTGATGGTCGGAAACACACTCGGGACCTCCTGCTCGCTTACTCCCTCTGGTACCTCCTGCAACCGCTCGAATACCTTTTCATTTGCCCATACATGATATTCGTACAAACGCAATGCTTCATGCTTCATAATCAATCTGCCTCCATTCCCTTTTTCCATCTCTTCTTTGCTTTCAATATAAATCAACTCTACTGACAAAAATGGTCAGTGAATTTAAGTCGACTGATAAAAATGAAATAAATCGGCAGCGATGGCAGCCAAACGCTCTTTTACAAAGGCTGGCTCTTCCACTTGAATGGATTTTCCGTATGGCAAAAGATAATGAGGAAGGATCGAATGGGACATTTGCTCATCTACTTGAAAGATCACCTGTGCCTCGCTGCGCTCGATCACAGTATGTCCAAGATACCAATGACTGCATAAATCAGCGAGTGACTGTGGCCTTCCTTTGACTTTGATCAAAATGGTGTTGCCCTGCTTGTCTGCTTCCGGTAGTAAATTCGAGAGAAAAAAATGCCGCGCAGAAAATTCAGGTGGGCGTTGAAAGCTGGCTTCTGTACGTTCGATCTCATAGACACGATCTGCACGAAAGCTGCGAATGGTATTACGGAGATGGCAATAGGCAACGATATACCAGTTCCCCTTCCAATACACGAGCCCGTATGGATCGATATGACGCCTCTGTCTCGTTGTCTGGTAGGCTTTTTGATACTCCATCGAAAGGGTGTACCCATTGGCAACAGACAGCTCCAGCTCCTGTAGGGTAGATTCCAGAGAAGGATCAACAGGAGGCTGGATCACCTCGAAGCCGATACTATGTCGGTCAATCGCATCACGCTGCTCTTCATTTGTGTAACGTTTTAGCTTGGATATGGCCCTGTGTAAATCTGCGCCGAAGGGATACCCCGCCTCTTGGGCAAAAGCCGCTGCATGAATCAGGGCTTTTTGCTCGTTGAGGTCGAAAAACAACGGAGCTTCATTGAAATGCTGAAGTAAACTGTAGCCACCATTGTGTCCGGCATCGGAAATGATGGGTACACCGCTCGCACACAGTGAATCAATATAGCGATAAACGGTGCGAATATTGATCTCGAGAATCTCTGCCAACTGCTTGGCTGTCATTCGTTTACCGGTCTTCAACAGCCACAAAATGGAGAGCATATTATCGGCTTTGGACATTTTCTGATTCGCTCCCCTTAAAAGAAATCTTCTTATTCTACTAATTACCACAGATTCCAATCCATTTCCTCCTCTATCTGCCCCTTCTCCTTTTCTCGACAGGATCGGTTCTTTCCCGATAAGCTGCCAGTTGAAACAAGGCGGAAATGGTTGAGAAGGTATATGTTTGCTCACTTAACACCTCAATGACATAGGGCAAGGCGTCTATACTTCCCTTTAGCGTGTCTTTCGTACCGCCAGCGGAATGTTGAAGCACGACTGCGCCCGGGCGGACATGTCCCAAGATGTTTCTCGCGACCTGTGGACCAGTGAGACCTTTCCAATCCCAACTATCTAAATCCCACATAATGATTTCGTAGTCACTCGCTACAAGCATCTGGATGACTTCCTCATTTACTGCTCCATATGGTGGCCGAACCATTCGAGGTCTCACACCTACTACCTTTTCGATCTGATCTGAGGTACGTTCTACCTGCTCATGAACAGCCAAGAGCGGTATTTTCGTAAAGTCAGGGTGATCCCAGCTATGGTTTCCTACCATGTGTCCTTCCTTTACGATCCGCTCCAGTATTTTCGGGTTATACTTCACCATTTGTCCCACACAGAAAAAAGTTGCCTTTACCTGATAATGGGCTAATATGTCTAACACTCGAGGCGTCCACAACTGATCCGGCCCATCATCAAAAGTGAGCGCGATTTCCTTTGACTGACTGAGCTTGTTCACAAGCGTTGCCCTCCTTATCAGCCAGTATTCTGTTGCATTGATGCATAGTATGACTGGGCTATCATTTGGTAACGCTAAAAAAACCCCTATCGTGGGCTTTTGGCAAAATTCAGGAAAAGATCTGTATGGATATGCAACGGATAAAAAATTTTTTTAACAACGGTTTATGAATATAGTATAATGATGATAATGATTTTCATTTTCGTAAAAATTTATACTAGTGCGTATTCAAAGAGTCGACTTTTGGACTACCTCTAGTTAGAGAGATTGTTGGATATACATGGAGGGTTAATCACGACAAAGCATGCTCGAAAGGGAGGATTATATGGGAAAAGTTTTAGAAGTAAAAGATTTGCATGTGTCATTCGATACGTATGCAGGTGAAGTCAAAGCAGTACGAGGCGTCTCCTTCGATCTGGAAAAAGGAGAAACGCTGGCGATTGTTGGTGAATCTGGTTCCGGTAAATCCGTCACCTCACAAGCACTTATGCGCCTCATTCCTTCTCCTCCTGGACGCATTCCAAAAGGACAAGTTCTTTTTGAAGGAAGAGATTTGGTTACGCTTTCCGAAAAAGAAATGCAGGATGTCCGCGGTCGCGATATCTCGATGATTTTCCAAGACCCAATGACTTCCTTGAATCCGACGATGACTATCGGGAACCAAATCATGGAGAGCTTCATCAAGCACCAAAAGCTGAACCGTGCAGACGCGCGCAGCCGTGCTATTGAACTATTGGAAATGGTAGGGATTCCATTTGCCAAAGAACGTGTCGATCAGTACCCGCACCAGTTTTCCGGTGGGATGCGCCAACGGATCGTCATTGCCATCGCACTGGCTTGCAATCCAAAAATTATCATAGCCGATGAGCCGACAACTGCTCTGGACGTATCGATTCAGGCGCAGATTTTGGAGTTGCTGAAAGAACTGCAAAAGAAAATGGGTACCTCGATCATCTTTATTACGCATGACCTCGGTGTCGTTGCTAACATGGCAGACCGTGTAGCAGTTATGTATGCAGGTAAAATTGTGGAAATCGGTAAAGTCGATGAAATTTTCTACGATCCTAAGCACCCCTATACATGGGGGCTATTGGGTTCCATGCCTAGCCTCGATGCCAGCGATGAAGAGCTGATGTCCATTCCTGGATCGCCGCCTGATATGTTCAAGCCACCTGTAGGTGATGCTTTCGCGGCTCGTAACCCCTATGCGTTGAAGGTCGATCTGGAATATGAACCACCGATGTTCAAAATCTCCGATACGCACTATGCGGCAACATGGCTCCTGCATGAAATGGCACCTGACATCAAGCCGCCTGCTTCGGCTGTGAGACGAAAAGTCAATTCGGATGAAGCTACCGAGGCTCCAGTAAGCACCAAAAAAACCTTCAACTACGAGAACCGTGAGAAGCTGGTTGAAGTCAAAGATTTGAAACAGCATTTTGACCTCGGAAATGGTCATACGCTGAAAGCTGTAGATGGTATCACCTTTGACATCTACAAAGGGGAGATCTTTGGTCTTGTGGGTGAATCCGGTTGCGGTAAATCCACTACAGGAAGAACCATCCTTCGCCTATACGATGCAACTGGCGGAGAGGTCTTGTTCAATGGACAAAGTGTACACGGAAAGAAAACACTTGAAGAAAAGAAATGGCTCAACCGCAAAATCCAGATGATTTTCCAAGACCCGTACTCATCGTTGAATCCACGTCTGACTGTATCCGACATTATTGCGGAAGGTCTTGACATTCATCGTCTGGCAACCAAGGAAGCACGCATCGCCAAGGTACACGAGCTGCTGGAAACCGTTGGCCTCAACCGCGAGCACGCAAACCGTTACCCGCATGAGTTCAGCGGCGGACAGCGCCAACGGATCGGGATTGCACGGGCATTGGCTGTTGATCCGGAATTCATCATTGCCGATGAACCGATCTCTGCTCTCGACGTGTCCATTCAGGCCCAGGTCATTAACCTGCTCAAACGCCTGCAAAAAGAAAAAGGCCTGACTTATCTGTTCATCGCCCATGACCTGTCCATGGTTAAATACATCAGTGACCGCATTGGTGTTATGTACCGCGGACGTATTGTGGAGCTGGCAGAAAGTAATCGCCTGTACGAGAATCCGATTCATCCGTACACCAAATCGTTGCTCTCGGCAATTCCATTGCCAGACCCTGATTATGAGCGCAACCGTAAGCGCATCGTTTTCGATGATCAGGAATATTTGCAAGATCAAGGAGAAGAACGCGTCTTGCGTGAAATTGAGCGGGGTCACTTTGTCGCTTGCACCCAGAAAGAATTCGAAAGATACGGCGGCGGCGTCTTGGTATAAAAACTTGCACAGAAAAAGGGAGAGAGCTTCAACGGCTCATCTCCCTTTTTTATTTAGTCCTTCATTCGCAAGAGTCTCATGCTGTTCAAGATGACAAGCAATGCGGCTCCTGTGTCACTGAGCACCGCCAGCCACAAAGTTAGATAGCCTGGGAAGATCAACACGAGTGCGACCAGCTTCACGATGATCGAAAACCAGATGTTTTGCTTGATAATCGCGAGTGCTTTTCTGCTGACCTTCATCGTGTGCGGCAGCTTTTCGAGATTGTCAGCCATCAGTACGATATCAGCGGTTTCCATTGCCGTATCGGTGCCAGCTCCACCCATGGCAATCCCCAAGTCAGCTGATGCGAGAGCAGGCGCATCGTTGATCCCGTCACCCACCATGGCGACGACCTTGCCTTCTTGCTGTAGTCGCTTGACTGCTTCTACCTTATCTTGTGGCAACAGCTCTGCAAAGTAACGGTTCACACCAGTCTGACTCGCGACCTTTTTCGCCGTACCCGCATTGTCACCTGTCAGCATCACGATGTCTTCGATACCTGCGGCCTTGAGCTTGCCAATGGCACTAACCGTAATCTCACGAATGGTATCGGCAACGGCAATCATCCCGATCAATTTCGTTGCGGTACCGATAACCACCAATGTATGTCCTTCACTCTGTAATGATTCGATTTTTGTTTGCCATGCCGACAGATCGATTCCCAGCTCTTGAAACAGGGCGGGCTTTCCTGCATAAAATGTTTCGGTTCCAATGACAGCACTCGCCCCTTTTCCGACGATCGCCTTGAAATCTTGCCCACTCTGGGAAGCGACCTGCTTTTGTTTCGCATAGGTGAGGATCGCTTGTGCAATCGGATGGGAAGAACGCTCTTCAATCGTTCTGGCGATCGACAATACTTCGTCTTCGATTCCCTCCATCTCGATAACCGCTGCAACCTGTGGCTTCCCTTCCGTCAATGTGCCCGTTTTATCGAAGGCAATGGCAGTGATCGCTCCTGCCTTTTCCAAAAACGTACCGCCCTTGATCAGGACGCCGTTTCTCGCTGCGTTTCCAATCGCAGATACAATCGCAACGGGCGTGGAAATAACCAATGCGCACGGGCAAGCAACAACCAGCAGTTCAAGCCCTCTGTAGAACCATTCTCCCCAGGTACCGAGTCCGAGTAATGGCGGGAATACGATCACGAACAAAGCAAGCACGAGCACGATGGGCGTGTAGATCGCGGCGAATTTGTCGACGAATGCCTGAGTAGGCGCTTTTTTCTCCTGCGCTTCCTCCACGAGATGAATGATTCTGGCAATCGCTGTATCCTCCACCAGCTTTGTTACTTCAATCTCCACCGCGCCGCTTTCGTTGACACTCCCTGCAAAAACACTGTCGCCGACCAGCTTATCTACGGGAATCGATTCACCTGTAATCGGGGCCTGATTGACGCTCGATGTCCCGTGTACAATCACACCATCCAGCGGGATTTTCTCTCCCGGCTTCACTACGATGACTTGGCCGACAGCAATGTCCTCAACTGACTTGCGGGTAAGAGACTCTCCCACCTTGACCCATGCCTCAGGCGGAGCCAAATCCATTAGATTGCGTATGGAGTCGCGCGTTTTTTCAATCGACTTGGTTTGCAGCAGGTTTCCGATGGAAAAAAGCCAGACGACCGTCGCACCCTCCAGCCACTCACCGATTAATGCTGCTCCTACAGCCGCTACAGACATCAATACGTTCATATCCAGTGAACCACTTTTCATCGCGTAAAAAGCACTGCGCGCAGGTCGGTAGCCACCACTTATGATCGACAACGCATAGAGAACAGTAACGACCAGCGGAGATATGCTAGGCGATAAGGAACCTAGAAAACCGAGAGCTAACAGCACACCGGAAATCGTCGTCAGTGCCGTCCCTGCTTGATCCGTTTTCGGTACGGCTGTGGCCGTGCGCCTCGTAAGCAGCATGGCGCTGTATCCAGCTTTGGCGACTTCCTTGACCACCGCATCTTCTCCCAGCCCATCCGCGACGAGCTGCATTTTACCCGTGGAAAAGTTCACGTTTACCTCTTTTACGGCAGGCAACGTCTGCATATGCTTTTCCAGCGATTTGGCGCACGAACTGCAATCCATACCTGTAACGCGATAGACAACAGCCTGTGAAGAAAGAATGCCTGCGCTTTCAGTTGCCGCAGCCGCAGGCTCGAGAACCGTGAGAATTTTACCAGCATGCTTATGCTCACTTCCGCATTGATGCCCACTGCAACACTCATCTTTTTTTCGTTCTTCTGCCATCTGTTCTCACCTTTTCCAAGCATCTATTTTGCCCAGCTTCGAATGAAATCAATCCACAAACATTCAAACAAATATTTAATTATTATATTATCTTATCCTTCTGGTTCGTTCAAGAATTGATTTGAATATTTCGCCCATTTTTTTACAAATCGGGAATAAAGAAAAAGACCCCTATTACTAGGAGTCTTGTTACTTGGTACGGGCTTCTACTGGTGTTGGGGTAGTCTGCCAACGCTCCCCACAGTCCAGACATTTGCACTTGATTACTTTACGCTTTTCTAAGGCAAGACGAACGGCAAACAGGATAAAGGCTCCTGATAGTCCGAGGAACAAAAAGATGACAGGAGTCCCTTTCACCGAAATGCCGATCAAGGCAAGCACTGCCAAAACCGCTACATAAATGGTTATGTATAATGGCTTATTGATCGATTCCGTCAAATCGATCTTTGCAGAACGGCACTTCGGGCACTTTGGTTGCGCACTCATGGTATTCTCTCCCCATTTCTTGGATCATGTTCATCTTACACGAAAACGGAGAGGGACACTACACTGCCATGAAAATGTCGTTTTTCCTTTTCACTTTCTCCGCGAATGTCTATAATAGTAGGACATTGTAGAGCATGAGGTGATGGTTACAGTGGATGACATCTGTGAAATCCAATGTTTTGATGAGGAAAAAGTAAATCGGTTAAAGCCGTTCGCCACAGAATCAGAAGGGGTAGCAAAAATCTTCAAGGCGTTGGCCGATGACACCCGCGCCAAAATCATTCACATCCTCTCGATGGAAGACGAGCTCTGTGTCTGTGATGTGGCTGCTATCATCGGAAGCTCGATCGCTAACACCTCCCACCATCTGCGGCTTCTTCGCAACATGGGACTAGCCAAGTACCGCAAAGAAGGAAAGCTCGTTTTTTACTCGTTGGATGATGATCATGTACGCCATCTCATATCTGCGGGGATTGAACACGCCAAAGAACAGAAAACCATTGTCCGAGCTACCTGATTGCTCGGGCTTTTTTATTTCTCCCGCATTTTAAACATTTGATTAACCATGGCGGTTGACACTCGTTTTCCCGGTAAAACGCTGCCTGATCGCCGCTATTCCCACAAATATAAGGAAGTAACATATCGAAGCGAACACAAACACTGTTGCCTGCGGATAAAACAATGCAGCTTGCGGATCAACACTTATTAGCCATTGAAAAAGTACAGGAGCATAGCCGATGACAGCATATCCGGCGCAACGAACTACGTATTTTTTCCACCCGATTACGTGCGATCGACTCACTAGCCAGTCCACGAATACCGACAGCCATACGAAGACAATCAGGTTCATTGCCATGCTCAAGAGCACACCCAGCAAATACTCTTGTCCGAACCCGTACGGCGCGCTTGGATCACGATAAATGTAGATGATCAACGCAGCATACAGACCGGTAATGAAAGCGGATATGACTGCGGCGAGAACACGCATGCCGATATTCATGGAAAATCACTCCCTTGCTTCGCTTCGTTATGCTTCGTTTGTCGTTCGCGCAGTAGGATGTTCACCCGTCGGTAGGCTGACCGTGACCGTTGTCCCTTCGCCTATCCGACTTTGAATGTGAATGCTGCCTTTTGCGACCTGCAAAATTTTTTGCACGATAGAAAGACCGAGACCGCTTCCCGTGGCTTCTCGATTGCGTGACTTGTCTCCTTTGTAAAAACGGTCAAAGACATGCTCCTGCTCTTCTTCTGACATGCCAATCCCCGTATCCCGAATGGTCACGACGATTCGCGTATCCTTCTGTATCGCCATGTAAATAGAGCCAGCCGTAGGGGTGAATTTGATACTGTTGGCAAGCAGGTTCATCCATACTTGATTGAGCAACTGCTTGTCACCGACGATGAAAGTCTCCGGTAAAGTCAGCTCCATCACAAGCTTTTTTTGTTGCCACTGATGCTGCAAAACTAAGAGGACTTGCCTGATCTGCTCATCCAGACGAAAACGTGTCGGTTCGTACAGACCTGTCTCTTTGTCCAGGGAAGCGAGCGTCAACAGTTGCTTGCTCAAGGAAGACAGCCGCCTGCTCTCCTCTTCGATGATAGTCAAGTACGTTTCCCGCTGCTCGTTTGTCACACCACCGCTGCGGATGGCTTGAGAAAAGCCTTGGATCGATGTCAATGGAGACTGGATTTCGTGAGAGACATTGGAGACAAACTCTTGGCGCATCTCGTCGAGTTGTTTGAGTGACTCTGTCATCCTGGCAAAATGCATGGCCAACTCGCCGATTTCGTCCCGGCGAGCGATGTCCAGGTGGATGTCGTACTGGCCTTCTGCCAGCCTTTTGGTCGCATGGCTTAGCTTCTCGATCGGCTTCACCAAATAACGGGTAAATATCAAGATCAGGATTAGGCTAAGCACAAACATCGCTGCCAACAGCAAGGCAAACATAATATGCACCTCACCAAACTGCTGCTCAATATTTGGCCGTACAAACAGGGCGTAATTTTTCCCTTCTGCTGTAAGCGGCAAGCCAATGCTGTTTTTTAATGTATTCTCAAAAAATCCGGTCACAAACAAACCGTGCTGTTCTTCTGTAATCCCTCTGTAAGTCTCACCCGCCAACACTTTTTGAACGATGGCAGGCTCTATCTGCTGATCGCGAAAAGGTGCTCCGAATTGGCTTACTTCGCCATTCTCATCCACGAGGTACAATTGAAAATTCAAATTGGCAACGTGGGTCATGTAGGCGGGCAGGTCGAGTGTGGATTTATGCTCGTACAAATCGATTATTTGCTGGCCGATGCTCGTGATTTTTTGTTCATTATAAGCACGCAAATTCCGTTGATAATACTCATTTGCCAACAAAAATCCAAGTGTGCCACTGATCAGTACAATGGCGACGAAGGTAAGAACTACCCGGACGTAGAGAGATTTCACGTGCCTCGTACCTCCAGCTTGTAGCCTAAACCGCGAACGGTAGAAATGACAAAGTCATTTGTTTTCTCCGTAAATTTATCTCGCAGCCGCTTAATATGCACATCGATGGTACGACTATCACTCTCAGTATCGCCGCCCCACACGAATTCCAACAGTTGATCCCGAGTAAAAATCCGATCAGGAAAACTGGCAAGCTGGGCAAGCAGTTCAAATTCCTTTAACGGTAAATGAATCAACTCATCTTTTACCTTCACCACATGGCTGATACGATCGATGACAGTATCGTTTATGACGATGATTTGTTTGCTGACCATCTGATAACGACGCAGCAAGGCCTTGATGCGGTACAGCAATTCGGTAGGCTCAAATGGCTTGGTCAAATAATCATCCGTCCCCGCCAAAAAGCCTTTTTCCTTATCCCGCACCTCTCCCTTTGCCGTTAGCATAATGACAGGGAGGTCGTAAAATTCCCGGATCTCCCGGCACAGCTCCCAGCCGTTTTTGCCTGGCATCATCACATCCACGATGGCGAGCTGGACAGATTCCTGTTCCAACAGCTCCGAAGCCTCATTTCCATCCACACAAGCCAAGACGTTATATCCCTCTTTTGCTAAGTAAAATCGCAATAGCTCACGTACATGTGGATCGTCATCTGCAATCAGAATCGTCAGTTTCATCAAGCTGGCCCCCTTGTTACTCCGCCCTCTGGTTCTCCTGCTTCATTATTTTGAATGATACTCACTTGTTTACCATCCTGCAAATCGTCACTACGTGGATCAATAGTAAAGAAGCAATATGAACAAGAGATGAACGAATCCTGCTGGCTCTTGTAGACTCTTACACATCTGATTAAATCTACGGGAAACATGCTCTTTTCCCGGAAAAACAGCCGTTTGCGCACACAAAAAAGCGGCAGACACCTAAGCCCGCCGCTCTTGTTATTCATCGATTACTTGCGAAACATCTCTGTAAACCACGCAGCCGAAGCCTCTACTTCCTTCACCGTCAGCTGATGACCATACGAATCCCAATGCACAGTCACGTCAGAACCTGCTTCTGTCAGTAGTTGGTTCAGCTCCTCCGTCTCTTGTGCAGTACAGATCGGATCGTTCGTGCCCGCTCCGATGAAAACCGGGATGGCTGACATATCAGGCAGAGCGATCCCACGTCGTGGAACCATTGGGTGGTAAAGAATCGCCCCTTTTAGCGGATTCGGGTAATGGAACAGGAGACTGCCTGCGATATTCGCCCCGTTCGAATAGCCGACTGCCACGATATTATCTCGCTCGATCTGATACGTAACCGCCGCCTGATCCAAAAACTCATGCAGCTCCTGCGTGCGGTAGACCAAATCCTCTTCGTCAAAAACTCCCTCTGCTAGGCGTCGGAAAAATCGCGGCATACCGTTTTCGAGAACATTCCCACGGACACTCAGTACAGAAGCGCCTGGATAAATGCGATTGGCCAGTGGCAAGAGGTCGTTTTCATCTCCGCCCGTTCCGTGAAGCAGCAACAGTGTCGGTACTTCTGAATCGGTTCCTTTTCGAAAAATATGCTTCAAATTCATGATTTATCTTCCTCCAACACTCTGACTGTAATCGGCGGCAAGCCTTGCTCAATCTGGGCACGACGTGGCTCATACCACTCAGGGAGCATCAGTTTTTCACCCAATGTGTCAAATGGCTCATCTCGTTCAAAGCCTGGAGGATCGGTTGCAATCTCAAACAAAATCTCGCCCGGCTCGCGGAAGTAGATGGCGTTGAAATATTGACGGTCAATAATATCTGTCGGATGGAGACCGGATTGAGCCGCACGCTGCTGCCACAGTTGGTGATCCTGATCATCTACTGCACGCCATGCGATATGGTGGATGGTACCTGCGCCACCTGCTCCTCTTGGTATTGGTTCGGCATTCACGTCAATGATATTGCCCAAATCGCCGTGAGCCTGGAAGCGGACAAGGCCGTTTTCTTCGCCAACTCTAGTCAGTCCCATCAGTCTCTCGAGAACATCCATGGTATGGGCTGGAGCCATGCTGTACAGGATCGCACCGCCGAAGCCTTTGATCGCCTTGTCAGCCGGTACTCCGCCAAAGGACCATTTGCTTGCTTGGCCGCCTTCACGTTCTACGATCTCCAACTGTAAGCCGTCTCTGTCCGTAAATTGCAGATACGTTTCGTTAAAACGCTCCACGCGGCGGTACTCGATTCCGAATTTATTCAGTCGATCCTCCCAGAAGGAAAACGCCCCCACCGGAATCAAGAAAGTCGTATATCCCACCTGCCCACCGCCCACGCGTCCGCGGCGACCAGATTCCCACGGGAAAAAGGTGATCGCGGTACCTGGGCTGCCGACCTCATTCCCGAAGTACAGATGATACACATCTGGCGCATCGAAGTTAATCGTTTTTTTCACCATGCGCAATCCGAGAAACCCTGCGTAAAAATCAACGTTATTTTGGGCGCTTGTAACAAAAGCCGTGATATGGTGAATTCCTGCTGTTTGCTGTGTCATTTTGAATAGCCTCCTCAAATTATGATTTACTTGCTTGGAATGTGTTGTAGCTCACGAACTCTCCAACGGGCTTGCGGTATCCTCTGACACGCTGGCTGGATGTATCTTCTTTTCCAATCGTGATCATCAGAGCTGGCACAAAGCTGTCCGGAACCTTTGCTATCTCTTGGACGGCTGCTGGATCGAAGCCGATCATCGGGCACGTATCCCAGCCTTTATCCTTTGCAGCGAGCATGAACAGCATTGCGGACAAATTGGCATTGCGGATCGCTTCATCTCGCTTGAACTGCTCTCCTCCTGACTCGTACATCGCTCTGACTGAAGAATTGTTGTGGTCGTACTCGCGTTGATCCATGATCCCTAAATGAAGAAGACCTTCATTGATGCGCTCTACGCTTTGGTATGCTTCCTTGTCTCCAAATACAAGCACAACTGCCGAAGCGGTTTTCACCTTATATTGTCTATATGCGGCTTCATATACACGCTCCTTGGCTTCCGGATCGGTGACAACTACATAATGGGCATGCTGCAAATTGAATGCAGATGGTGCGAATTTGACCAGCGACATGATTTCATCGATATCAGCAGGTGTTATCGTTACGTCCGTTAGAAACTTGTTTGCGGACCTTCTGTTTTTTACAAGGGTAGTGAATTCACTCATGGGACTTCCTCCTCGATTTTCTCTATCTCATTCACTTTCGAATATCTTAACTTAAAGATAATAGCGTATAAAAATGTTCCTGCTTGGGGAAGTAGGATGACGATGTAACGAAAATTAAATATCTTGAATTTAAGATAATTATAGGACCAAAATTCTCCCTTGTCAACAGCCCAAGGCCAGAAGAATGAAATCTCTTCCAGCCCAAGGCTCTTGTCAGTTAGCGTACCAGTATAGAGCATATTCGGTCATGACAGAAGGATACCCCATTTGGCGCAGCATCGCCGTTATGTTTCCACGATGATACGTTCCGTGATTGACCACTTGCATGATGATTTCTGCCAAGCTCGTATCGCGTACTCTCGTGTACGGATTGTCGAGGACAATACGACGCTCCAAATCTTCTTCTTGGCTGAGAAAAGCTTTGAATTGCTCGACCAGCTTGGCATACATCTGCTCTACTTCCTCCAAGCTTTTTCCCGTTAATTCCTTTTCCTCCTGCCATGCCTCATTCAATGCCGCTTGCATGTCCATGCCTTGCAATATGCGAATCCAGCCTTGGTCCACCATATAAATATGCTCCATCACTTTTGCTACTGTCGGGAAAACGCTTTGGACTTCTTGCTCGTAAACACCTTCCGGAAGTTCCTTCAAGCGATTGATTAACGTCTGATTCGCCCACGCGTGAAAATCATACATGTTTTTGGCATAGTGTGTCATAATAAAGCCCCCTCTTTGGTTCGTCGATAGCTCTATCATAGACCGGCTTCCCTGACAAATACGGTCAGCGATGCTTTTTGCTCCAGCCAAAATCTCATTTTTTCTAAAGAAAACAGTTGTTCTATGTGGTGGACTCCTGGAAGAAACGCTTCTTCATACAGTGATTTTGCTACGGCAGCCGCCACCATTGCGGTCATGTTGGACTGATCGCGCCCGTAAAGCAGACACTCTACTATCGCCTCGTTCGTTCCCCGTTTTCCCCGTGCTTCTACCTTGATGGCAAACCGATCGTCCCCCATTTTCCAACGACCAAACGCTTCAATCGTGGCTTCCCGTACTTTTGGTTGATGAAGTAGTCGGCAAATTCCTATGCTCTTCAAGCCTGCTACCACTCTCGTCATCCCATCCAGGTCAAAACAAAGTCGGGTAGATACTGTGGGGATATCTAAAGTGCGCGCCAATGTCTGCTGATCGGAAAACGGAAATCGATACGCGTGCTTTTTCCCCAGCTCCGGTCCAAAATCAACGAGTTTGCCCTCTGTCATGCTCTCTACGGTCACTCGCTGATGCTTGTTCATCACCTCGTAGCTTGTGCACAAGTTATCGACAGTCCATTCAATCGCAGTCTTCCCATGCCGATCACCGAGACCAAGCATAATGAAGATGTCCAGCTCACTCACCTGATCCAGCAAGCGATGAGCTTCCCCTGCGAGCAGGTTGGTCAGACCTGGCGCCAGTCCTACACTGAGCACGGCAGTTCCCATGTTCTTCGTTTCAGTTTGGCTCCCCCTTTGTTCGATTTGCGTCAAAAAATGGCCATTCGCCGAAATGTCGAGATAATGCGTTCCATTTCGCACACACCCATCCACAAAAGCCGTATTCGTCTGATCCAGACACATGACCACCAGCTTGACTTTTTCCAGCATACTTTGGTCCAACGGCTTGTGAATATCAAGTTGCACCGGCAGCACCTTTCCATTTGCTTCTCGGCAAAATGCTTCAGCCTTCTCCAAGCTGCGTCCGGCAGCATACACCCGTCCCGGATATGCTTCACCCAAATTGTTGCATATGATTGCCCCTACATGACCGTACCCTCCGACTACCACAATTCGATCCTTGCTCATGCCTTCTCCACCTCTGCGCCTCTCTTTTTCTGCCGTTCCAGACGTCCCGCATACCACCAGACCAACAATCCGCTCAGGCAGATCAGTCCACCTGCTTCAAAAACCGCACGATACGCATCGATCACCGGCTGCACAGCTTGATTCGATTCGCCGTTCATCATGCCCAGTCCCAACGCTGCGCCGACCACCATCCCTGCATTGCGCGTCAAGGCGATCATGCCTCCGATCGCACCCGCATGCTCCATCGGAACGTGGCGCATGATGTAGCTGTTGTTGGGCGAAGCAATCAGCCCCATACCTGCCCCTACCAAAGCCAGTACCCCGATGATTTCCACCGTAGATAATGCCTCTAGCCAGATCGCCAAGACGGTCATCCCTACCCCCATCGCACCGAGACCGGCAAAAATGAGTGGTCGTGCCTGAAAGCGGTCGGAAGCCCAGCCACTAAAAGGACCCGTCAGCTCCAGCAGCAGTGGATAAGCAGTCATCATATACCCTGCTGTCAAAGGAGAAACATGCGCTTGATCAAGCAGGTAGAACGGCAGGACAACCAGTACGAGATTAGCGAGCACAAACGAAGTGAAACTAATGAACAGTCCACTGGACACAGCCGATAGGCGAAAGACCGCTACGGGTAAAAACGGTACTGACTGTCGCCGCTCCCACCAGACAAACGCCCATGCCAAGACGAGAACACCTCCAAAAAGGATGAGCATCCCTTCTGAATTCCAGCCCCACCCGTTTCCATTGGAGATTGCGATAATGACTGAGCTGACCAGCAGCATGAACAGACCTGCCCCAAGTAGATCAAGTGAACTGGCCTTCTTCGTCTGCTCATGAGAAGGAATGTAACGAAAAGCCAGCCCCGTAGCCAAGATAGCGACAGGAACATGAATCAGGAACAACCACTCCCAGCTCAGCCACGACGCGATCATCCCACCTGCAATCGGCCCGGTCATGCCGCCAAGCGCAACAACTGTACTCATGATCCCCAGTGCCCTCCCCCGCCTTTCTTTTGGGAGCAAAATCGCAATGAGCGCGATATTGGTGGCCTGGAACATAGCCGCTCCGATGGCTTGCACGATTCGTAGCGCCAACAGCATCGTGATCGTCGTCGAGAATGCCACCAAGACAGAGCTTACCGTAAACAGCAGGAAGCCGTAATTGTGCAGCACGCGATGCCCATATCGATCTCCCAGCTTGCCCATGAATGGAAGAAGAGACGCAATGACTAGCAAATAACCCGTTGTAATCCACTGTGCAATCGCCAGCTCCGTCTGGAAAATGTATGTGAACTGAGGGAGCGAGACATTGACAATCCCCGCCGTAAAATGAGACAAGAATGCACCCAGACAAATCGCGATCATCATGAAAAAGCGCTGCCGCTGGCTCATATGGTCTTTCCAACTCCTCGCGTATCTTGTAAATTTAGACTAAGAATTATTCTCAATTATAGAGAGGAACGAGGAGAGCACCATCCCACAAAGCTGGGATTTTCTAATGTCAATAGACGTACAGGAGAATGCAGATGAGCACAAATCGGGAAGCGAGCAAACGAAAAGTGATAGCACTGGCTGAACGCTTTTCTCACTCCTCACAAGACTATCGGACAGCGCTCTTGCAGCTATTGCGAGAGGTCGTCCCTTTTGACGGGGCCTGCTGTACCGCCGTTGATCCGCAAACACTTTTGTCCACCGGAGCCATTACAGAAGACGGGGTGGAAGCGATTCATCATGGGATTTTTGAGCATGAATACTTGCGCGAGGACTTTAATCGGTATGATGATCTGTGCAAAGCGGCTGAGCCTGTCGCTACGTTGAGTCAAGCGACCGAGGGCCAGCTTGAACGCAGTGACCGCTATCGCAATGTTCTGCTCCCCGCCGGTTTTCATGATGAAATGCGTGCTGCCCTCAAGTACGATGGTGCATGCTGGGGTTATTTAACGTTGTTTCGTTCGCAGGGGCGTCCCTTTTTTTCCGAGCCAGAACGTGAATGTATTTTGGCTTTGGCGCCGCTGATTGCTTATCAGTTGCGAAAGACGAGTCTGTCCTTACCTGCTGAGGAGAATACGTGGATAGAAGAAGAGATGGGGATATTGATGCTGTCGGATCAGTTCACCTTACTCGCTGCCAATCCTACAGCAGCAAAATGGCTGACCCTGCTGCGCCAATGGGAGTCAATTGATCGCGATACCTTGCCCCGACCAGTGCGAGCAGTTTGTTCGCGGGCACTCTCTCAGCTAGCAGAAGCAGGTCACACGACGTCCATGGCAAAAGTCTGCATTCGCATGCCAGATGGCCCTTACATGACGATTCAGGCAAGCCCCATGAATAGCCAAAGCAGCGGGGTCCACTTGGCTGTCTTGTTCGGTCCCGCAAAACCTGCTGACATGCTGCCGCTCATCGCCGAAGCATACGGATTGTCAGTACGGGAGAAGCAAATACTCGACCAGATTGTCCGCGGCGCTTCCACGAAGGAGCTCGCACGCACACTGCACATCTCCGCCTATACGGTTCAGGATCATTTGAAGTCCATCTTCGCAAAAACCGGAGTGTCCAGCAGACGAGAGCTGATCTGGCAATTGTTTACCCGATTTGGCGTACAGGCGAACTAGTGAAAACCTAACCAAAAGCCCCCTTCTTACAGCACACGCTGCCAGAAAGGGGCTTTTAAACAAAGCTACTACTTGCAACCATTCATGTTGAAGCTGTCAAATCGAGATGAAAAATCAGCTCCTCGCCATACTCGCCCGCAAATCTCCATCCCTGATCGACGAGTCCCGCCTTTTTATACAGTTGGATCGCCGGCGTATTCGTATGATGCACCGTCAACACGATTTCATCTCGCCCCGGGTAATGCTCTCGCGCGATGTCAGCCAAGCCATGGAATACTCGCAAAGCATAGCCCTTCTTTTGATGGCGGAAATCGATCGACAATGATTTGAAAATAATCGCCTGGTCATTTGGTGTGTAGGGATTGCCTGTGGATGGTGTGAATAAGGCAAAACAGCCGATCAGATGGCCTTGGTCGAAAACTACATACGGCTTATAACCAAGATTGTTTTGAGATGCTTCGATCACATCAACTGGTAAAGACGTGTAGATCGCTTGTTCCTGCGGCAAATCGTAAGCCATGATCGAAGGGTAGTCGCTTTGTTCGTACTGTCTGATAGTGAACATATCGATTCCTTTCTCTTCTTTCGGAAAAATTCGCGGCAGCCCGGTATGAATTTGATTCATTTACTCGGCTTTTGATTTCTGCCCTATTTTTTGATACAGCTTTTCGAATGCCAACCCTAGCTCTTCCTTCGGGATCATCGCATACCGATCGCCAATACTTACCTCATAGGAGCTAGAAGATTCGTCGTCTTGTCTTACATAATGCGTGAAGCCAATCCCTGTTTCTTCACTAAGTGAGACCATGATACGCTCGAGCTCTTCTTTCGACAAATCTGCGTGCACATGAAACATGTTGGATACAGGCACGACCGGTCTCGTGGATATCCCCTGGCATTGGTTGTAGAGTGCCGCCAGCTCTTTTGCATCCTCGTAATATTGACTGAACTTATGTTTTCTCTGCTCAAAATGGTATTCTGCCGTGACAATATACGGGTACAAACTAATCAGGTCCCCGCCATGACGTCTTTTCCATACCTTCGATTGCTTCGTGAAGTCTTCATCTCCAGCCAGGATCGCTCCGGCAATTCCTCCTATCCCTTTGTAAAAGGAAACGTACACACTATCGAACAACGCGCATACCTCATCGGCTGACTTCTGGTAATACGGCAAGATTTCCAAAAGCCGGGCACCATCCAGATGCAGACGAATTCCTTTTTCCCGACAATAACGGGAGATCGCCTCCAAATCCTCATACGCGGGCAGTTGTCCGCCAATCTCACGCTGCGGCAATTCCAGCAACAGGCACGCGATATCGTCGTCCATGCCGAGAACATCGTCCAGTTCAATCACTCTATCTTTATCCGCCAGCAAGACAGCCTCGATCTGATGCAGCTCCTTCAGCCCATCTTCCTCGTGAATCTCCAAGTGGCAGAGCGGATGATAGGCGACCTTTTTGATTCCCTTCTCATCGCACCAGAGGCGTAACGCGATTTGTTGGGCCATCGTACCGCTGGGAAAGAACACGGCAGACTCTTTGCCCAAATATTCGGCCATCTTTCGCTGAAAATTCTCGATGAGCTCCCCTTTTCCGTACATATCACCCTCTACATGCCTATCCACCCTGGACAGGACCTGCTGCAATTGATGGATGTCTCTCTTGCTGTGCCCAGTGATTTGATAAGTCGTCTTTTTAAATACTTCTCGCAAGGTTTTCGTATCGTTCATCTTGGCAGGGCTCCTTTTTCTTTCTCATCTTCAATCGCTTGATAGGCAGTAGTCCAGAAATCAAGGAAAGCACCAGGTGGTTGTGGTGAATCCATCAGACGCTGCGTCAAGAGAATGCCAATCATTTCTTCCTGCGGATCTGTGTAGGCTGACGTTCCGAAACCACCGTCCCAGCCAAATCGCCCAGGCACTGTCCACAGATCATAACGCCTTATGTTTACGGCCATTCCGAAGCCCCAACTGCTATGTCCACCGAAGAAAACGTGGAAATCAGCCTTCTGTTGTGCTGTCAGATGATCCATTGTCATCAGCTCTACAGATGGACGGGACAAAATGCGCTCGCGTCCGTAACGTCCCTTGCCCAGCATCATCTGGCAAAATGCCAAGTAGTCGTCCACAGTGGAGACAAGCCCTCCACCACCTGACTGGAAAACCGGCGGCTTGCTCCACTGACCCGTTCTCGGATCATCGTAAACCTTCAGTCCTCCATTGGTGGAATCACTTATGTAACTCGGTGGCAGCCTATCCAGCTTCTCCGTCGGAACATGAAATCCGGTATCCTTCATGCCAAGTGGCTCAAAAATACGTTCCTGTAGAAATGCTCCCAACGATTGTCCGGTTACACGTGAAATAAGTACTCCCAAGACATCCGATCCTATATGATACGCCCAAGATTCTCCCGGCTGGTGGATCAGTGGCAAGCTCTCGAACTGCTTCATCCATTCATCTGGTGATTTTGTAGGGAGGTCCGGTCCTGGGACGAATCCCTTTTCTGCCATGGCGCGCTGAATGGGATACACATCCGGGGGAGCCATGATATATCCGAAACCAAGCTGAAAGGTAAGCAAATCGCGCAGTGTAATGGGGCGCTTAGCTGGTACAGTGTCATCCAGCGTACTATCGATTCTGCGCAACACCCGGCGCTGACTCAGTTCCGGCAGCCATCGATCTACACTCTCATCCAGCCGCACCCGACATTCCTCCACCAATATCATGGCGGCTACTGCAACAATCGGCTTTGTCATGGAAGCGATGCGAAAAATCGTGTCACGCTGCATCGGTTCATCGCCTTCGAGTGATTGCGTACCAATCGCCTCGACATGCACCTCACCTTTCCGATAAACCAGTGAGACCAGTCCTGGCAGTTCTCTGCGCTCGACATAGCCACTCAGCCTGTCATGCATGCGTCCGAGTCTGTCTAAAGAAAATGCTCCCTTGCTCATCCCTTAACCCCTCCGTCCGTTTTCAAAAAACTCTCATGGAAGTGGTGGTTATTCTCGGATGCAGATACTTCTTACTTCTAAAGATATCACATTTCACAAGCAGCTTATGTCGTTTGTTGTTTGACGTACAGATGACGATATTCGCTCGGCGTCTTGCCCGTCATTTTTTTAAACAACGTGATAAAATACGGCGTATTCGGCATTCCTACCAATTGCGCAACATCCGCGATCTGGTTGTTCGAATGAGCCAGCAGCTCCCGCGCCCTTTCCATCCGCTTTTTCTGGATGTACTCCACGGGCGTCATATCCATGAGTCGCTTAAACGTCCGCTGCAAATGAAACGGACTGCCATGGCACATATCAGCCAAATGCTCCAACGTCAGCTTTTCGTTATAATGAGAATCAATATATTGTGTAATTTGTGCCACCCACTCACGATCAGGCAACCTCTCTCCCGTGGGCTTGCAACGTTTACATGGACGAAATTCTTCCCGCAGGGCTTGGCTTGCATGTTGGAAAACCCGCACGTTCTCCCTCTTCGGCGGCTTCGACTTGCACGACGGTCTACAAAAGATTTTCGTCGTTTTTACCGCATAAAAAAATTGATCATCGTAAGACGCATCGTTATGAATAATGGCCTGCCATCGCTCATCGGTTACCCGTTCCTCCAACACATGTCATCTCCTTTGCCATAGCCGTTTTCGAATCGCTTGCTCTTACCGACAGTATACCCCCACGGTACGTGATCCGTACTGCTAGAAGATTAAAATAGCAAGATAACGAAATGACAATATCGCTTTTCTTATTATAAAACTAGGAGGAAGTCAGACAGGAGGTTTTCGCATGACAAGCAGTCTATCCCACTCGGCTTGGGTCGATAATAGAGAAGAAATAATCTTGTCCGTGCCTACGGAATTCAGTTTTTCGCAAAATCTTCAATACTTGTCCAGAGCATCCAACGAATGCATGTTTCACATTCAAAACGGGCGCCTCTACAAAGCCATCCCGATGGAACAAGGTCCACAAGTGGTCGAAATTCACGCAGATAACGAACAAGGATTGACTGTGCGTTTTCTCAGCCCTTCTTTGCCCACTGAAAAAGTCCGGATAGAGGTAGCTCGCTATGTCCGGGATTGGTTCGATCTCGATCGAGACCTGGTTCCGTTTTATGAGCTTGCCGCAGGGGATGCTCTTCTAAAGCAGGCCGTTGAAAAGTTTTACGGGCTGCGGACCATGGGCATTCCCGACCTGTTTGAAGCGCTCAGTTGGGGAATCATTGGACAGCAAATTAACCTGACCTATGCGTACACCCTCAAGCGGCGGTTGGTAGAGACATTTGGAAAACGGGTAGAGTTCGAAGAAGAGACGTATTGGCTTTTTCCCACAGCGGAGAAAATCGCTGAATTGACCGTCGCTGATCTGGATGAATTGCGCATGACGACCAAGAAATGCGAGTATTTGATTGACGTCGCACAACTCATCGTTGAAGGGAAACTATCGAAAGAGCTATTATGGGACGGAGGAGATTATCAAACCGCGGAGAAACGATTGACCAGCATCCGCGGGATTGGACCGTGGACGGCCAACTATGTGCTCATGCGTTGTCTGCGAATGCCTTCTGCTTTTCCCATCGATGATGTCGGCCTGCACAATGCGATCAAATTTTTACTAGGCAAAGAAAAAAAGCCGACCAAAGCAGAAATACGAGAGCTGTCCAAGGCTTGGACGAATTGGGAGTCGTACGCTACTTTTTATTTATGGCGTTTTCTTTATTAATCAAAGGGGGTTCTATCCTATGCTAAAAATAGGTTCGCACGTATCATTCTCCGGTAAAGGACTGCTAAATGCCGCCGAAGAAGCAGCCACTTATGGCTCGAGTACCTTTATGATCTACACCGGTGCACCGCAAAACACCCGCCGCAAGCCGATCGAGGACCAGTACATTACGGAAGGCAAAGAAGTAATGGCGAAGCAAGGCGTGGATGAAATTGTGGTACATGCCCCATACATTATTAACTTGGGCTCTTACAAGGACGATACCTATGAGCTCGCTGTCCGTTTTCTGCAAGAAGAGATTCGCCGGACGGACTACATTGGCGTCAAAAATATCGTGCTGCACCCTGGCGCATACACGGACAAGGATGCGGAGTACGGCATCGCCCGGATCGCAGAAGGCTTGAATGAAGTGCTGACAGGTGTCAAAGACACCAACGTGAACATCGCACTGGAAACTATGGCGGGCAAAGGAACGGAAATCGGTCGCAGCTTTGAGGAAATCGCGGCCATCATCGAGAAAGTAGAAGACAACAGCAGGCTGACCGTCTGCATGGATACGTGCCACATTCACGACGCTGGTTACGATATCGTCAACGACTTCGATGGCGTCCTGGAACAGTTTGACCGGACAATTGGCTTGGATCGTCTCGCCGTCGTTCACTTGAATGACAGCAAAAACTTCCGCGGGGCAGGCAAAGACCGCCACGCGCCAATCGGTGCGGGACTCATCGGCTTTGATGCGATGAATTACATCGTGAACCACGAGAAAATCCGCCACCTGCCACTTGTACTGGAGACACCATGGATCAGCAAGGAAAAAGGCAACGAGCGTCCGATGTACGAAGCAGAAATCGCCCTCTTGCGCGGGGAAGTGGACAAGCGCTTCGGCAACGAATTCATGGATCATGTGGAGCGCCTCGATTTCTTTTTCCGCAAACAAGATATTACCAGACGCGAGTATGTGGTTGGGATTTGGGAGCTGCTCAAAAGCGACGCGAAGGCAAAGAAAGCCGATGGCCGCGAGCCGATGGAGCGCCTGTACGATATGGTGAAGGAAGCGAGATTGTTCCCAGAACTCAACGAAGAGCAGATCAACCACCGCTTGACCGCCTACTTCGCGATTCCGAAATACTCGTAAGGTAAGAAACACTTCATGTAGGCTGACTGTGGTTTCCTCCTTTTGGAGTGAACAGGACACACTACCAATAAAGGAGGGAGCCATATGCCTACGCCGAAAAAGCCAGCACCTCAAGATGCTGACTCTATCAAAACATACACCCTGCTCGGAGCTGATCGCTCCTTTTATCAAAGTGATACTCCGGGTACATTGGGGGGCTACCGGCCACGCAAAATATACGGCCGACTGGATTGCCCCTCTGCCATCAGAGCTATTACGCGAGGCGGTTATGTCCGTCATCGCGTATTTTTTGCGGATGAAGCTACTGCTATTGCTGCGGGGTATCGGCCTTGTGCTGTTTGTTTACGGGAGAAATATTTGTTGTGGAAAGTCCTTCCCCTTTAAGGTTTTAGAACACCTGCGGGGATTCGAAAAAGTACATAGTTGCCCGTCCACATTTGTGACGTGATGATCAGCTTCTCTTTCCCCCGTTCAAAAAAGTATCCGGCCCCTTCTTGCTGGATAAAGGTCCAGCCTTTTTCTGTCACCGCTCGTTTCATCGCTTCTGCCGCTGAAGCCTCATTCGCTTGCGGCCCATACCCATACCAATCGACGTTTTCCTCTGTCGTCAATTTGACGATGGTACCCGTGTTTTCGCCCAACAGCTCCGTCACTTCTCTTTTTGACTTGGAATCGAATGGCAATGCAGGATACCCGATCAGAGAAACATTCGCGATCATAATGAAACAAAAGACCAAGAAAAGTAGGAGAAATAAAACTTTCACTCGCTTGTTCATGCCTATGCAACTACTCCTCTTCTTCAAAAATCGCAACAGGACGCGCCCATCCCGCGCTCGCTCCTTTCACTTTTACAGGAAACACAGAAACGGTAAACCCGTAGGGCCTCGGCAATTGCTCCAAATTTGCCAGCTTTTCAATTTGGCAATACTCTTTCTCTTTTCCCACATAGTGAGCTGCCCATAAAACGCCATCGCGCGGATTTTGTTTATAATCAGCGGCTTGAACGGAAAACGGAATATCCCATCCCCACCCATCGGTTCCCATGACCTTGATTCCTTGATCGATCAGCCAATGTGTTGCTTCAGCGGATACTCCTGCATGTGATTGAAAATAGTGCTCTTCATAGTATCTTTTATCCGCATCCGTCCTGATCAGGACAATATCGAACGGTTTCAGTTCGTATTGGATTTGGGCGAGCTTCTGTTTTACATCATTCGCCGTGATTTCATAGCCAGACGGCTTTTCACTAAAATCAAGCAGGACACCATCTCCGTAGAACCACTCCAACGGCAACTGATCAATCGTTTTCGCTGGCTCTCCCTCTGAAGTAGGCCAGTAATGCCATGGTGCATCTACATGTGTTCCTGTATGTGTCGTGAGTGTCACCGTTTCACTCGCCCAAGCCTTCTGTTCGGGAAAATCCGTTGGTTGCAATCCGAAATACTGGGCAGCCTGGACAGCCCCTTCTTCATGGCTATTGTATTGAATTTCAGGCGGAAACGGTTCTTTTGCCAGACGATCAAGAGGCACACTCAAATCAATGAACCGACGCACTTTTCTATTCATAGCAGAATTCCCTTCTTTCCCCTTTGGAATTTTCTGTATTTTTTATCAACCTTACTGTACTACCTGCCTCTACCAGCGTCAAATGAACATACATAACAAAAGGCCAGTACCTCGTCGTCTATACAGGTACTGGCCTTCTTCATGGCGATTCTATGGGAATTTGTACTTCTACATACGTATCGCCCCCATAAGGGGATTGTAGATAGTTTTCTCTGCCTGGCTGATCTTTTTTGATCCGGTATTGATTGCGCTCTATCCATTTTGCCAAGTCAATGCAGGCCGTAGAAGGAATGAATGGCTCTACGCGTTGGACCAGGGTGGCCATCATCGGCTCCTCTGGCAGCATACGTATTTCCAGCATGTCGGATGGCAAGAAAATGTCCTGTTTGAGTACATAGCCGATCTCCATTTCGAATGCCGTCTCGTCTCTCTCCGATTCCTTCCACAAAACGATGGGAGAAAGCATCCCTCTCTGCTGCTTGCCTGCATAATGAGCCAGTCGATCGAAAAGCATCGGAATCTCTTCCACCGTACCCTCTGCACGGAACGAGACAACTTTTTGGGCTTCGACTCGTTTAAAGACAACTTCTTGTTCTACGTACCCCTTTTGCTCGATTGACAGCAGACGCTCCTTGATTCGATTCAATCGTGCTTGCTCCTCCTCAAGTAGTTGTTCCATTTCCCTTTCTTTTTGCCTGAATATGCCTTGTAGTTGGTCCATGGACATCTCTTCATGAAGCAATTGCTGAATTTGCTGCAACGTAAACCCCAAGTCCTTGTACATAAGAATTCGATTGAGCGTAACCAATTGCTCTGCTGCATAAAACCGATAGCCAGTTTCTTTGTCGATAGCCGCTGGCTTCAAAATGCCAATTTGGTCATAAAAGCGAAGCGTCTTTAAGGACACTCTGCTCAATCGGGAAAATTCACTGATCTTAAACATGGAAAAACCCCAATCTATCATTCCCTTGACTTTCCCCTGTACGGGAACGTTTATAGTTGAAAAAAAATCATGCTTACAAAGGAGCAATGCGAGATGGATTACGACATTTTTCACTTGGGAGAGGTTAACTTGCAGTCAGGAGTGACACTGCCACATGCATTTATTGCTTACAAAACGTATGGCACGCTCAACGCAGCCAAGGATAACGTCATTATATTTCCTACATCGTTTGGAGACCAGCATTACCAAAACGAATGGCTCATCGGGGAAGATAAGGCTTTGAATCCGAAACAATATTTTATCATCATTCCCAACATGCTCGGCAACGGGCTATCGTCCTCCCCGAGCAATACAGCCAGCCCGTATGATCAGGCCCATTTTCCACACGTTACGATCTACGATAATGTCGCACTTCAGCATCGACTCATTACGGAGAGGTTTGGCATCAAAAAAATTGCGCTGGCAACCGGCTGGTCGATGGGGGCCATCCAGGCTTTTCAGTGGGCAGCGAGCTACCCAGATATGGTTGAAAGATTGGCTCCTTTTGCCGGAACCGCAAAAACATGGCCGCATAACATCGTCTTGATCGAAGGGATACGAGCAGCATTGCAGGCCGATGTAGCTTGGAATAACGGGCAGTATACAGCATCTCCCGAGGTTGGCTTGCGTACCTTGGGGCGCGTTTATGCGAGTTGGGGGTTTTCACAGCCATTTTATCGCGAAGAATGCTATAAAGCTTTGGGCTATGAGACACTTTCCGAATTTATCTCGGGATTTTGGGAGGAGAGCTTTGTTCCTTCGGATGCCAATGATTTGCTGGCGATGATGTGGACGTGGCAGCATGCCGACATTAGCCAAAATGAAAAATACAAGGGAGACTTTGAGGCGGCGTTACGAAGCATCCAGGCACGAACGGTTGTGATGCCTGTACGGACTGATTTATATTTCACACCAGAAGACAGTGAATATGAGACCAAGCACATCCCTAACGCTACCTTTAAACCGATTGAATCAATCTGGGGACACTTGGCTGGGTTTGGTCTTAACCCTGTCGATACCGCGTTTATTGATGCCACCTTAAAAGAACTGTTGGGGACAAATTGAAAATACGAAGTAGAGGGACACCTATCAGGGTGCCCCTTCCTTATTTTTTGCAAGGAGTGACTCGACGGATTCAGCTATATCCTCCGACGTAACCGTTGTATTCATGATCAGAATAAAAATGCGTGCAAGCCCTATAGCGTTTCACATAAAATGGAATGGAGAAAAGAGGAGGGATTTCCAAATGGCCTCATTAATCTATCATGTTGCTGTATCGTTAGACAATTTCATTGCCGATCAAGGAATCATGGATGGAAATATTGAAAACACTCTCTTTTTATTTGAGGGAGAACATGTACCGGACTTTTTATCTGAAATTCAGGAATATGATGCCGTGTTGATGGGCGCTAAAACCTACGAGTTTGGGTTCAAATTCGGTGCCAAGCCGGGCGAACCAGGCTATAAGGGAATCAAGCATTATATTTTCTCAAACTCCATGCAGTTTGAATCCAATGCAGAAGTCGAGCTGGTCAAAGGCGATGCCATCGAATTTATCACAAATCTCAAACAGCAAGGAAACGGCAAGCTGTGGCTATGTGGGGGCGGTGAATTGGCAGGAGCGTTACTGGCACATCAACTGATTGATCAATTAGTGCTGAAAGTGAATCCGGTGATGGTCGGTGAAGGTATCCCGTTATTTGGAAGTGTGAAGCCACGTCTCAAACTCGAGTTAGTGGACATGAAGCAGTACGCGAACGGTGTAACGAAGCCTACTTACAATATTGTTTATATATAATCCTGCCTACTAAGAGCTTCCTTACCTTCTGTCATATAAAAAAGATGGGGAATTCCCCATCTTTTGATTACGTTACATCCTGCAGCTCACGAGTTGGAACTTCTACTGCTTTTTGAATTTCAATTTTCCGTATGCGATGCTTATCTTTCTTTCTGATCGTAAAGACCAGATCATCGTATTGCCATTGGATACCTTCTTTGAGTGTCGGATTTTGACTGTATAGCCAGCCCCCGATGGTATCGAGCTCTTCTTCATTAATATTGGCGTTAAGCAAATCGTTAACCTCGGACAGAAGTACCTTTCCGTCCACAATCACATGGCTATTCTCTTCCATGATTTCGATTTCGGCTTTTTCCTCCGCATCGAACTCATCACGGATCTCTCCTACAATCTCTTCCAAAATATCTTCGATCGTAACCATTCCGGAGGTACCGCCATACTCGTCGATTAGGATAGCGATATGCGTTCTTTGTTTCTGCATTTTTTTCAAAAGGTCTTTTACAGGAGTAGCTTCTGAAACCGTCAAAAACGGTCGGATGAGCTTGGAAATGTCCAAATTCGGATCATCGGCATAATTCAGAAAAAACTCTTTCGTGTTAATCATCCCGATAATATGATCTTTGTTTTGCGAAATAACTGGGAAACGGGTGTATTGCTCTTCTTTCATGATTTGCAGGTTTTGCTCAAGGGTATATTCCTTGTGCAAGCAGCTCATATCTGTTCGCGGGACCATAATCTCGCGTGCAAGCATCTCGTCAAAAGCAAAGATATTGCTTACATACCCATACTCAGACTGATTAATTTTGCCGCTCTCATAGCTTTCCGTCAGAATGATTCGCAGCTCTTCTTCTGAGTGACTTTCTTCATGCTCCTTGGTCGGTTTCATACCGAATGAACGCACGAGGAGAGCAGCAGAGCCATTCAGCACCCAAATTGCAGGGTACATTAATTTATAGAACCAAATAATGGGTTTCGCACACAGTAAGCTAACCGCTTCTGCCTTTTGGATCGCCACTGTTTTCGGTGCCAGCTCCCCGACAACCACATGTAGAAACGTAACGAGCGAGTATGCAATCACAAACGACAGAACTGCAACGACTTGTTCGGGTAAATACGGCGTAAGAAAAGGGCTAATGATACTTTCAATCGTCGGTTTCCCCAATACCCCCAAGCCAATAGCTGTCAACGTAATCCCCAACTGACACGCTGACAAATATCCATCCAGGTTACTAACTACTTTCTGAACAGCAAGAGCATTCTTTCTCCCTTCCATGACCAGTTGGTCTACACGGCTTGGGCGAAGCTTTACAATTGCGAATTCCGTTGCCACAAAAAAAGCAGTAGCAACAATCAGAAAAGCAATTAGTAACAAATTTATGGTTAGCAATATCCTATCCCCTCTTCATTAGAAGTCTTACGTTTTCATTGTACGAAACTCCGCTCCTCCACATCAACGTTCGCTTATATCCAATTTCGTCTTAATTGTTTGATTATAGGCAGTTTTGCTATTTCAGGTCTCTCACCCTCACAATTGCTGACTACAGGCATAGCATACTCACTCATATCCTTCCCTGGCTCCCACTGTTTATTCGATGGTCCCCAGCTCCAACACGACAGGACAATGATCGCTTCCCATCACCTGTGAGTCAATTCCCGCCCCGACCAACGATGGAGCCAGTCTCTCAGACGCGAGAAAATAATCAATACGCCATCCGATATTTCGTTCTCTTACTTTCGGCATAAAAGACCACCATGTATAGGCATCTGTCTGATCCGGATAAAAATATCGATAGGTATCCACAAACCCGGCTGACAGCAATCTCGTCATCTTCTCACGCTCTTCAGGAGTAAAACCGGAATTATTGCGATTCGACTTCGCATTTTTCAAATCAATCTCTTGATGGGCGACATTCAGATCCCCACAAACCACCACGGGCTTCTTCGCATCTAGCTGCAACAAGTAGCTCCGAAACCGCTCCTCCCATTCCAGCCGATAATCTAATCTCGACAGATCACGCTTCGCATTCGGGGTGTATACGGTGACCAGGTAGAAATCCTGAAACTCCAGCGTAATGACTCGTCCCTCAGGCTCATAGTCTTCTTCCAAGCCGTAACGCACAGATAGTGGTTTCATTTTTGTAAAAACAGCCGTCCCGGAATAGCCTTTTTTCTCAGCGTAGTTCCAATATTGATGGTACTCCTCGCCGATTTCCATCTCGATTTGACCTTCTTGCAGCTTCGTTTCCTGCAAGCAAAATATATCGGCATTGGCCTCTTTGAAGTACTCGTAGAAACCTTTGTTTACACATGCGCGAAGTCCATTTACATTCCAAGAAATCAATTTCATCATCACTAATCTCCTCGTCGCTATTCGTTAGATTCTATGGTACACTAACTTTGTTTTCAATTATAGGAGGTTACAATGATGGACATCGCAATGGGCATCGCATTCATGAGACTTCGTTAAAATCGACAAGACCCCATGTAGGCTCAACCATTTTCAAAAAAGAAATGGGATGAGTTTATTTGTGTTTGATTGATTTTAACTATTCATAAATGAGGTGTTTTTGTTATGTCAAAAAACAATGTAGAGCACATGCTTGCACTCGCGAAAAAAAACGGAATCCTTGTAGACCCAACTACCGTGAAGGTGAATGAATCCGGCTTAGATTTCCTTGCGATTTTTGCAAGTACGATAGACGGTGTTCCATGGGTATTACGCCAACCGCGTCGGGCCGATGTCGTGGAGACAGCTCGTTATGAGAAAAAGGTGTTAGACCTCGTTGCCAAACATCTACGTATCGAAGTACCGGATTGGCAGGTTCACACCTCTGAATTCATCGCTTATCCGATCCTGGGTGGCACACCGATGGCAACGATCAATATGGAAACAAAAAATTATGAATGGTATTTGAATCCTGAATCTCTACCTGAATTGTGCATCCAAACATGGGCGGAAGCATTGGTGGAATTACACGGTATTCATCATGATCTTGCTCGAGATGCTGGTATCCGCGTCAAGCAGCCTAGCGAAGCACGAGCAAGCCTTCGAGAAAAGATGAATGAAGTCAAACGCGTCTTTGGCGTTTCCGGGGCACTATGGGATCGTTGGCAAAAATGGCTTGCGGATGATACATTCTGGCCTGCTCACTCTGCTCTTGTGCATGGTGACCTCCATCCGGGGCATATCCTGGTTTCTGAAAACGGTAAGGTAACAGGGCTTCTGGATTGGACGGAGGCCGAGGTCGCTGACCCAGCTATTGATTTCACGGTCTTTTACATGTTGTTCGGAGACAGTGGCTTGACCGATTTCATCCAACGGTATGAGAAAGCAGGAGGCAATGTTTGGCCTCGTATGCATGAGCATATCGCCGAAATGACATCCGTGTATCCCGTCATTCTTGCCACCTTCGCGTTGAAATCAGGGCTGGAAGAATTCAAGATCATGGCACGACAAGCTCTGGGTGTCGACGAAAACGGCAAAGAGATCTCTTCATAGATAAACCAACCACCGTCCCAGATTGGAGGCGGTGGTTTTTATGTAAATAGCTACATTGAGCCATTACTGACTTGGAGATAAGGTGTTACAATAAATCGGCTTATTTGGACAATCCTTTACTAAATAGATGGAGTGAATAGGATGAAGCGAGGACTTCTTATTGGCATTGGTGCTGTAATCGTAGTAGCAGGCGTGCTTTCCATTCCTGTTGAGGCAGACCCCTCACCCGATACACGAATCATATTGGAGCATACGAACAAGACGTATATTTCACCGCCCTGTTATGAGCAAGCAAACAAAACCAACAATCTAGCCGAAGCCGATATTCAAAAAGCACAAGAATTGAATTATCAGCCAGAGTCCAGTTGCACGGCAAATTCACTTGCCCCCATCAAGCAACCGATTGCTTCCATACTCGCCGTAAATCTCGGAATCAAACAAAGCCAATGGGATTGGTAGATGCAGTACGCCCCGTTTTCACGAATTGTTCAAGGAAAATAGCTAATCTGAGCCATCTCCTTTTATCAACGAAGTTTATATAATCATCTAGAACGTCATCGAGAGGAGTAACCCTGCATGCTATTTAAGAAGTGGAACCGTAACTTCCACCGCTACATCGGACTCATCGTTAGCCTTTTCTTGCTGATGTGGGCCATTACTGGTTTTCTCCTGTTAAATGTCCCTTGGTATCAGGAAAAAGCCACAGACTTGAAAACCACAATGATCGAGGTACCTGCCCAATCAGAAAAGCTAACTATTGCCTATGTGGGGGAGAAGTTAGTAGAAACGGGGGAATATTCTTGGGATGAAATCAGATCGATCGCAAAATCAGGTGACTCTTTCAAAGTGTACGTCAATAGAGATCCGATTCTGCGGCTGACTGTTTCTTCTGAAGGGCACATCACTGCCTTGAAACAAGATCCCATTTTAGATTTCTTCTACGGATTGCATGTGGGCGAATGGGAAGATCTTAACTATGTGACTGTGTTAGAGATTATCTCCATCTTAACGGCTTTTCTTGTCGTGTCTGGGCTTATTTATTTCCTGCCCAAACGCTGGTTTAAGAAACGTGAATCGAAAATATAAAGGCATCGTCCATAAAAAAAGAGCGTTAGCTATAGCAGCTAATGCTCTTTTTTTGATTAATAATACGGAGAAATCATGATGTAAACAATGACACCCGTCGCACTGACATACAGCCACATCGGCATCGTCCAGCGTGCGATTTTTTTATGTTTTTCCACCTTCATGTTGAGTCCACGTGCAGTCGTAATCAGCGCAAATGGAACGATAATCGCCGACAACAAAATATGTGTAATCAAGATGAAGTAATAAATCGGACGCAGAATCCCCTCTCCCCCGAAAGAAGTGCTAGGTGCCATTCCGTGGTAGATCACATACGAAACCAAGAAAAGCGCTGTTGTGGAGAAGGCTGCAAAAATATATCCTCGATGCATCTTAATGTTTTTGTACTTCACGATGGAAACAAGCGCAGCAATCAAAAATACAAAGGTGAAGCTGTTCATGACCGCATTAAAAAACGGCAGAAACGTCAGGTCGAGATGGCTGAAATCATTGTTTTTCGGCATGAAGTACAAGATGGCGATAAGCGTGTTAATCGCTATGGTGAGAATAACGATAATCGGTGTATAGTTGCGTTGTTTCATTCTTATGCTCCTTTTTTCTCAGATCATGAATGAGTATCCCGCTTTAGTCTACCCATTGACGAGCCCGGACATTGGCAGTTGAAGACGGTTAACCAGTCCAGTCATCCTAATGATAAACGAAGTAGGTATGCCGTACAAAGGCGATTTGATGAACAAAAAAAAGACCAACAAATGTTGGTCCCTTTCGTTATTTCTTGTTTGCTTGCTCGTCCAGTGGTACTGCCTTGTTTATTCCTAGTGCAAAGAAACTGATGACCACGATCGCCAAGAAGACAATCCCGGCAATCAGGGAGACGCGTGTCTCATCATTGATCCACATACCGATGAGTACCGTGATGAGAAACGCAATGGTCAAATAGTTGGTCACTGGGGCAAAAGGCATTTTGAATGGATGGTTGTCCATTTCAGCTCCCTTTGCTTTACGGAATCTGATTTGACTGATCAAAATGACAAACCACGGAACCATACCAGGTAGTACACTCGCACTGTACACATACACGAAGAGATTTTCTGGAGCGATATAGCTTAAGATAACGCCAATACCCAGACCGAGCAGAACACCAATCGTACCTAACAACGGTACACCATTCGAAGACAGCTTCGTAAAAACTTTCGGGGCTTGGCCATTTACACCTAAGGTATACAGCATACGCCCTGCACTATAAATCCCGCTATTACAGCCAGACATGGCAGCAGTGATCACGACAAAGTTAATGAGACCTGCCGCCGCGGTAATACCAATTTTCGCAAAAGTAGCAACGAACGGACTACCGATTGCCTGCAATTGATCCCAAGGGTAAACGGTTACAATAACAAAAATCGCACCAATATAGAAAATCAAAATGCGCCAAATGATACTTTGGATCGCACTTCTTAATGTTTTTTTCGGGTCTTTTGCTTCCCCTGCTGTAATCCCGATGAGCTCGACACCTTGATACGCCCCGATCACCAAGGAAAGGGCAAAGAAAAAGCCTGTCCAACCGCCTGTAAAGAATCCGCCATTCTCCCACAGATTCGATAATCCGATTGCGTTTCCACCATTTCCAATGCCAAAAAAGATCAATCCAAATCCTGCAATAATCATCAAAACGATCGTTACAATCTTGATCATGGCAAACCAAAACTCAAATTCACCAAATGATTTTACCGAAACTAGGTTTGCTGCACCGAGAATCACCATCGCAATAATGCCTGGAATCCAAGGCGGTAAATCCGGGAACCAATACTGCATGTACGTCCCGACGGCAATGATCTCTGCCATCCCGACAATGACCCACTGGAACCAGTTACTCCAAGCCGTCATATAACCTGCTAACGGATGGATATACTTATGTCCAAAGGTCGCGAATGAACCCGTACTCGGTTCCATATACAACATTTCACCCATTGCACGCATGATGAAAAAAATAAAAATTCCTACAATTGCATAAGCAAGCATGACGGATGGTCCTGTCCATTTGATCGTGCTGGCCGACCCCATAAATAGCCCAACACCAATCGTACCGCCCAAAGCAATCATCTGAATATGACGTGCTTCCAGACCCCTCTTCAATTCCTTGTTTTCCACGTAAGCTTCCTCTTCCTCTCTGCTGTTGGCGGTATTTTAGGATAGCTTCTAGTCATTCTCGTTTTATTGATTGAAAAACTGCCCCTTAAATCTCTCGTCACTTCTTATCAAGCATTCCTACTAGTTAGTAAGATTATTCACCCCTCTTGTCTTACGCTATATTTGTTGATTACTCCATATATTTTAATATGTTTTTATAATCTCCACAATTATATTTACAAGGAAAATAATTGATAACCAAATATGTTCATATGAAAGAAGAAGAAAAATACATGACAAATCAATAAATTCGAAATGTAATTCTACCTTTATATAGGATAAGCAGTATGAAAATTTCCCAGCAAAGAAATACTAACAGCGAGTTTAAAACAGGAGGAAATGGAACCATGGAGCACTATTTGGCCGAACAGTATCGAGAAGGACTGCAAGCTTTTGGACACCTGATGCCAGAGGCCTTGCGAGCATATAATGAATTCACCAGCCAATGCTTTTCGTCCGGTGAATTGTCATCCAAGCATAAACATTTGCAGGCACTGGCTATCTCCCTTTACTCCGGAAATGAGCACTGCATTGTCTATCATTTGGAAGCAGCTCTCAACGACGGAGTTTCCCAAAAAGAAATTGCTGAAACAGTAGCGGTAGCCGGAGCATTCGGCGGCGGAACGACCCTTTCGCATGGCGTCATATTAATCAATGATGTGATGGAGGAAAAACAGGGAACGATTCAATGAGAAGATGACCGAAAATAGCACAACAATCGCCGAGATCCCCCTCGTTCGGTTGTTGTGCTTTTTGTCTCTTAGATTTTGCCAGGATTAAGCGCTCTTGCCATCGCATCTATATACCCTTGGCTGGCGCGCTGGCTCACTTCCGCTTCGGGAACAAATACTTCAAAGCAGTGGTAGCAGCCGGGATACAGATGAAATTCTACGTCTACACCCGCTTGCGCAAGGCGCGTCACATATTCGATCGTCTCATCTCGGAACAGATCGAGCTGTCCTACGCACGTATAAGTCGGCGGCAGTCCCGCCAAGCTTTCTGCTCTCGACGGCACCGCATATGCGGATACCTGACTGTCCTCGGCATCTTCGCCTAGGTACATGCTCCAAGCAGCCAAATTGTTTGTCCGGTTCCAGGTTGCGTTTTCCGCCTCAATTTCATAACTCGACGCTGTATGATTACGGTTATCGATCATCGGATACAACGGCATCTGGAAGATAAGGGCTGGTCCGCCTTTGTCGCGAGCCATTAAAGCAAGTGCTGCGGTCAGCCCCCCTCCCCCGCTTGCACCGGCAATCGCAACCCGCTCCAAATCGATACCGAGTGACTCAGCTTCGTCTGTCATCCACGTTAAACCGGCGTAACAGTCATGGATGGCAGCTGGATAAGGATGCTCGGGAGCCAGACGATAATCGACCGATACGACGACACAATTAGCCGCTTGTACAAAACGTTCGCACAGAGCGTCATCCATATCGGGATGCCCCATCACATAGCCTCCTCCGTGAATCCACAGCATAGCAGGAAGTTTACTACCTGTTCGCTGGACGGGCTCGTATATTTTAGCTAGCATCTCTCCTGCTGCGCCCGGAATCATTCGACTTGTGGTACGTACTTGCTCCGACTTCACAATAGGCGGATTTTTCAGCATGTCCCTGCTCGAGTCCAAATTTTCTTTGAGTTGAAAACCAGGGAATTGTGCTAATGTGTGCCTTAATTCCGGCAGTACTCGACGATGAAAATCCACATGAATCCCTCCATTAAGCAAATGCTGATTCTTGCTTCGTCTCTGCTTCCCACTTGATTATTTCTTCTCGCACCCGAGGGGCTACCTCTGTTCCTAAGAGCTCAATGGCTCTCATTACCTGTTCATGCGGCATCGTGGATATCGGCACATACATCATAAAGCGCGTCATGCCTACATGTTTGCGAAGGTGGATGATCTTTTGAGCAACCGTCTCCGGATCACCCACATACAATGCTCCTTCCAAGCTGCGTGCGGCATCGAAGCTAGCACGGTTATAATGAGCCCAGCCCCGCTCCCTTCCGATTTTATTCATTCCTGCTTGGGTAGAAGGAAAGAAAGTATCTGCCGCCCGTTCCGTATCTTCTGCAACAAATCCGAGTGAATGTGACCCAACCGTTAATCGCGATACGTCATGACCAGCGTGCATGGCCACCTTCTTGTAAAGCTGCACAAGTGGCGCAAACTGCCGCGGACTTCCACCAATGATCGCCAGCATCAGCGGCAATCCCAGCAGACCTGCACGAACAACAGATTCCTGATTGCCTCCGCTGCCAATCCATATGGGTAAAGGATTCTGAACGGGCCGTGGATACACGCCCAAGTTCTGAATAGCTGGACGATGGCCGCCTCTCCAGGTTACTTTTTCTGACGCCTGTATTTTCAGGAGCAGTTCCAAATGTTCTTCAAACAGCTCATCATAGTCATTCAAGTCATAGCCGAACAGCGGAAAAGACTCGATAAAGGAACCCCGTCCCGCCATAATCTCTGCCCGTCCATTCGAAATGCCATCGAGTGTAGCAAAATCTTGAAACACACGCACTGGATCAACCGAAGAAAGCACCGTCACTGCACTGGTCAGCCGAATCCTTTTTGTCAATGGCGCAGCCGCAGACAGCACCATTGCTGGAGAAGAAGCAGCATAATCTTTGCGATGATGTTCACCTATGCCAAATACATCAAGCCCAACCTGATCAGCGAGGACAATTTCCTCGACAACTTCACGCAATCGCTGTGCGTGGCTCATCACTTCACCTGTCTGAACATCCGGTGTCGTTTCCACAAACGAAGTAATCCCAATCTCCACAGACCATCTCTCCTTTATCTTCACTTCGAACTATTAGCACATCCCTCTGCAAACTAGCGTCTGGTCACTGCCCAATACACCAGAGCCAAAGCACTGACTGCGGCTCCGAACAAGCATACTCCCTCCCAACCAAAATGCGCATATGTATAGGTCGAGGCAATGGAGCCAGCAGAAGAGCCGATCGAATAGAAAACCATATACCCTGCGGTGAGCCGACTCCGCGCCTCTGCACCCAAGGTGAAGATCATACTTTGATTCGTAACATGCACGGCCTGTACCGCCAAATCAAGCAAAACAATACCGATCACCAAGGCAACTAACGACTGTTCTATATAGCTGATTAACAGCCACGAAAGTAGCAATAGGCTCAAAGCGATGCCCGTCGTTCTCTGTCCGTAACCGCGATCTGCAAGCTTCCCTGCCCTTGCTGCAGCTAACGCTCCGGCAACTCCTGCGAGACCAAAAGCCCCGATTGCCGTATGCGACAAAGATAATGGAGGCGCACTCAGAGGCAGTACCAATGGCGTCCACAAAATACTAAAAGCAGCAAAAATCAGCATAGCCAGAACAGAGCGAATACGTAATAGCCGTTCTTGTGCGAACAACATCAGTACCGACCTAAGCAACTGGAGATAGGATAGCGGTTTTACCTCCCGCTCTCTATTTGGCAATACCCGAAATAATACGCAAGCCATTATTAATAGAAATGCAGCAGAGACCAGATATACAGAACGCCACCCCGCAAGATCTGTTAAAACTCCTGCAATGGTTCGCGCTAGAAGTATGCCAATGACAATTCCACTTGTAACTACTCCAACCACTCGTCCTCGCTCAGCAGGGGCAGCCATTGTCGCCGCGAATGCAACAATCGTCTGCGTCACAACGGCAAGCAACCCAATTGCAGCTATCCCTGCGAATAAAACCGTGCTGGTGGAGGCAGTCCCTACGATAACCAGTGCTACCACAGATAAAAACATCTGTCCGATAATCAAGCGGCGCTGGTTCAATAAATCGCCCAGTGGCACAAGCAATAACAGTCCTACTGCATAAAAGATTTGTGTAAGGGTGATCAGAAGCCCAATGATGGAATAGTCAATTCCGAACTCACTCGACAAACGATCAAGTAGTGGCTGCGCGAAGTAGATATTCGCAACGGACATCCCGCAAGCAACCGCAAACAATAGTGTTACATAGCGAGGCATGGGAGAGCCTTGCACTGAATCCGCCTTTCTATCGGCTTTGGCCGTTACTTTTTTAATAACTTCCTCCATCTGATTTCACCTTACCTCCTTTCCGTTTACGTTTTGAGTAAAATAACATACCGATCAGTACGTTATTTTGCCCAGTAAATATATCCCACTATTTCTTTTTCTGTCAACACCATTCTTTTCACACTAGGATAAACAGCCCTGAAATTGACAAGGCAGATGAAAAACAATAAAATATAAAATACCATTCAGTACAAAAATTTATTGGTTGTTACATAGATTCGAATACATGAGTAATGAAAGGAACTCTTTATGGCAAGAACACGCGAATTTGACGAAGAAAAAGTACTAGAAGCAGCTATGCAGCTCTTTTGGGAGAAGGGGTATGAAGCTACCTCATTAAGTGATTTAACTTCCCGTATGGGTATCCAGCGCCCCAGTATTTACTCAACCTTTGGGGACAAAAAAGAATTGTTCGAAGCCGCACTACGCAGATACACGATGTCTCGTGCTTCCGAAATACGAACGAAGCTTCAAAACCAGCCATCCGTAAAAGAGGCATTTCGCCATTTTTTTAAAGAGGTGGCCGACGAGGAATATACGGAAGGTCTCAGCCGAGGATGCTTTTGCATTAATACCATGGTCGAACTTGCCCCTCATGATGAAAAATTTGAGATTTTGACAAGGGAACATCAAATGTACCTCTCTGTCATCTTTCAAGAAACGATCGAGCGAGGTATCCAAACAGGTGAACTCGATTCGAGTATAGACGCGAAAGCTACCGCACAAGCGCTTATCGTATCGTTAATTGGACTGACCGTAATCATGAAATCTCGCCCAAATCGATCATTTGTTGATAATTCGATAGAAGTTACACTTACATTACTTAGGTAACTATCTCAATTAACTAGGATAAAAAAGACCAACGACTGTTGGTCTTCTTTCTCTTTATCACTACAACTACTGTTAGCGCTCCAATTTAAAACGCTGTACCAAAGACTGCAACTCTTCCGCAATGTTAGCAAGATGCGCTGCCGAAGCCGCCACTTCCTCCATCGAAGCATTCTGTTCTTCACTGGCTGCTGCGACTTGGTCGACCTCTTGGGCAGTGGCTTGGCTCATGGCGCTCGATTCACCAAAGGCAACAAGCATCGATGTATTTGATTGCACCAATCCTTCGCTGACGCGAGCTACTTGCGCGAGGTGCGCGTCAATGCGGTTAATAGCCGCATACATCTCCGTAAAACGCTGCTCAACCGATTGTGTCAAATCACTTCCCGCTGTAGCAGAATCCACGCCTTCCTCCGTGCGTCTAACCATGTGAAGGACCCGATTCTGAACCTCGCCGATCAAACTGTCGATCTTTTCAGCAGCAGAGCCTGTCTGATCAGCCAGCTTGCGAACCTCATCAGCGACGACAGCGAACCCGCGGCCTTCTTGCCCGGCGCGCGCCGCTTCAACAGCAGCATTCAACGCAAGCAAATTCGTCTGAGAGGCGATATCCTGGATGAAATTCGTCACCCCGCTAATTTCTCCAGCAACCCGTTTTAATTCCTCCATCTCATCTTTTGAACGAGTGGAATGCTCCACAATCATATTCACCTGTTGTCTCGCCGCTCCGAGGGACTCCTCTCCAGTGCTGGCCAGACCTGTAATGAGCTGCGACATTTCCGTGCTCTCACGAAGAATGCGGATGGCATCATCCAGCTCCTGTTGCGCTTGCGTCGCCGATTGCTTCACCGTATCTATACTCTGATTCATATCGGAAGACATAGACGCTATTTCTTGCATAGAGGCAGCTACTTGTTCAATCGTTTGCACGTTCTCCTCTGAATTCGCAGACAGATGCTGAGAGGAAGCAGAGATCTGCTCGGAATGATCGGTAATTTGACGCAGGACATCCGACAACGATTGCGACATCGTATTGAAGTTGGATTGCAACTGCCCAATCTCGTCCGTTCTTCCACTTTCAATAGACCGGACTGTCAAATCCCCTTGTGCGATCGAGTCGGTCAGTTGCTTTAATTGCAGAATTGGTCGCACCGTGCGTTTCATGAATATCCAAACGAACAGGGCAATGAGGGCAAGCAAAAGAACGATGAACAAGAACGAAGTCCGCATCAGCGGCCCCGTTTTTTGATTGATTTCACTCCAATCAATCACGGAAACGACATTCAAGCCGAGCGAATTTTGCTTGTTGAAATGATAATACTCACGAAGCTCGTTATCATCCATTTCGAAAGACCCCTCCGCTTGATCGCGCATCACTTGGAAGCGCTCGTCTTCAAGCGGCTTACCTTGCGGGAATCGCGGATGCGACAGTGTCACGTTGTTCTGATCGAACAAGCTCACATATCCCTTTTCTCCGATCTTGTACGTCTTTACCAGCTCGTTTAAGTGATCAATAGAAACGTCGATTCCCGCTACTCCTTTACCGTCCGAGAGCGTCTTGGCAAACGTAATCACGTAGCTTCCGCTTATCGCGTCGATATAAGGTGGCGTCACAACAACCTGCCCTTTATGCTGCATCGCCTGCTTGTACCATTCACGGGTAGTCGGGTCAATTTCCTTTTTCGCCGAGTTGTAGTATCGATTGTCGTAGTACATGAACGCAGCCAAAACATTGTCGATATCTTTCTCTATATTGCGGATGCGATCATAAATATACGTATCCGCACTTTGTCCCGGCGGAACTTGAACATCCGCAAAGCTATCGATCGTAACAGAATAATCCTGGTACGAATTATTGAGTACTTGTGTAATCATCGTAGTAACCGATTCGATTTGGGACAACAATTCGCGCTCTAACTGGTTGCGTGCCAGTTGTGTCAAGGTCAGGCTCAGAACGACAGAAGGAACAACAATAAGCAAGACGAGTAAAAACAGGATCTGCTTAGATAGCGATGCTCTATAACCAGTAATCATTTTCTTAATCATCTGTGATGACTCCTCTCTAGTGAAGTAAAATAACGAGTTGCAACGCAAACAACGCCTCACCGGTTGTCAGAAGGCGCGTTCCTATCAGACCAGATTCATCCCTATGCCCACCTTTTCCATATGGACATTTCTGCAAAGTATATTTTCCCTGTTAGTACCTATTTGAAACTTCACGGCATTAAATAAGTAATATTTGGTAAATTACTATCCGATACAAATAATAGCCAAACATCAGTAATCCGCATTCCGGATTGGCTGCCGTTTTGGCCAACAACTCGATTCATGAAAGGAGGTAACCTCATTCATGTTGTCTGTTACACCTAGATACGCCGTAAGCTCGTCTGTCCAGTATAGAAGCGCAGGAATTCACCCACAGACGAAAGCACTGGGGCACGACAGTAACAAAAAGCAGGATCATGTAACGATTAGCCAGCAAGGCCTACAGCTAAGCAATGGGAACAACGCCCTCAATAAGAATAAAATGCTGCAAAGCCTCATGGAACAAAAGCAAGCGATGCTGGAGAGACGGAACAACTATTATGCGGATGCGGTTGAAAAACTGACAGACCCGAAAGTCATGAAAGAACGACTGGATGAGATGGACAAACAGATCGAGGAAATCGATACGCAGATGAAGCAAATTCAGTTGGAAGAACAACGCAAGGCGAGAGGCACAGATGAAGAGAGCAAGCAACAGAAAGCTTCTGATTCCGCCCCCCAACAAGATGACTCACCACATTCCTCACCTACCCTCCATGCTGTTTTAACGGCAACCCACGATCTCAAGAATGTACATAGTGTTAAACGCGCTCAGATTACCTTGGAAGTAGAGGCTAAGGCGTGGGAACCCGCGTCAAAGGACGGAGATTTTACGAAGTCAGAAGAACTGAAGCGGAAGGCAGAAGGCTTGGACGGCAAACTGCTGAAGATGACGGCCGAGATCGACAAAAAGCTTGAGAATTCTCAAGAGGCTAATCAGGCAGAGCGTTCTTCTAACGACAAGCAATTAGATGAGCAAAAGAGAAATCCTTACCTGCAACAGCGAATGGAAAACCAACATGTATCTGGATCTACCATCGATTGGATTGCATAACTTGTAAGCGAAAAACCTCCTTCCGCTACACATTAGTAGCTCTGGAGGTTTTTTCGATTGGTCTTCAGAGGAAAAATACCGGGAAATCTAGGGCAAATGGCTATTCATGTGGCTGTTAAACAGTTGTTTGAAACTACCCAGTTGTTCACGATACCGTTTCATCCGCACTCGTCACAGCTACATTTTTCATCATATAATGAATTATTGATATATAAGCAACTCCCTACCTACCAAACATACGGAGCTGGTTAACCATATGAATATCCTTGTAACCGGAGCAACAGGTTTTCTCGGAAAAAAACTATCCCATGATCTATTAAACGAGGGTCATACCCTTTACTTACTCGCTCGAAATGAAAAAAAGGCAAACGATTTGTTACATAGCTTTGCCGAAAAGCACCGGGCACAAGTACATATTTTGCTAGGTGATGTTTCGAAAAAAGACTTGGGCGTCTCTGAAAATGATCTAGGACAGCTCAACCAAAAAATAGAGGCAATGTACCATATTGCCGCATACCTTTCCTTCGATCCCGCTCAGAAACCGCAGACGTACGAGATAAATGTAGAGGGAACAAAAAATACCTTACAATTCGCAGAAGCCATTCGATCCCCCCGCTTTATCTATGTGAGTACGGCTTATACCATCGGCACTGAAACAGAAGGACAAGAAGCGCTGTACAACCCGGAACGCTCCTTCGTGAACAACTACGAAGAGACAAAATGCTTGGCAGAGCACCTCGTCTTCTCCTACAGCGACAAAATGGAGACCATCATTGTCAGACCTTCAATCATTATCGGTGATTCCAAAACAGGCGAAGCCGATACCAATTTTGGTTTGTATGGATTACTGAAAGGTCTTCGCGTTCTGAAAAGAAGGGCGTCCCGAGCAGCAGGCTGGGAAAATCAAAAGTACCGAATTTTGGTGGATGTTGACGTGAACTCGAACCTCGTCCCCGTTGATTATGTCTCTTCTGTCTTGCTCGCTGCACTTACCCATGGTGAGCATAAGGAAATCTATCACGCTACCAATCCTGTTCCACCGACCCAACAGCTAGTGGTGGAATGTATCAAAGAAGTCTTGGATTTTCCTAATTTAGTTCCTGTTCCATTCGAAACAAACGAGCTGTTATCTGAAGAAGAGAAAGCCTTTAATGCTTCTATGAGCTTGTTCCATTCGTATTGGAAGCGGAGTATTTCTTTCCCGAATGGCAACACCAAGAAACTGCTGCAAAAAGTGGGTCAAAGCGAATTGCAGATGGATAAAGAGATGTTGATTGCGATTATGAGTGGATTTCAGAAGCAGGCTGTGCTTAGTTAGTGCAGATAAAAACCCGGATGATTAGGTTCCTCAAAACAACAACAGGCCGCCCTTAAAGGATGGCCTGTTGTTAAGATCGCGTCACTGACGGAACCGTCCCTTCGAGCCTGTGTCTTTTGGGACTGGCGATCAGCGGTTGCTGGACCGTGTCTCGTATGCGCCTGGTTTATGTCTAACTTTTTCTCTTAACATCGCCTGTAAAATCAGTGCAGCAACGATAGCGATCACCACACCAAACATACCTAACCAAGTGATTGACGATAAGGATACTTGATCAACAGCGATGCCTCCAATTCCAGCCCCTGCCGCCATCGCGAGTTGCATCATAGATTGGTTCAGACCAAGCATTACCCCTGAATTATTCGGTTCAATCCGAACCAAATTATACTGTTGCGTTGGCCCAGAAGACCAAGCAGCGAAGGACCATAATACCAATATCGCGATCACCGTGAACGGTTCATGTGAGATAGATACGGTAATCGAGAGCAAAATGAGAGCTGCAACGTGCAGAACCATTCCACCAAGTAATGTAGAAAATACTCCCCATTTGTCCGTACTGTAACCACCGAATTTGGAACCGATCAGACTAGCTAAACCGAATGCCAATAAAGCGCTACTCAACAAATTTTCACTTATATCAGCGGCTTCGAGAAGATAAGGAGATATATAAGTATAGGCAATGGAATACCCGCCCAGCCAAAAGAACGTAACCGATAAACCAAGCCCGACTTTCGGGTTTTTCAACAGTGCTAATTGCTTCGAAAGAGGTACGGGTACATCTCCTTTTACTTGTGGGATCGTGCGGGACAGGACAAACATTGCCAAAAGTCCTGCCAGTGCAATAAACCCGAATACAGATTGCCATTCAAATGCGGCTGCCGCTACTCGTCCAAGGGGAACACCGATAATTAAAGAGGCTGTAAATCCCATAATGACAGTTGCGATCGAACTTGCCTGCTTGCCTTCAGGAGAGATCTTGGCCGCGATATCTAACGCAGTCACAACCACCATTCCAGCACCTACAGCCATGATCACACGGGCTATAATAAAGAATTCAAACCCCTGAAGAGCGAACGACAGTATATTGGCAACTACGAAAATTCCTAGTGCACTAACAAGAAGCCTCCGCCTATCCATTTTTGCCGTTATGGCCATCATCACAGGAGTTACAATGGCATAAACAAATGAAAATATAGTAACCAACTGTCCTGCCGCTGTAATGGAGATGCCCATAGTATTCGAGATCTTATCCAGGATGCCTGAGATCACATACTCTGAAGTACCCACTAGAAAACTGACCAATGACAAAAAGTAAACCTTCCATGTATTCGACATGAATAGCACCCCTCAAAGTTTAAACATATTAAGATATGTCGATATGAAGCTTGAAATAAAACTGAATACTGCATGAAGCATTCAGTTTTATTCGATCATATTTGATTGCTGAAAAAAGCGCCTATTTCACGTATTTTTTCTTCGTCCCTGGTATAGTACGTATATTTTCCAATACGCTCCGTCTTGATCAGCCCAGCGCGTTGGAGAATGGACAAATATTGGGACGCGGTTGATTGGGTCATATTCAATTTCTCTGTTATTTGACTGACGCATACCCCGATCTTTCTCATATCAACTCCTTCATGGGGTGTAAAATGTTTTTCAGGCTCTTTTAACCAATGTAGAATTTGGAGTCTAGACTCGTTGGACAGCGCTTTAAAAATTTCAATTGGATCCATACGCATTATTATATCGAGAATTGTCGATGTGTCAAGGGTTCATGCCATAACACCGCATTCTGTAGAGCGGCAGCCGAGTTAGTTGGTGTGTGCGACAGCCCGGATTTCAATCAGTTGGTGAGGAAACGCAAGACCAGACACGCCGATGAGGGTAGCAGCCGGACGATGGTCACCGACATACTCTTTGTACATACTGACGCACTTCTCGAAATGCTCTTGCGGATTTGTCAGAAAGACCTCCATCTCAGCGATATTCGACCTTGTGACACCAAATCCCGCCAGCACGCGATCGAGATTCTCCAGCGTCTGCCTGGTCTGTGTCTCGATATCGCCCTCGCCAACGAACACACCCTGCATATCGTGGGAAAATTGCCCCGAAATGTAGATGGTTCCATTGACGCTATAACCTTGTGTGACACCGAAACCTTCTTCCCAAGCAACACCGTGATTGTAGGTTTTACCATGAGTCATTTTATTCTCTCCTTTACTCAAAGTAAGGTTAGAATAAAATGAGATCAAATAAAAAAACAGTACGCACTTTATTGATAGCTACTACCAGAAAGGATAGTGTAAAAAATGAGCATGGCTGAATATAAAGGAAAAGTTAAGAATATTCAAGATACACCTTTTGGTTATACATTGTCAGTCATAGGTGGCAAATGGAAAATGGTTATTCTTTACCTCCTGGCAGAAAATCAGCCGGTTCGCTTTAATGATCTGAAAAGACAGATTGGAGCTATTACCTATAAAACATTGAGTTCCCAACTGAAAGAATTGGAAGCAGATGGTATGGTGACGCGGAAAGAATACCCTCAAGTTCCTCCTAAAGTCGAGTACAGTCTCACACATAAAGCGGAAACACTATTACCTGTTTTGGAACAGTTATGTGAGTGGGGAGTGAAGAACCAAAACCGCAAAATGGACCCAGGCTGCTGAACTCACAACATCTTCTCAGGAAATAAATCAACCGACTCCGATTCCTCCAGGTTGAGTCATTCCAACCGCTCCATCAGGCTTTTGTATGAATAACAATGACACCCACCCGTGAGAGCGGGTGGGTTTTTTCACAAGATTTCGTCCTTACTGGTTCAGTGCATCAAGCGAAATGCGAACATGATTAGCAAACGAATAGTTATTTTTAGCATCCCAGTTGATAGACCAGGTCATAACTCCATGGAACTGTGGATAACCTGCTGGATTTTGGAGTTTGTAAGCTCCTCCAAATGACGTGCCTTTTACCAAGTATTGAAGGGCTTTTTGGATATCGGCTGGAGACGTATAGCCTCCCCCGGCAGCACTTGGAGCAGAAGGTAGCCCGATAGCGACTTGGTTCTCTCTCAAAGCTGGAAACATGTTGTTAGGATTACGACCGATAGGGAATCCTTTCAAGAGCATTTCTGCCATTGCTACTTGGAAATCAGCCGTTCCTTGTTGATACGTACGACCATCTAATGCTTCTAGCGCACCAGAATTATAGTGTTGCACGTGGATATAATTCATTCGATCGCGAAGAGCATGAATCACAGGTAGATAAGCGCCCCACGGCCCACCATAGGAAGCGTAACCTCCTTGGACATAAGCCGTTTCTGGCGCCATTGTCAAAATGAAAGATGGGCCAAATGTATTCGTGATCGTCTGAGTCGCTGAGATTAAGTTTATAATTTTTGGCGTTGTCGGATTTCTAAAATCAGTGTCCCCCGCATTGAGCGACAGGGAGCTTCCTTCTAGATCAATATCCATACCATCAAAACCATACGTTTGAATGATCGAGGTCATCGAGGTAATAAAATTTTGTTTGGCAGCTTCCGTCGTTAGCTCGACTGTCCCATTCGCTCCGCCAATCGAGATGAGGACCTTCTTCCCCTTTGATTTCAAAAAGGCGATATCCGACTTAAATTCCTCAATGGATGCATTGAACGGCACGAATCCCATTGTCGCATGATCGCCACCGACTGGTTCTGCGAATGCCACATTGATTACATCGTATTTATCTGAGACATCTCTTAGCTTGAGTACCGTAGAACCATTGTCAAAATTATGCCAGTATCCGATCAAAATTCGTTTGGACACCGGTTCAGTTGGGGATTTGGATAAAGTGGTTACCGTTAGCGAAGCGCTGGGTGGGGATACATTACCTGCGGCATCTTTTGCCTGTATCTTGAATGAATAGGTCGTATTTGCTAGAAGCCCTGTCACGGTATAGGATGTTGTATTCGCTGTGCCAGCGAGTGTATCTCCGTTGTAGACGAGATACTCCTGAACAGCAATGTTATCCGTAGAAGCTGTCCAAGATAAGCTGACCGAACTACTTGATTTCCCTACTTCACTAAGATTTGTGGGGGACGTAGGTGGAATGGTATCGGGAGCAGACGGACCTTGCAGTTGCCACAGTGTTGGTACGTTAGGCGGTTCCCATCCGACAAGCGATGTATGAGCAAATGTACATTTGTAATCTTGCCCTTGATACGTAACCATGTCGCCTAAGTTGTATGCGGTGTTGGGAGTCCACGGTGTCATGGCGTGAGAAGACTGCGGGAATATAGAAAAGATTAAGATAAGCGACAGTACTACCAAAAATCCTGTTTTTCTTATCAAATACATCAAACAAATCCTCCTTCATTTTTACTTGCAATAAAACAGAGCGTCCCTTACATCTTTGCTTAACCCCCCTCATACAGATGAGCTAATATAAAGATATCCTTATATTTGGAAAAGATGTATTTTTTTGATTTATATACACATAAAAAAACCTCTATCGAGGCTTTTCGAAGAGGTGCGACCGCGTTTTTGTGGAAAATTTTCTTACGCTCCAGAATTTTTAAGCGTGATTCAGTGGCTCGGCATTGACAACGTTTTCACAGAATAATAGAATACATTTACGACAAGTTAACTATGATGGAGATTCGGAGACTCATACTTTTTGGCACTTTCATTTTTGAAAGCGCCATTAAGGTATGGGTTTTTTTACGTGTATCGCCATCCTTGTTAGAAATAACTTAGGGGGAGGATTAAGATGCTCAAACTGTTTAAGCCTGCACCGCCTATTGACAGATTGCCTGACGAACAAATTGATTCTGAGTATAAAAAGCTCAGGCTTCAGGTGTTTCTCGGAATCTTCATCGGTTATGCGGCGTACTATCTCATCCGCAAAAACTTTTCGCTCGCCATGCCTTATTTGATTGAAGAAGGATATACAAAATCAGAGCTCGGTTTTGCATTATCCGCCATTTCGATTTCCTACGGGATCAGCAAGTTTGTAATGGCCATTTTTTCAGACCGAAGCAACCCGCGAATGTTCTTGCCTGCCGGTTTGATTCTTTCTGCACTTATTAGTTTATTGATGGGCGTTGTTCCTTACTTCACCTCATCCGTCTCAATCATGTTTGTGATGCTGTTCCTGAACGGTTGGTTCCAGGGTATGGGCTGGCCTCCATCCGGACGTGTCCTCGTACACTGGTTTAGTGTAAGTGAAAGAGGAAACAAAACAGCCATTTGGAATGTAGCCCATAACGTTGGCGGAGGCTTGATGGCCCCCCTCGCTGTTGCAGGTGCAGCGATGTTCGCCGGACTTTCGGGTAATACCGCTTCCGGGTATGAAGGCGTGTTTATCCTGCCTGCTCTGGTTGCCATTGTCTTTGCATTCATTACGTATTTCTTAATTCGCGATACTCCGCAGTCAGTCGGCCTGCCGCCTATCGAAGAATATCGCAATGACTATCCAAACAAGGCGAAGAAAACGTTTGAAACAGAGTTCTCGACAAAAGAAATCCTTTTCAAATATGTGTTGAACAACAAATGGGTTTGGGCAATCGCGATTGCCAACATTTTCGTCTACTTCGTCCGTTACGGCGTTTTGGACTGGGCTCCGACCTATTTGAGTGAGGAAAAAGGCTTTGATATGAGCAAGTCGAGCGTTGCCTACTTCCTGTACGAATGGGCAGGTATCCCGGGAACTCTCCTGTGCGGCTGGCTGTCCGATAAATTGTTCAAGGGCCGCCGTGGACCCGCAGGGTTTGTCTTTATGCTCGGCGTATTGATCGCAGTTCTGGTCTACTGGTTCAACCCACCTGGAAATTCCGTAGTCGATATGATTTGCCTGATCGCTATTGGTTTCCTGATTTACGGTCCAGTCATGCTGATTGGTTTGCAAGCCCTTGATTTTGTACCAAAAAAGGCTGCTGGAACCGCTGCAGGGCTGACGGGTCTGTTTGGTTACCTGGGCGGTACAGTCACAGCGAATGCATTGATGGGAGTTATCGTTGATGCCTCCGGCTGGGATGCAGGATTTATGTTGCTGACAGCTTCGTGCGCATTAGCTGCTCTTGTTTTTGCCCTTACGTGGAATGTGCGGGGGCAGGAAGTCGTTAAAAATCATTAAAATAGTAAAAAGAAGGATGAAAATCGTTGTGATTTTTATCCTTCTTTTTTTATGGCATGAATAACCAGTCCTTTCCTAGTATCCAGATCAGAGGTCAGACAAAATTACGTAAGTATTAGCCCCAAGCTCTACATCTCTTCTTAGGTATAATTCTACAGATCATTTCCCTTTATTTAGATTCATTCACTTGTCTCGGGTCTTGTTCCATACCTCATTTGTGTTCTATCACCAATTTCCCTACTTCATATACTCCCCAAGACCAATCCGTCCCGTCTTTTTTTGAGGGAGAACATGATGATACCCTGAAGAAATTGTTATCACATCCGTTTGCCCAGCGACTTTTGCAGGGATCATATGTTGCAAACGTTGAAATAAGGTGTTATATTAATTGACGCATCAATTGTTGATGCATCAATTATCATGCTCAACTGACTGTATGTTGTCATTGCTTGTGGATAGTTGACTGAGTTCCTACTCATCTTGCCCCCGGGAGGCATTTTTCATGACACACAAGGAATTTGAAGAGGAGCACATACTGAATCTGCTCATCGGATTAACCAATAAAATAAGTCCCAAGTTCGAACGCTGTACCGGAATCAGCTCTACTCGTCTTGCGATCTTGCAAATCCTTTGCGAATGCAACGAAATCAATCAGTCCCAGCTACAAAAGCACATCAATATCGACAGTGCTGCCATTACACGCCACCTGAAGCAACTTGAAGCGGATGGTATGGTGACCCGACACAAAAATCCAAATGATAACCGCGAAACCTTCGTTCGCCTATCTGAAGAAGGACATCAGCGGATTGAAGGGTACAAAAGCGAGAAACGAATTTTTATCCAACAGATTCTGGAAGGCTTTAGCGAGGATGAAACGCAGGTCTTAACTGATTTTCTCAAACGGATGCAAAACAACATTTGATTGTTCAAGAAAGGAGTCTGTTTTTACATGATAAACACAGTACAAAGAACAAATGATTTTCGTGAAATCACGTTTGGTCGTCGTTCTGTCAAACTTTATGATCCTGAAATAAAAATCAGCCGCGAGGAAATGATTGAGATTTTAGCGGGAGCTACACGCGCTCCATCTTCAGTCAACATGCAGCCTTGGCGCTTTGTGGTTATCGAAAGTCAAGAAGGGAAAGAAAAGCTTGCAGAGCTGGCACGCTTCAACAAAACGCAGGTACTCACCTCTTCCGCCGTCATTGCCGTATTCGTCGACATGAAAAATGCAGAATATATGGATGAGATATTTGGAAAAGCTGTCGAACTCGGATACATGCCGCAGGAAGTGAAGGACATGCAGTTGAAAGCCGTCAAGCCTTACTACGCCAATATACCAGCCTCTGACCTGCGGGATGTCAATTTTATCGATGCCGGCCTCGTATCCATGCAATTGATGCTGGTTGCCCGTTCATTCGGCTATGACACGAACCCAATCGGCGGCTATGAAAAGGATCAAATAGCAGAAGCGCTTGATTTGGACAAGGATCGCTATCAACCGATCATGCTGATCAGTATCGGGAAAGCAGCCAAGGAAGGATACCCATCTTACCGTCTCCCTGTTGAGACAGTGACAACCTGGAAATAATTCAAATTCGTTGGAAGAAAGGGAGAAAACCATGCTTATTATACATGCCCATCTGCAAGTGATACCCGCACAGGAAGAAGCCTTCCTTCAAGCGGCCAAAGCCCTGGTTGCTGCAAGCCAAGCTGAAGAAGGGAATTTGGGATACTCCCTTCTGAAAAGCACAGAGCAAGAATATCACTACACCATGGTAGAAAAGTGGAAGGACGCTGCCGCAGTAGCGGCCCACAATGCAAGCGCTCATTTTCAGGCTTTTGTGAAAGAAGCTCCCTCCTTTTTTGCAGCAGCTATGGAATTAGAAGTATTCGCAGGAGAGCCTGTGAAGTTGTAATTCGTGATGTACGGAAAAACAGCAAGGTTGATCCTGCGATCAGCCTTGCTCTTTTTTTGCATGTGGAGGGGGGAACTTGATGCACGCCGAAGTCCAGCTCCAGCCGTACAGCTCTTTATCTTGTTAACCCTTGTGTCTCTGCCTTCACGGTAAAAAGTAAAGCGAACTGCGCACAATGTTGTCCAGCATTTCACGTTCCGCGGTTACCGTGGTCACCGTAATCCCGTGCATAACATTAACCAGGTATTGGGCCAATGCTTTCAAATTCCAGGTTCCCTTCAGCTCACCGGTCTGCACCGCACGTTCCAACAGTTGGTAAAAGGCTTCCTCGTTCTCAGCCATATTTGCTTGGACCCGCTTAAATACCTCCGGGTGGGAAGCTGCCAGCTCTAACGAGGCATTCACCATAAAGCAGCTTCTGCGGCGCGTATATTCGATGACCTCGTGAAAATAGCGCAGCAGCAGTTCTTTCGCCGGCCCTTGTTCATACAGGATAGCCGCCAGTTGCTGTTTGGATTGCCGGTCGTAACGCTCCAGCGCCTGAAGGTACAAGTCCTCTTTACTTCCAAACGTCTCATAAATGCTGCTTCGACTAAGTCCAAGCTGCTCCACCAAATCCTGCATAGAGCAACCCACGTACCCTTTATGCCAAAAAACGTCGATTGCCAGATCCAATACTTTTGGAATTTCAAAACTTTTATTTCTGCTCATACCCCACCTCTTCCCAACAACCTTAAGCGGCAAAAAAGGTGCGTGAAAATCCGGTTTTACTTAAGCTTCTACAAACTTCAGAATTTCGATGTTAAACTTGTCCTTCTCTTCAAACACGAGTCCATGGCCGCTTTCTTCAAACATGATGACTTCCGCATCTGGAAACCCATTAATCTGAGGCTCAAAAGACATTGTATCATGTTTGCCTTGGAAAATACGAACGGGCACATGAATCTGGGCCAATTCTTCCCGCGAATCTTCATAGGCAAGGCTCTTGAGCGACATTGCAAGAGCTATGGGATCGGTCTCCAGCGACATCCGGTTGTACCAGTCGACAAAAGCCTGGCTCGGCTTTTGATGGAACAAAGAACTGTTGAATCCTTCAATCAACTGTGGACGGTCCTGCTGTGCAGCTTCGACAAGGGACTCCACCACCTCAACCGGCAAGCCATAAGGATAATCCGGTCTTTGCGTGAAGAGGGGCGTAGCGGCGGAAGCAAGCACCAGCTTGGAAACGCCATAACCCTGATGTCTTGCCATATATCTCACCGCAACGGCCCCACCCATCGAGAAGCCGACCAGTGTCGCATTTTCAATCTCCAACTGCTCAAACACCCGGCGAATGTCATCCGCAAACTGATTGTACGAATAGCCGTTGATCGGACGGTCAGATTTCCCGAAACCTCTCAAATCAATACCGATGTAACGAATTCCTTTGAACGGAAGAACGTTTCTTTGGTATTCATACATGGCTTGCCCGACAGGAAGGCCATGTATGAACACAACCGGCTTCCCTTCGCCGACATCTTCCACATACAAGGTTACGTTGCCTCCCACAGGTACATAATGTCCGGAAGCTGTTATTAATCTTTGAGTCATAATAATGATCCTCCTATATTATCCGATTTTAAGACCTTTGACGCATTCTGGAATGATCGTTCCTGAAAAGGGTTTAAAAAATCGAGTCCCTGAGACTCGACGGTTGCTTCCTAAATTCTTTCCGAAACAAACCTGTTTCTTTCTGGAACGATCATTCCTTTATGGAAATGATTGTACTCTTTTTTACGCTTTGGAGTCAAGCGGGAGGAGCGTTTAGTTTAAAACTGAACCCAATAAATGAAACAGCGGCGACCTAAGACCTGTAAATAAAGGCTTAGACTCACCGCTGCTTTATTATGCGATCGAACCGATTAGTTTAGCACTCCTTAGCTCTTTATAAACACATCTTTTTCCAATGTTAATTCATGAAATGATTTCACACGCAGTTGTAAAAATGGGGTGAACAATAATGTACAAGCCGAAGCTAACAATCCAATGCCACCCGCAAATAAAGCGAACCGTAAACCCATTGCCCCCCCGATCATCCCTCCCATTAACGAACCAAGCGGTAAAGAACCCCACGAGATAAATCGAAACGTAGCATTCACCCGACCTTGCAGGGCATCGGGTACAATTACTTGACGTAAACTGACGGTACTAATGCTAAACATGGAGACACCCATTCCGAAAAGAAGCTGTCCCAGCATCATAATCAACGCCATACTTAATTCTGATCCTACTGCTAATGGAGCAAGCAAACCGCCACTTGCTGCGATCGTAGCGGAACCCACAATTGTTGGACCTACTCCAAAACGACGTACAGCCCTTTGAGCAAGTAGAGAGCCAAATAGGTACCCTACTCCTAGCGTTCCATAAATGATGCCAAGAATGCTCGCACTGATTTTGAGTTCTTGCGATGCATATAGCACATAAACACTAAAAATAACATTCCAGGAAAGGTTAAAGATTGTTGAGCAGCGCACCACTCCCCACAGCAACGGTTTTGTGTAAACCGTATGCAGCCCTTCTTTAATTTCCAGCCACATGTTTTTTTGTTTTTTCGCATCTGTCACGACTGTCTCCAACTTGCGAATCCGGGCTATGTATACAGCGGATACAAAAAAGGATACAGCCGTGAACAATATTGCAAATGGAGCGGTGATTAACTGTTCCAGTCCACCTGATAAACCCGGCCCAGCAATTTGTGCGGTAGATTTACTTGTCTCTAGTTTGCTATTCCCATCAACAAGCTGCTCCTTGCTCACAATGGAAGGCAAAAAGGATGTATAGGCAACATCAAAAAAGACAGTACAGATCCCTACTATGAAGGCTACCAAATATAGAACTGTCATATTCAAGAATCCAGTTAAGGCTGTCAGCGGCACAATGAGCAGCAATGCACCCCTGAAAAAGTTAGCGGCGACAAGAATTGGTCGCCGGGGAAATCTGTCTATCCAAACACCAGCAAGCAAACCGAAAATGATAAATGGCGCATACTCGGCAAAACCAAGCAACCCCATTTGCATGGGACTGGCCCCTAAATAGAGAGCTGCCACTAATGGCATTCCTAATAATGCAACCTGAGTCCCAAACTGTGATGCAGTTTGCCCAATCCAGAGCCTGCGAAAATCTGTGTTAGTTAACAATCCTTCCACCTTGTTACTCATGCTCGTTCCCCCATTGCCATTCAAAATTTGCATTTTTAGTATAGGGGAAACTACGTTTCAAGATCTTGCGCTTTCATTATGAAGACCTATGTCTGCTTTTTTCGGTTCCGCCAGTATCGTTAAAATATTTGAATTTCAATTAATTACCCTTTTTATTAAAAAACCTATATCCTACCGTTAGCGTAGAAAAGGCAGCCGATTAATTTCGACTGCCTTTCCACATTGTTATTGAACTATCGTTCCCTTTTGTTTAACAAGTTGCTATTGGGATTGTCCTGAATATATACCGTCGAGAAACTCGATTGAGACGCGTTCTGCTTCCTTCCTAAGTACAATTTCCGAACCTTGGCGTAGACGTTGGTACATCTTGATCGTATTTTTTAGCGCGTGGTAGCAACTTTCAAAGCTGTGGATGGGAATCGTACCTTTTAGTTCCTCCAGTTCCTTGAGAGCGTATTTCTCGAGCTTTCGAACCCCTCTCGGGGAATGACCGTTGCGAATGAGTACCAACGGCCCTAACACTACATTGCGCATAAAAGTTAGAGTATCGATTAATTCGAATCATTCACCTCTCCCTAATTTTGTAGCGCAGTAATGCACCCATACCCAGAAGCGATCTTCGATCCATTGAAGCTGAGGGAAAGGGAGAGATGGACTTGTTTTACTGAGTATCGTTGCAATACCAGAACCTCTCTCCCAAAGAATCAGCGGGTTCTCGACTCGGGATTCGAGCTCTTCCAGTTGTACAAATTTAAGGTCGACATGAAGAGGGGCTGGGCCATATAAACAAATAAGCAATCTCGGTTCCCCGACATGCTCGCCTGTGAATGCAGAAAATAAATTACCGAGTCTTTCGGCAATTCGGAAGCGTTGTTCCATGATCTCATTTCGAAAAGCATAATTGTAGACGATTATTAAATCCAGATCACTATACTCATCCATTTCTCCGTACATCATAGATCCGCCTGCGAGGAGACCTAAAAGTCGTTGATCCTTGGCTTACATACTCAATTGCTTGCTCAATGAATCGATCATGTAAAGGTATCCTCATGCCAAGCACTCCTTAAATAGTGACCCATAAAATGGGTATTATTAAAAATTAACATTTACAATTAGTGGTAGTCAACTGTATGTAGATCCATATAGCAACAGATCGCACTATCCTACCCGTAGCGTAATGACCTATCGTAAGTCTTATAGTATATTTACTCAGTCTACAACAATATTTTCTTTGAACACTTGGCCACCAGTCTAGAACTTTATTATCACTGAACAGAATCATTAAAAAGAAGCGTTAGTTCTTTACTAACGCTGCTAAACTTATTTACAAGCTTTGCACTTATTAACTACTTTTTTTGACTACCAACTTTATTTCCTCTAAAACATAACTTTTATTGTTAGAAATCATATTGAAACAATAGTTTATTGCTCAGAACAATACTTCATTATAATGAATCAACTCTCCGTTGATAAAAGCTCCTACTATTACTAAAGAAAAAAAGCCCCATATAACCAATTTCATTGGTAATGGGGCACTTATCGTTCTATATTTCAGTGACAGACATAATTAATTGGTAGCACACTTTATTATTCGGTGACAGTGTCTATTATTTAGTGACAGACTATTTTATCACTGAACAGGATGTTCTTATTCCCTTCAACCCTACTCAACCGTCACACTCTTCGCCAAGTTCCGTGGTTTATCCACGTCAAGGCCGCGAGCGACAGAAGCGTAGTAAGCAAGCAATTGCAATGGAATGACGGTCAGAATCGGTGTGAGCATTGGCAGAGTGGCTGGCATGTAAATGACCTCATCCACACTCTTCGCCAGGTCGTGGTTGCCTTCGGTCGCAAAGCCCAGTACATGAGCGCCTCGAGCTTTTACTTCCACGATATTGCTTACCGTTTTTTCGTAGATGTCTGGTTGCGTAGCCAAAGCTACAACTGGAACATTATCTTCAATCAGCGCAAGTGTACCGTGCTTCAGCTCACCAGCCGGATACGCCTCGGAGTGAATGTAGGAGATTTCCTTCAGCTTCAGAGAGCCTTCCAGTGATACTGCATAGTCGAGGCTGCGGCCGATAAAGAACAGGCTGCTTACCTCTTTTGTGCCCTCCGCAAAGCGACGAATTTGATCATCGTTATTCAGCATAGAAGCGATTTTGCCAGGGATCTCGCTCAGGTGTTCAACGACTTCAGCAACCTCAGCAGCCGCCATGGTGCCTTTTACTTGAGCCAGATACAGGCTGAACAAGTACAGGGCAACGACTTGGGAGGTGTATGCTTTCGTAGATGCTACCGCTACTTCCGGACCAGCCCATGTAAAGATCACTTCGTCAGCTTCACGGGCTACAGAGCTGCCTACCACGTTGGTGATAGCCAATACCTTCACGTTGCTCTTCTTCGCCTCGCGCAGCGCAGCCAACGTATCTGCTGTCTCACCAGATTGGCTGATGACGATCATCAGTGTCTTGTCTGTGTAGATCGGATCACGGTAACGGAACTCGGAAGCGACTGCTACCTCTACAGGTACGCGAGTCCACTTTTCGATAACATCCTTACCGACGAGACCTGCGTGCATGGAAGTACCGCATGCCACGATGTAGATGCGATCATATGCCGCCAGTTCCGCATCGCTCATTTTCAGCTCAGGCAAAATCACTCGCTTATTGTCCTCGTCAATGCGGGCACCCATGGTATCGCGAACAGCTTGAGGCTGCTCGTGCATTTCCTTGAGCATGAAGGAATCATATCCGCCTTTTTCTGCTTGTACCAAATCCCACTCGACATGGAACAGTTCCCGCTCGATTTTCTCTCCGGTCTCTGCGTTCATCAGTTCCACACCATCGCGAGTCAACACAGCCATTTCGCCTTCGTTCAAAATGTACACGTCACGAGTATGCTCCAAAATAGCAGGGATATCCGAACCGATAAAGCTCTCTCCTTGACCCACACCAACTACCAACGGGCTAGCCAATCGAATCGCTACCAGCTTCTCTGGCTCGTGCTGCGTCATGATTCCCAATGCATAGGCACCACGCATGCGTTGAACAGCACGACGAGCTGTAGAAACGATATCGCCATCGTACATGTCCGCGAGCAAGTGAGCAATAACTTCGGTATCTGTCTCAGAAGTGAACGTGTAGCCTTTTGCCAGCAGCTCTTCTTTCAATGGCAGGAAGTTTTCGATGATCCCGTTGTGAACGACTGCAAAAGCCGATTTCTCGTCTGTATGTGGGTGGGAGTTCTCGTCAGACGGTTTTCCGTGTGTTGCCCAACGTGTATGCCCGATTCCCATAGAACCAGTCAATGGCTTCGACTCCAAACGACCTTCCAGAACAGCCAGACGTCCCTGAGCTTTTGAGTACTCCAAGCCGTTTTCGTTCACGACAGCAACCCCTGCTGAATCATAGCCGCGATACTCCAGCTTGCGAAGTCCTCCGATCACGATATCTTGCGCTTGTTTATTTCCAATATATCCAACGATTCCGCACATAAGTGTATGGTCCCCTTCCAATTTGGCGAGGGACTTCCACCCGAACAATGGTACGGGGGTGAGTCCCCCGCCATTCCATGTTTTTTATATGATCATACTGTTTCTTCTATTTCGGCAATGGCAAATAACGTATCACACACAAGGTTTTGTCCACCAGATCACCCTGATGTTTTGTCCCTGCGCTCTGCGGCAGTGATACTGCTGCCGGGAGGTATCCGCCGAATCCTTCGATAAACCTCCACCTCGTCCACTGGGCTCCATGTCGGGCAGCCTCAGTGCTGGCGCTTTCCAATGGTCTGCATTTGATTTACGATGCTTATTCTTTTTTGCACAACCCCTCCCATTTTTTTCTTTCTGGGTGCTAGCGCACATGAACACTGTACCACAGATTATGAAGAGCGACAACATCTTGTCGCCGTATTTTAGTTGTATGCAAAAGGGAGCGGCATCGAAACCGCTCCCTGCAACTTTTTACACTAATTTTACACCAGTTCTTGTTTGACTACGTCAACGATCCGATTCACGAGTCCTTCCAACTGTGACGCATCTGGGCCTTCTGCCATGACACGTACGATTGGCTCTGTTCCGGACGGACGAACCAGAACGCGACCATTGCCAGCCAAATCTTCTTCCACTTCACGGATGGCCTGTGCAATAGCTTCATTGCCATTCAGCTTTGACTTGTCCTCTACACGGACATTGATCAAAAGCTGCGGATACTTGACCATCACTTGTTTGAGCTCGGACAACGGCTTGCCAGACTCCTTGATGATGTTCAAGAGTTGCAGACCCGTTAACAGACCGTCTCCTGTCGTATTGTAGTCCAAGAAGACAATATGACCGGACTGTTCGCCACCGAGATTATAGCCGCCGCGCAGCATCTCTTCAACTACATAGCGATCCCCTACAGCAGTCTTCGTCGTATTGATGGAGCACTCCTCCATCCCTTTGAAGAAGCCCATGTTGGCCATTACGGTTGTAACAACTGTATTGTTGTTGAGCTTTCCTTTTGCCTTAAGTGCTCGTGCACAGATCGCCATAATATAGTCGCCGTCGATGATTTCACCATTATCATCTACAGCAATGCAGCGATCCGCGTCCCCATCAAAGGAAAGACCCAAGTCAGCTTTATGCTTCAAAACTTCTTCTACTAGACGTTCAGGATGCGTTGAACCGCATTGGTCATTGATGTTGATTCCATTCGGGTTCGCACCAATCGTGATCACTTCAGCGTCCACATCCGCAAACAGACGAGCTGCCAATGATGAGACAGCACCATTTGCACAGTCTAGGACTACCTTCAGACCGTCAAATCGCTCAGATACGGTACTTTTCAAGTGAGAGAGGTACTTTTGACCACCCTCCAGGAATTCCAGAACCGTCCCGATTTGTTCGCCTGTTGGTCGAGGCATGGTATCCTCTGTCGCGTCCAAATACTGTTCTACTTCAGCTTCCACTTCATCGGACAGTTTAAAACCGTTGCTGCCGAAGAACTTGATTCCGTTATCCGGAAACGGATTGTGAGAGGCGGAGATCATAACACCCGCATCTGCACCAAGTGCACGTGTGAGATACGCTACCCCCGAGGTGGAGATAACACCCAATCTGACCACTTCTGCTCCAACCGATAACAGCCCAGCCAAAAGTGCGTTTTCCAGCATTTGTCCGGAAATGCGCGTATCGCGCCCAATCACCACTTTTGGTTTCCCTTCCTGCTTGTGTCTGGTAAGAACGTAACCGCCCACGCGTCCGATTTTAAATGCCAGTTCGGGTGTCAGTTGTGTATTTGCTACACCGCGTACACCGTCTGTTCCGAAATACTTCCCCATGATTGTCCCTCATTTCCTTCCTTGTGCACACAACAGCTTATGTCTACCTTTGCTTGTTCGTGATTTGAATTGTGACCTTTTTCGGTGCGCTCGCAGAAGTCTTGATATACTCCGACTGATTGAAGATGTAATTCAATGGTACTTCGTATACACCCGCCGGCATATTGCTGACATCTGCTACGACCTGCAAGTCTTCATGACTCAACTGATTCAGCACTTCTGGTGCGCCGATCACGTCGAAGTCGATTGTAGACATCTCCTGGCCATCGGTGGATAGTACCTTTGCTTCCATGCTTTCTGATAGCCCGCTAATGCGAATCGGAATCTTATCCAAACGCTTGGTCGTTGATGGAACGACTTTCAGCGATACGGTCAAATACTCCGGCTCTACCTTCACAATATTATCCATTAACGGTATCTTTAGCTCTATATCGCGATCTGATGTAATGTTGCCGAGATCGATTTCCGGCCCTGGGTATGTGTTGGATTTGATGCCATCAATGACTTCCTTCGGTCCATAGACCGTGACCTCTTCCACATTCATACCCATACTAGCCAAACTATATCCATTCGGCAATTCATTCGTCAAGTTTAATTTGATTGGCACTTTGGCAAACGGACTCGTAACGGGGATGTTGACTTCTACCGTAAGTGGCACCACATCCGCCCCTTGAATCACGTTACCAGACTTGTCCACGACTTTGAGCGGAACCGTTGTTTTGATTGCGGAAGTAGCCCCTTCCAGGTCAACCGAAGCCTTAACTGCTGCTACCTTATTCACTTGGCTTTCAGGTACCCTTACAAGTGCTCTAAACGGCTTTACAATAGGCTCTCCAGCCGTATAACCTGGAGCGACCTGTCCCAATTTCTCCACGGAAACTTCACGCTCAACGGTCTTCTTCTCTTCCAAGGTGATTTCCACGATATTCGGGATGATCCCTACCTTGACTTCATCCGGGAATCCCTTGTACTGAACAGGTACACGATGTGTTCCTTTGCCCAGGTTCGTCGCATCGACATACACTTCCCACGATTCCTCCGGGAAGAAGTTGTGTCGATAAAAAGGATTATTGCTTTCCAGGGCGACCTTTACCGTTCGTTGCTGCTTAACCACCTGATAACGATCAGTATCGTATTTCACATGCAAATTAACACTATCAATAAAAGTTGGCTGACTTGCCTCAGGAGTCGTCGTTTGTTCGGCTTCCAGATTGACAATCATCCACGTCATGATAGCCAAAAGCAACGCAACAGCACGTGCAAACCAGTGACTGTTTAACCATTTATCCATGTTTTCGCCTCCATTGCCAACGACTTCCCATGGATTTGCCTTTGGACAGAGGCTGAAGCTGTTCTGTCAGCATCTCTGCCAGTTGCGCCTCCGTCAGATTGCGATTCATTGCTCCATGTGCGGCAAAGGACACCTGACCAGTCTCTTCGGATACGATGATCGCAATGCCATCGGAAACCTCACTTAACCCTATTGCCGCTCGATGACGCGTCCCCAACTCCTTCGAGATGGAATTGTTTTCAGACAGTGGAAGATAACAGGCAGCAGCCATAATCATGTCTTTTCTCATAATGACTGCACCGTCATGCAACGGTGTATTCGGGATAAAAATATTGATCAACAGCTCCGAGCTGACGCGCCCGTTAATGCCAATACCCGTTTCCACGTAGTCATTTAGACCCGTCTCTCTCTCAATGACGATCAATGCACCAATACGACGCTTGGCCATGTACGTAACCGATTTGCCCACTTCTTGAACCAAACGGCTAACCGCCTCGTCATCCTGCGTACTGCTTGAACGGGAAAAAAGCTTGCCTCGACCAAGCTGCTCCAGTGCTCGACGCAACTCCGGCTGGAAGATGATGACGACCGCCAAAACCCCGAATGTAAAAGCTTGATTCATCAGCGCGTGCAGTGCCGTCAACTGAAAATATTTACTGAGGAACCATGTGATGACGATGACCATAATCCCCTTCAGCAATTGTACAGCGCGCGTCCCGCGAATAAGCATAATGATTTTATAGAACACGTATGTAACGAGTAAAATATCCGTTGCATACCGTAGCAAATCCCCATAATCCATGGATATCGATATCATAACGAAGCCCCCATATCTCGCTCCATCTAATGAAGTCAGTCTATCTCCTGCGGAAAAAGCACGGCTCCACTGCCGTGCTCTGATAGCTGTACTCTCTATTTTCTCTTATGGCAAGATCGGAAGCAAGTCATTTCCAATATTTTTCACCTCATACCAAATCCAATCTACGATCGCTTCGATTGATTCGGTATTTCCCACGACTTGGGCGGTAGATGCCACGAACACTTTTCCTTCAATAGCCACAACATTTCCTGTTACATGGCCTCGAACATCTACGTTTCCGTTGCGGACAACCAAGTCTCCATCAATATTGGTTCCTGCTGGTACAACTACGACATTGCGTTCACGATCTATTTTTAATTTATCCAAATTAGCAGAGGATACCTGTAGAGTGTCATCCCGATCAAACCAACTGTTGAATACGCTGCCGGTCATCAAAAAGAGAAATACCGCTGCAGCTGTCAAAAATGGGTGATTACGAAGCCATCCTGATAACAGATTCGCTTTCGTCGGCGCAGGCAATTGCGCAAGTACACGAGCTGTAAAATCAGAAGAGACATGAATATGTGAAGCGCTTTGAACAAAAGCGATGGCTCTCTGCAACTCATGCATATGCTGACGACAACTCACACAAGACTTTATATGTGTTTGCAATTGCAGATTGGCTAATTCATCAGTGTCCCCATCTAGATATTCGTGAATGAGGCAGATCATATCCCGGCATTCCATCGTGATTTTCTCCTTTCTCACATCAATCGCAACTTGCTGCGTAATGCTTCCCTTCCTCGGTGAATACGCGTCTTGATTGTCGTTATGGGAAGCTTTACGATATCGCTGATCTCCTGCAACGACAAATCCTCGATATAACGCAAGATCATAATCGAGCGATATTTGGGCTGTAAGTGAGACAAAGCATCTTGCACCGTCTCCTGCAGCTCCTGCGTTACGACTTTGTCCTCCGGTGTTCGCTCGTTAGAAGACAGGCGTGAATACCAGTCCAGGCCTTGCCCTGGTTCGGTTTCTTCATCCAATGAAAAGTCAGGTCGTTTTTTCCGGCCACGGTCGATACATAGATTGGTCGCGATCCTGTAGATCCACGTGGAGAACTTATAGCTGTCATCGTATGAATGCAAATTGGCATAGACACGCAAAAATGTTTCTTGCGCGATGTCCTCTGCATCCTGACGGTTTCCCACCATACGATATGCGAGCTGAAATATCTTGTCTTTATAAATCTCGATTAACTCCGCAAAAGCTTCACGGTCTCCACGTTTTGCCCGCTGAGTCAACCGTTTCTCTACAAAATCCATGCGATCCTCCCCACAATACCGTAATCCTATATACGGATGATACTGCATATGGTTTCATTTTTAATCTTGTGTTTGTGCGGATAATTTGTTGGGAAATAGAGGAATAAGCGTATTGCTTTCCTCTATATATAAGTAATGATAGCTCATTTATCTCACGGGTGGAAAGGAGAGTGCAACGATTGTCAAAAAAAGACGTTCTCCTCGAGATTGAAATGCTGCGAAAAGAACTGAACGATCAGTACAAAAAACAAGCCTGCATTACTCCAGAATTAGTTACGCTAAGCGTACAACTGGACCAGCTATTAAATAAACTTCGACTCCATCCTTAGAATGTACAGCTTTCCCCCATCAATGTAAAGATGCGGTAAAACAAAAAAAGAGGGCCAAAAGCCTCTCTTTTTTCATGATCTTCTTTATTTATTTTACAGTAATTTATCACCAAAAACGGAACTCATCAAAGCGACTGCAACGCGAGCTGTCATGTTTTCTCGGTCAAGAATCGGGTTGACCTCTACGAATTCTGCAGAGCAAAGAATATCTGCATCTGCCAGCATTTCCAATGAGACATGCCCTTCGCGATAGGAGATACCGCCTATTACTGGCGTCCCTACTCCTGGAGCATCGTGTGGATCAAGTCCATCCAAGTCAAGGCTCAAATGCACGCCATCTGTGTTTTTGGACACATGCGCAATTGCTTCATCCATCACTCGAGCCATACCCAATTTATCAATTTCATGCATGGTGAAAACCTTCATGCCAATACGCTTGATCAATTCACGCTCACCTTGATCCAGATCACGCGCACCGATGATGACCACGTTTTCTGCCTTCACCTTTGGTGTATATCCCCCAATGTTCGTCAGACGCTCATGTCCATACCCCAAGCTCGCTGCCAAAGGCATACCGTGAATATTTCCCGATGGAGAAGTGGCACCCGTATTCAAATCACCGTGAGCATCAAACCAAATCACACCCAGGTTTTTTACGTGCTTAGCCACACCTGCTATGGTTCCCAGGGCAATGCTGTGATCGCCACCCAATACGAGCGGGAATCGACCAGCAGTCATGATATCGCTTACAACATTGGCAAGCTTTTCATTGGCTTCCACGACTTCATCCAGGTATTTATGGTTTTCCGTCTCGGTGAAGTGATGAGGACGCGTTACAAAAATATCTCCTCGGTCTTCAATATTGAAACCCATCTTTTCCAGGCGGGCTACAACACCTGCATAACGGATAGCGCTAGGTCCCATATCAACTCCACGGCGGTCTGCACCTAGATCCATCGGTACACCAACAATGCTCATGTTTTTGTTCATAAAAGTGCCACCCTTTCCTTCGTTCATCATTCTCTACTCCTATATTGTAGCCCCGGAAAGCAAAATGACTCAACTCGACATGATTTTGCATAAATAACCTGTCGGACATGCTTTATCAAAAACACAAAAAAACGAGCAACCATGTCGGTTTCTCGTTTCTAAAAAGCATATGGAGCGGGTGATGGGAATCGAACCCACGCGACCAGCTTGGAAGGCTGGAGTTCTACCATTGAACTACACCCGCATATAAAAATGGTCGGGAAGACAGGATTCGAACCTGCGACCCCTTGGTCCCAAGCCAAGTACTCTACCAAGCTGAGCTACTTCCCGATAAGTGGCGTGCCCTGAGAGATTCGAACTCCCGACCTTTTGATTCGTAGTCAAACGCTCTATCCAGCTGAGCTAAGGGCACTTATTATGATTTTAAAAAACTGGTGAGCCATGAAGGACTCGAACCTTCGACCCTCTGATTAAAAGTCAGATGCTCTACCAACTGAGCTAATGGCTCGCAAAATGGCTGGGGTACTAGGATTTGAACCTAGGAATGACGGAGTCAAAGTCCGTTGCCTTACCGCTTGGCTATACCCCAACAACCCGCAAAATAAAAAAATGGTGGGGAGAGACGGATTCGAACCGCCGAACCCGGAGGGAGCAGATTTACAGTCTGCCGTGTTTAGCCACTTCACTATCTCCCCATTTTTTATGGTGGAGGCTGACGGGATCGAACCGCCGACCCTCTGCTTGTAAGGCAGATGCTCTCCCAGCTGAGCTAAGCCTCCAAATCCCTGACAAAGTGACGAGTATGCTCCTTGGCATACTCTGATAACTCTGCAGGTACCTTAACCACTGTTAAGGTGTTTTTAAGTGACCCGTAGGGGATTCGAACCCCTGTATGACAGCGTGAAAGGCTGCTGTGTTAAACCGCTTCACCAACGGGCCAAGATCATAAGATTACTTCTGGTGCTCCCGACAGGAATCGAACCTGCGACCTCTTCCTTAC
>NZ_LMPN02000029.1:0-63424 GCF_001423865.2 Brevibacillus sp. Leaf182 | reverse complement strand
TCAGTCTTTTTACATATTATAGGAGTCGTTTTGCACGGCTCTCCTTTTGGGAGCGCTTTTTTTGTCCATAAGGCTTACTTTAAGCTTTCCTTGCTTGATATAATAGGGGATAAGGAGAGGTGATCGGGATGAGCGAGGAGCTTTTGCAACGACTGATTCACATGGTTGCTGAGAATAATCGGCTTGTAAAAGAGACACAGCAGGAACTGCGTGAGTTTAAGAAAGAGATGTATGATTTTCGGGAGGAGATGTACGCGTTTCGTGATGAAATGTACGAATTCCGCGATGACGCCACGCGACGATTAGACAGGTTGGAACGCCAAAATAAACATATCGATGCAGACCTTGATCCGCTGCATCGGAAAGTAAGTGACCATGAACGGGAGATTAACCGGCTCAAACAAGTCGGGCAATAAGGTGCGGCCAGACTGGACAGACTATAACGAGAAGTGCAGGGCAAAGTGTGGAGCGGCGTAGTCAATTTGGTGTTTGAATGATATACTGATAACCGTTAGGAACCTTTATTTAGTAATTGAAATTCAAGGAGGTAACTTCTATGGCAATTGTAAATGCTACCGACCAAAACTTTTCCCAGGAAGTAGAGCAAGGCGGTACAGTCCTGGTTGACTTCTGGGCTCCATGGTGCGGCCCTTGCAAAATGATCGCTCCTGTACTGGAGCAAATCGACGGTGAAGTGGGCTCCCAGCTCAAAATCGTCAAAGTAAACGTGGATGACAACCCAGATTCTGCTGGTCGTTTTGGTGTAATGTCCATCCCAACCCTGATCGTATTTAAAGACGGTCAACCAGTTGACAAAGTGATCGGCTTCCAACCAAAAGAAGCGCTCATGGCAACTGTAGGCAAACATCTGTAAGAGCAATGCAATGAGTAAAGCGGCATGTAACGTGCCGCTTTTTTTTATGAGGTGGAAATGGAATTCTGAGCGATCGTTTGTCAAAAAATTAAGTTTACTTGAGCGAAAATAATTGCGTTTTTAGAATACTTTGATTAAACTTCATATATTCAATTTATTTCGAAAATAAAGGGGGCTTTTCTAATGAAGGGATTTCATTTGATGCGCTCGCTGGCGGCAATTTCGCTAGGGGCGGTATTGATGGTCGGATGTTCAAGCGGAGGAAACACAAGTGCTCCTGCAACAGGAGAAGGTGGCTCTGGACAAGCAGCTAGCACCGAAGGACAAGAGATTCAAGCAAAAATCGGTGTCGTTGGTTTCCTCTCAGGATCTGGCGCAGCTTATGGAGAAGCGCAAAAAGCAGGATTGGAGCTGGCGTTGGGAGAGCTGAATGAAGCGAACAAAGGCAAGCTCAAGATCGAACTGAAGTTTGAAGACTCCGCCGGAGAAAAAGAAGGCGCGATTAACGCGGTAAATAAACTGATTAATCAGGATAATGTCGTGGCGATCATCGGACCGACACTTTCCGGTGAAATGTTTGCAGCAGGACCAGTTGCAAACGAGGCGGAAACCCCGATTTTTGGTATCTCCAACACGTCAGAAGGAATCAATGATATCGGGGAGTACGTGTTCCGCAATTCTTTGCCTGAATCCATAGCGATCCCGACAGCGATGAAAGCAGCCGTGGAGAAAAATGGCTTGAAAAAAGTAGCACTCATCCATGCATCCAACGATGACTTCTCCGTGAATGGCTACAAGGTGATGAAAGCAACCGCTGAAAAGATGGGCTTGGAGATTACCGGCGAAGCGACTTTCGCAAATGGCGATGTGGATTTCTCGGCACAATTGACAAAGTTGAAGCAAACAAACCCAGACGCTTTGCTAGTGTCCGCTTTGTACAAAGAAGGCTCCATGGTTGTGAAAAAAGCACGTGAGCTGGGCTTTACAGGGACGATTCTTGGTGGAAATGGTTTCAATAATCCGAAAGTTTTCGAAATTGCTGGTCCAGCTGCTGAGGGTTTGATCGTTGCGACTCCATTTAGCCCTGAAAAGAAAGATGATAAAGTACAAGCCTTCGTAAAAGCATTCGAAGCCAAATACAACAAAAAGCCTGACCAGTTCGCTGCTCAAGCATACGACTCGCTGTATATTATGTCGCAGTCACTGCTTGCCGCAGGAAAAGCAGATCGCGAAGAGTTGCGCGGACAATTGGCTCAGCTAAAAGACTTCACAGGTGTATCCGGCAAACTGTCTTTTGACGAGAAACGCAATCCGATTGGTGATGCGGTTGTCGTTGTGGCAAAAGAAGGCAAATTCGTCCCGTTTGAATAGGATTGTGCCCGGGGTCGCTCCGGGCTTCTTTTTCTATCCGTTATCTCGCTGGATCAGAAAGTACCAGAATGTTCTTCGCTTGCTGATCCAGCGAGAAAACAAATCATCGGTGGCTATTAACCACTTAACAGTGAGGTGAGGCATTTGTTTTGGCAGCAATTAGTCAACGGTTTGACAGTTGGTAGCACTTATTCATTAATCGCATTGGGCTATACGCTCATTTTTGGTGTCCTGGGAATCATTAATATGGCACACGGCCAAATTTTTATTTTTGGATCACTGGTTGGCTTGGTATTGATGACCAGCCTGAATATGCCATTAGGGGTAGCGCTGATCGTGGCGGTCGTGATTTCGGCCATTTTGGGTCTTGTGCTGGAGTATACGGCGCTTCGCCCACTTCGTAAAAAAAATGTACCCCATCTGGCATCGTTGATCAGTACGATTGGATTTGCCATTTTGATGGAGGAAGCCATGCACAAGTTTTTCGGTGCTGACTCCCGTGCGTTCCCGCAATCTTTCGGGGATACCACTTTTGACTTGGGGCTCATTCAAATCCGCAGCGTCGACCTGGTTATTTTGGGGATTTCTGTGTTGCTAATGTTCGTCCTGCATTTCTGGATTCAAAAAACGAAAATGGGGAAAGCCATTCGCGCGACGGCTGAAAATACGGATACAGCAAATATTTTGGGGATTAACACGAATATGGTCATTGTCGTGACCGTCATGCTTGCTTCGGCACTGGGAGGCGTCGCAGGCATTTTGATCGGGATGGCGTACTCTGCTCTCATTCCAACGATGGGGATGACCCTTGGCTTCAAAGGTTTGGCCGTATTGATTTTAGGCGGGGTAGGCAGCATTCCTGGGGCCATGGTGTGTGGCGTATTGCTTGGGATTATCGAGGTGTTTACCGTCGCGTACGGAGACTCGTCGTATCGGGATGCAGTTGCTTTTGGCTTGATCATTCTCATTTTACTCTTGAAGCCGGAAGGACTATTTGGACGCAAAGCGTAAGGGAGGTGCAGACATTGGACATTCTCAATCCATATAACTTACAGGTATTTACTTTTATCCTGTTAAACAGTATTTTGGCGATCAGTATTTACATTACGCTCTCGACGGGCCAGCTTTCCTTGGGGCATGCGGGCTTTATGAGCATTGGTGCTTTTACGGCGAGTATTTTGACGAAGCAAGCGGACATGCCTTTGTTTATCGCCATCATAATCGGAGGACTGGCGGCTGGGCTGATTGCCCTTTTGATCGGTGCTCCGACATTGAAGCTCCACGGCTTGTACCTGGCAATTGCTACGCTTGGCTTTGGTGAAGTGATCCGCGTTATTTTTCTCAATATGGAGATTACAAATGGCGCTCTCGGATTGACCGGACTTCAATCGATTGGCAATTACTTGTACGATTTTGAAAAAGCAATGGGGTTAAAAGCGCAAGCCTTTGGCATTTCGGTTATGCAAATGAAGTCATTATCTACCTTTGTGTTTATGCTGCTCCTGTTTGCCTTCGTGCTTTTCCTGACGCTGCGTCTGAACCGTTCGCGTCTGGGGCGTGCTTTTGAAGCGATCAAAGCAGATGAAACGGCGGCGCGAGCGATGGGATTGCAAGTCAACTATTATAAAATGCTTGCTTTTGTGATCGGTTCCATTTTGGCAGGGGTCTGTGGAGGATTGTTCGCTCACATTACGACGACCATTACGCCAGATGATTTTAACTATCATAAAGTCGTAGAGATACTGTCTTATGCCGTGATCGGCGGCAGCGAAGTCGTATGGGGGCCGCTGTTTGGTGCCTTGGTTCTCACGGCATTGCCCGAGGTACTGCGTGGTTTGGCCGAGTACAAAATGCTCATGTACGGTTTGATCATGGTCGGTGTAATGGCGTTCCGTCCGCATGGCTTGATCGGTGCCGACACGTTCCAAAAGCTGTTCAAGCGTCGTCGGGGCAAGTCATCGGATAAGGAAGCGAAGGGGGGCGTATAGGATGTTGCTGGAACTTGCGAACGTAGGAAAAAGCTTTGGCGGCATCACCGCTCTTCGTGACGTTTCTTTTACTGTCGGAGAGGGCGAAATTGTCGGCTTGATTGGTCCGAATGGTGCGGGCAAAACGACGATTTTCAATATGGCAACGGGCATATTCGAACCAACGACGGGGACCTTTTCTTTTGCCGGACAAAAGTTAAATGGAATAGCGCCGAACAAAATTACGGAAATGGGGATTGCGAGGACGTTCCAAAATATTCGCCTCTTCGGTCACATGAGTGCGTTGGACAACGTGAAGGTAGGATGTCATTCACGCATGAAGGCAGGCTTCTGGGCTTCCCTTTTGAAAACACCGGGACAACGTGCGGAAGAAAAGGCGGTTACCAAAAAAGCAGAGGAGCTTCTCGAATTCGTAGGCTTGTCTGACATTGCTGATGTGCGCTCGGATACATTGGCTTACGGTCAACAACGGCGTCTGGAGATTGCACGGGCACTGGCTACTGAGCCAAAGCTCTTACTATTGGATGAGCCTGCTGCCGGAATGATCGAGACGGAGACGAAAGCACTCATGGAGCTGGTCAAAAAAATTCGCGATGACGGGACGACTGTCCTGTTGGTCGAACACGATATGGGATTGGTCATGAACCTGTGTGAAAAGGTCGTATGTATCAACTTTGGGGTCAAAATTGCCGACGGCACCCCGGCAGAGGTACAAAACAATCCAGATGTGATTGAAGCCTACCTCGGCAAGGAGGACGAATAAGATGCTGAACATACAAAACTTGACGACCTCCTACGGTCAAATCAAGGCGATTCGCGGGATCACGCTGGAAGTGCCTGAGGGTAAAATCGTCTCGCTGATCGGTGCGAATGGAGCGGGCAAAACCACAACCATGCGTACGATCGCAGGTCAACTGAAGCCTGAAGCAGGGACGATTACGTTTTGCGGTAAACGTATAGATGGTTCGAGACCACATCAGATCGTAAAAGCTGGACTGGCTTTGGTACCAGAAGGACGTGCGATCCTCGGGAAGATGACCGTGCTGGAAAACCTGGAGATGGGTGCATTCCAGCGCAACGATGCACAAGGCATCAAGGACGACATGGAAAAGATGATGGCCTGGTTCCCTATCCTCAAGGAACGGCTTTCTCAATTGGGAGGGACGATGTCTGGCGGTCAGCAGCAAATGCTAGCCATTGCCCGCGCTTTGATGTCTCGACCGAAGCTGTTGCTTTTGGACGAGCCGTCGATGGGCTTGGCTCCCATCGTGGTGGCGGACATTTTCAAGGTGATCAAAGAAATCAATGCGGAAGGTACAACCGTCCTCATCGTAGAGCAAAATGTCAAACAGGCCCTCAAAATCGCTGATTACGGGTATGTACTGGAGGCAGGGCAAATTGTTTTGGATGGCACAGGAGTAGCGTTGTTAAACGACGAGCGTGTAAAAGAAGCATATTTGGGCGGTCGCAAGCACTAGTCTGCCTATAAAAAACTGTCGCCATGGAATGAGGCGGCAGTTTTTTTCGTATGGATTCCATGGTACTATGAAGGATAGAACGTATATTCTCTTATGATGCGAAAAAGGGAAGGAAGCCGGATACGATGCCAACCAAATTGACGAGAGAGCAAATGGAATATCTTGTTCATCAAGTACAGCGCTATTTTAAAGAAGAACGGTCGGAGACACTCGGCAATTTGGAGACGGAAGAGTTGATTGCCTTTTTTTCGAAAGAGCTCGGCCCCATCTATTACAATCAAGGGGTGCAAGACAGCCGCAAGCTGCTGGTGGAACGGATGAGTTCCTTAGAAGATGAACTGTATGTATTGGAAAAGCCATTCCACAAGAACAAATAGATGCAAGGCAGATATAGAGCAAAGAGGAGGGAGCAGCCATGAACAGCTCCTTAAAAGATAAGCTGGCCGTCCTGCCAGATAAGCCAGGCTGCTACCTGATGAAAAATGCGAGCGGGGAAATCATTTACGTAGGAAAAGCCAAGGTGCTGAAAAACCGCGTCCGCTCTTATTTTACAGGCAGTCATAACGGGAAGACGCAGATGTTGGTCAGTGAGATCGTGGACTTTGAGTACATTGTGGTATCCTCAGCGATTGAGGCGCTCATCCTCGAGTGCAACCTGATCAAGGAGCACGACCCGCGTTACAATGTCATGCTCCGCGACGACAAGACGTATCCGTACATCAAAATTACGAATGAGGCGCAGCCACGCCTGGAGATTACCCGTAAGGTATTAAAAGATAAAGCCAAGTATTTCGGTCCGTATCCGAATGCCGGAGATGCTTCCGAGGTGAAGAAGCTGCTCGATCGCCTCTATCCGTTGCGCAAATGCCGCAATATGCCCAAGCAGGTTTGTCTTTACTACCATTTGGGACAATGTCTAGCGCCCTGTGTGTACGAGGTATCGGCAGAGGAAAATCAGCGTTTGGTGGATGAAATCAGCCGATTCCTCGATGGTGGCCATGAGGAAATGAAGCAAACCCTCACGGAAAAAATGCTGCAAGCCGCAGAAAACATGGAGTTCGAACGCGCCAAGGAATATCGCGATCAAATCAAGAGCATCGAAGCGGTGATGGAGAAGCAGAAGATCACGTTCACCGATACGGTAGACCGCGACATTATCGGGTTTGCTGTGGAAAAAGGCTGGATGTGCATTCAGGTGTTCTATATGCGAAAAGGGAAGATGATCGAGCGTCAGACGACTTCCTTTCCATACTATGGAAGCGAAACCGAAGACTTCATGTCTTATGTGAGCCAGTTCTACTACGACAAGCAAAATGCGCTACCAAAAGAAATTTTGCTCCCGCAAGAGAGTGAACCGGAGCTTTTGAGTGAGTGGCTGGGCATCAAAGTCCATGCGCCGAAAAGAGGCAAAAAGCATGAGCTTGTGAAGATGGCTTCCGAGAACGCCCGTATTGCTTTGCAGGAGAAGTTCGCCCTGATGTCCAAGGACGATGCTCGTACGGTCCAAGCGGTACACAATCTCGGTCACATTTTAGGCATTCCGGTTCCTCATCGAATTGAAGCGTTTGACAACTCCAACATACAGGGAACAGAGCCTGTGTCTGCGATGATTGTGTTTACAGACGGGCGTCCTGACAAAAAGGAATACCGCAAATTCAAGATCAAAACCGTCGAGGGACCAGATGATTACGGCTCCATGCGCGAAGTCGTTCGCCGTCGATACTCTCGCCTGTTGAAAGAAAACCAGCCTATGCCCGATCTGATTGTGATTGATGGTGGAAAAGGCCAAATCAGCGCGGCTATGGACGTGCTGGAAAACGAGCTGGGTCTCTATATTCCCGTCTGTGGACTCGCGAAGGATGAGAAGCACCGCACTGCTCAGCTCATGTACGGAGATCCGCCAGAGCCTGTGAATCTTAGACGTGATAGCTATGAGTTTTATTTGTTGCAGCGCATCCAAGATGAAGTCCACCGTTTTGTTATTACGTTCCACAGACAATCCCGGACAAAAACGATGCTCTCCTCTCAGTTGGATGAAATTCCGGGTATCGGTGAGAAACGACGCAAGCTGTTGTTCTCTCATTTTGGCTCGTTGAAAAAAATGCGCGAGGCGACCGTCGAAGACTTCCGCCAACTAGGGATCGGCGACAAGCTGGCAAAAGAAATCATCGGGCATCTGCGTAAGCTGGACACATAGCAAATGTAACTTTTGGAATAACCTCTAAAAAGGAATTGATCCATTTTTAGACTCATGATATAATCCGATTCAAACAGAATAGTTAGCCTCACTTCCATTATGGAGTGAGGTAGAGGCGCGAAAACCAAGAGTACCACCCTGAGATCGGGTATCTGTGAAGGGGACGGGAAAGGGGAATTCGCCGAAGTGTGGAGGGAAACCCGCTTTTCTCCATGCTGGGTCTGCGTTGAACAAATGCAGGACTGTCATCTGCACAATGACCAATTGTCAGATGGAGAGCTATCTCACGGTGTGTCAATGTGAGTTTTGATGGTGTTTACTGTCAATCTTCGTTGTCCGCGTGTATTGGGAGGGAGGAACCGGTATGTCGAAACAATAGGCAGCGGCAGGTCTTATTCCTTGTCGGTGCCTTTTTTGTAAAATAAAAATGCAAGACTTTTCCTTATAGAGAGAATAGTGAAAAACCATACAATACGAGATAAATACCAAATTGGATATGAGAAAAAGGGAGAGAAGCCGCATGGGGTTGATCGTGCAGAAATATGGAGGCACCTCTGTAGGTACCATTGAGCGAATTTTACGAGTTGCGGATCGAATTATCAGCTACAAAGAGGAAGGACATGATGTGGTAGTCGTTGTTTCTGCAATGGGGAAATCTACTGACGTGTTGGTAGATATGGCCAAGCAGATTAGCGCATACCCATCCGAGCGTGAAATGGATATGCTGCTGACCACGGGGGAGCAGGTATCGATCGCGCTTTTGTCGATGGCTTTGCATACAAAAGGCTACGACGCCATTTCTCTTACGGGCTGGCAAGCTGGAATCACTACGGAGGCGATTCACGGAAGAGCACGGATCAAGCAGATTGATCCAGAGCGGATTCAATCCGAGCTCGGCCGTGGTCGTGTGGTGATCGTGGCAGGATTCCAAGGGATCAGTGACGAAGGTGAAATTACGACGCTCGGCCGCGGTGGATCGGATACATCAGCGGTTACACTCGCAGCGAGCTTGAACGCTGAGAAATGCGAAATCTTTACGGACGTGTCCGGGGTGTATACAGCTGATCCACGAATGGTTCCAGCAGCAAGCAAGCTGGATACGATCTCGTATGATGAGATGCTGGAGCTGGCGAACCTCGGTGCAGGGGTTCTTCATCCAAGGTCAGTAGAGGCTGCGAAAAAATACAAGGTAAGGCTGGTCGTCCGCTCCAGCTTTACTGCCGAAGATGGTACGTACGTTGAGGAGGTTGCCAACATGGAAACAGGAAGAGTAGTAAGTGGAGTTGCACACGATGAAGATGTAGCCAAAATCACGGTTGTCGGCATGCCTGCCAAGGTCGGGACGCTTTCCCGTCTGTTCAATACGCTGGCGGATAACCAGGTGAACGTCGATATCATTATCCAAAGCTCCTATGATGCGTCTGTTACGAACATTTCTTTTACCGTTGCAGCGGATGACCTGAAAAAAGCACTTGATACGCTGGACAGAAACAAAAACGAGCTTGGCTTTGAAAAAGTCGATTTCGAGGAAGGCTTGACCAAGGTATCGATTGTTGGCTCGGGTATGATCAACAATCCAGGGGTAGCGGCTGAAATGTTCCGCGTCCTGGCAGAAAAAGAAATTTCTATTAAAATGGTATCTACGTCTGATATCAAGGTTTCTTGCGTCATTCCAGCAGCTTTGACGGAGCTGGCTGTTCGCAGTCTTCATTCGGCATATGGTCTGGATGTCGAGGAAACCGCGGTCGTGCACGGAGTATAAAATATGGATGCTCCCTCTCCCTTTGTTATGGGTAGAGGGGGCATTTTCTTCATGACGCCACTTGTACAGATATACGTATGTCTGAAGGGCTTTCCATCTCGATTTTGCTGAACGCTTCTCTTTCTTTCCACCGCTCAATCATACCAGCAATGATTCCAGCCTCAAAAGAAAGACTGCATGTCAGTCTCTCTATAGACTGGTAGCTAAAAATAGAATGAGTGAGCGAATAGACGATAGTTTGCCCGGTCTCCTCCACGACGTCTAGCTGGCCTAATCCGAGCCGTATAAAAGGCATAATCGGGCCTGTTGCAGATTGAATGGGGATTTGGCGGCCCATATTTTTTCCTATCCAATAGAGGATATGGTTTTCACTATCACCTAGCAGGGTGCTGGTCAGCGTTTCACGTAGAAGATGATAGCCAAGATAGGGCATATTCATTCTTTCCGCATAGGGAATGGTCTCCGGTGGCAACAGTGCTGCTAGCTGATCCTTCTCTTTCATATGTGCTTCCCTCCTGTCTGTACTAGATTATGAGGAGGGGCTCACATTCATGACATCGTAATAGAAAAAATAGCTGGACTAAACAAAGTTATTCTATCAATGTATTTAGTACATTGATTGTCTTGACGCTCTGTGTCGACAAGAGTACAATTGGATTTGGTCAAAGTTTTGCCCAACTTTTTCTCGAATTTTGACACATTCCGACAAATTCATATGATCTAGCGAACGCAGTCTTTTTGTGAACAGCGTCAAGATGCTCTTCATAAAATGATCGTGGCGGTTTTGTTATGTCTAATGGGTGCGGCAATGGGTTAGGATATTGGGGAAAGGTCTATCAAAGCGGCCGAAAACCGTTTTGGACCGCTTGCGGTGATGCTTGACGTTTTTCACAGAATTGAGAGTTACATACATTGAAAGGGGGACCATTGTATGGCGAAAGGCCATAGCTTTCTCAGTCACAAGCTACACTCACTTCTTGGTTTGTTTCCGATCGGGCTCTTCCTCGTGTTCCACTTGACCGCCAACTATCAAGCGACTCGTGGGCCTGAAGCTTTCAACCAGGCAGTAGGCTTCATTGAAAGCCTTCCATTTCTGTTAGTACTTGAATTTGCCTTGATCTACCTCCCGATCCTGTTTCACGCAGTTTACGGTCTCTACATTGCGTTCCAAGCGAAGCATAACGTAGGGAACTTCGGTTACTTCCGAAACCAAATGTTCTTGTGGCAACGCGTTACAGGAGTCATTACCCTCATTTTTATTGTTTGGCATGTTTGGGAAACCCGTATCCAAAAAGCACTGGGTGCACACGTGGATTATGACATGATGGCAAACATTTTGAGCAGTCCTGCAATGATCGTATTCTACACAATCGGGATTATTAGCACGACTTTCCACTTCTCCAACGGACTGTGGTCGTTCCTGGTTCACTGGGGAATTACAGTTGGGCCGCGTTCCCAACGTATTGCAACATTCGTGACTTTGGGCGTATTCGTAGTTGTAACCTTCATCGGCTTGCGTGCGATGTCGGCTTTCATTTTGTAGGGATAGGGGGACAAAACTCATGGCAAAAGGTAAACTGATCATTGTCGGTGGGGGTTTGGCCGGCTTGATGGCTACCATCAAAGCAGCAGAAAAAGGCGTTCCTGTTCAGCTGTTCTCCCTGGTTCCGGTAAAACGTTCCCACTCTGTCTGTGCGCAGGGCGGTATTAACGGAGCGGTAAATACCAAAGGGGAAGGCGACTCCACATGGGAGCACTTCGACGATACAGTATATGGCGGAGATTTCTTGGCAAACCAACCGCCAGTTAAAGCAATGTGCGATGCAGCACCTGGCATCATCTATATGTTGGACCGTATGGGCGTTATGTTTAACCGTACGCCAGAAGGTTTGTTGGACTTCCGTCGTTTCGGGGGAACCAAACATCACCGTACCGCTTTTGCGGGTGCGACAACTGGACAACAGCTCTTGTACGCATTGGACGAACAAGTACGCCGTTATGAAGCTGAAGGTCTGGTAACCAAGTACGAATATTGGGATTTCCTCGGAGCCGTTTTGGACGATACAGGAACCTGTCGCGGGATTACTGCACAAAACATGCGTTCCGGTGAAATTCAATCCTTCCGTGCGGATGCCGTTATTTTGGCAACAGGCGGACCTGGTATCATCTTCGGTAAATCGACGAACTCGATTATCAATACAGGTACAGCAGCGTCTGCGGCGTATCAACAAGGGGTTATCTACTCCAATGGTGAGATGATCCAAATTCACCCAACTGCAATCCCTGGCGACGACAAGCTGCGTCTGATGTCCGAGTCTGCTCGTGGTGAGGGTGGCCGTGTATGGACGTACAGAGACGGTAAACCTTGGTACTTCCTGGAAGATAAATACCCTGCATACGGAAACCTGGTTCCGCGTGACATCGCGACTCGCGAAATCTTCTCCGTTTGCGTAGATATGAAGCTGGGTATCAACGGCGAAAACATGGTATACCTCGACCTGTCCCATAAAGATCCAAAAGAACTGGATGTAAAATTGGGCGGCATTATCGAGATTTACGAAAAATTCGTTGGGGATGACCCACGTAAAGTTCCAATGAAGATTTTCCCTGCGGTTCACTACTCCATGGGCGGTATGTGGGTAGACTACAACCAAATGACCAATATCCCTGGTCTGTTTGCAGCAGGTGAGTGCGATTACTCTCAGCACGGTGCAAACCGTTTGGGTGCGAACTCCCTCCTGTCCGCGATCTATGGCGGTATGGTTGCAGGTCCAAAAGCGATCGAGTACATCAAAGGCTTGAAAAATTCCTCTGATGATCTGTCTTCCACGCTCTTCGATGGCTTTACTAACCAAGAGCAAGCGAAATACGACAGCATCCTGAAAATGGACGGAACAGAAAATGCTTACCTGATCCACAAGGAACTGGGTGAGTGGATGACTGACAACGTAACGGTAGTACGTTACAACGACCGTCTGCAAAAAACGGATGATAAGATCGTTGAACTGATGGAACGCTACAAGAAAATCAACATCAACGATACAAATAAATGGAGCAATTCTGGTGCGGCGTTTACCCGTCATCTCTGGAACATGCTCGTACTGTCCCGCGCGATCACGATCGGTGCGCTCAAGCGCGACGAGAGCCGCGGTGCTCACTACAAGCCTGACTTCCCTGAGCGTGATGACGAGAACTTCATGAAGACGACAATGGCGAAGTACAATGCTGAAACGACTGCGCCTGAGATCTACTATGAAGACATCGACGTATCCCTGATCGCACCACGTAAACGTGACTATACGTCTGACAAGAAATAAGAGAGGAGGAAACTGATCATGGCAGAAAAATTGATTCATTTGATTATCACTCGTCAAGATAGCCCTGACAGCACTCCGTACAAGGAAGAGTTCAAAATCCCTTACCGTCCTGGTATGAACGTGATCAGTGCTTTGATGGAGATTCAACGTAATCCACTCAACGCACAAGGTCAAAAAACATCTCCAGTAAACTGGGAATCGAACTGCTTGGAAGAAGTATGCGGTGCGTGCTCGATGGTTATTAACGGAAGACCGCGCCAAGCTTGCTCGGCACTGGTTGATAAACTGGAACAGCCGATTCGTCTTGAGCCAATGAGCACCTTCCCTGTACAACGTGACTTGTCGATTGACCGTAGCCGCATGTTCGATGCGCTGAAACGCGTAAAAGCGTGGGTTCCAATCGATGGTACGCATGATCTGGGACCAGGTCCTCGCATGCCGGAAGTTGAACGTCAATGGGCGTACGAGCTTTCGAAGTGCATGACGTGCGGTGTTTGCTTGGAAGCTTGCCCGAACGTGAATGCGAAGGCTGAGTTCATCGGTCCGTTTGCGATTTCGCAGGTTCGTCTGTTCAACCAGCATCCAACGGGTATGATGAACAAGCATGAGCGTCTGGAAGCCCTGATGGAAGATGGCGGTATCGGTGATTGCGGTAACTCGCAAAACTGCGTACAAGCATGTCCAAAAGGCATTCCGCTGACAACGTCAATCGCTCACATGAACAAAGAAACAACCAAACATGCAGTGAAGAAGTTCTTCTTCTCCTAATTGTTTGCAATAGAAAAGGCGTGCACCGGTGATCCGGAATGCACGCCTTTTTTTCATGTCGCTGTAGTGGAGAGAAGAATATTTCCAGGCTAGGCTCCAGGCTCCGTCCTGCTGGGGGATAAGACTGTCCGCTCCGAAGGGATTTGCGGGGAAACGCAAAAGTGGTAGCCGCTTCGTAGCACGGGCACGTTGCGTTTCTGTTGCCCGCGAATCCCTTCTCCGCTCGGTTGGACTCCACAAGTCGCTACGTCTGGAAATTTTCTTCTCTGTCGTAACTGAGGACATTTCTTCAATTCTTTTAAATCTTTAAAAGCCCGTTTAAATAGGGAAAGATCGTAGAGGAAACAGGAGAAAAAAGCGAAGATCTTTGGTACACCGACCGAGACGCAATGCAAAAAGCGAACACGCTCTTAAGCGTCCACCTCTGAGAAGCATCCTGGAAGGACCGCTTTGGACGCGGTTTCGCTTTTTGCATGGAGTCGGGCAGTGAATCCCCCAGCGGGTGGCCCTAGAATCTGAGCGTTTTCTCCTGTTTTCTCCCCACCACAACAGCAACGTACAAGGAGTTTATTCACTCGCCTCGATGACCGCCGCCATCGCCAGCTTTTCAAAAATGAGGACAAAGTGCTGGAGTTCATCTTCGCTGAGGTGAGCAAACATTTTATTTAGCTTTTCTCTCCGATTCTGCTTGGCTACTTGCAGAATCTTTTTGCCAGAATCGCGCAAACTGATGTAAACCACTCGGCGATCTTCCTCATCACGATCACGGGCGACAAAACCGTGTTTATCCAAGCGGTCGACCATCGCTGTGATTGCGCTTGGTTTGACCCCCATTGATTCAGCCAATTCTCCAACGGTGCATTTTTCCTTTTGTTCCAACTGATGAAGAATGTAGAATTGCGGGCCAGTCAAACCAGAGACAGGTTCGGCTAATTGCGTTCCCATCGTGCGCATAATGGTACGAAACGCCTCCTGCAAGCGCTCAAGCGTATCTGTTAAGGGGGAGGGCATGCTTGTATCGTCTCCTTATTTGATCTATTTCTTCGTTATCGGGAATATTTGATATGTAATTATTTAATGCACTTAAATATAGGCTGAAAATACTTCGTTTGTCAACCTTCGCGAAAAGAAGGGAATACCCAAGCGATTCCTAGTGAAAACTGAAAACATAATGGAATGACTTCCAGCAAGGGGGCAAACGATGAAGAAAAAGGTATGCAGCATTGGATTGATATTGGCTTTGCTTCCCGCAACGACTGTCAGCACAACAGCGTTTGAAGGAACGGCGACCATTCGTACGCAGATTTTGCAGGATCTCGCGGAAATGCACGAGCCATTACATACAGGCAGGGCGGACAAGGAATATAAGACAAAGGCAGATGAATGGCAACGTCAAGAACTTCTACTGCGAGGAGAGCAATTAAAATCCGCACCTGTTGATTCGCTGGAAATGATTGAGGCGACTAAGGCTTGGGAGGAAGCAGGCGTAAAGGGAGAAGGTATGCTCGTTTCCGTGATCGATACGGGAGTCAATCCGCGCCACCCCGATTTGCCTGCCCCGCATGATAAGCGTTCAGCCATGCAAAAATCAGGTTCTTCTCATAAGGTGATCCCTGGCTTTAACTGGGCTGACCGTACGCAAACAACGGAAGACGTATCGGAATCTCAGCATGGTATTCATGTGGCGGGAATTATTGGTGCGAACGGAAAAGTAAAAGGGGTTGCTCCTGAAGCCCAGCTTATCAGCCAAAAAGTATTTTCCAATTATCAAAGCGAGGTTCCTGGGCTAGGTGAATCGATTTTATTTGCGATCAATGATTCCATTACGAAAAAAGCAGATGTCATCAACTTGAGTCTAGGTTCCTCAGCAGGCTACGTGGATGAAACAAATGTGGAGCAAATGGCAGTAAAGCGCGCAGTCGATAATGGAATCGTAGTAGTGGCAGCAGCAGGCAATGATGCGTATTTCGGCAGTGATAAGGTACGAGCACAGAATCCGGATATCGCCATGATCGGTTCTCCAGGCTTGAGTCCTGATGCGTTTTCAGTTGCTTCAGTCAACGCTACAGCACTGGCTGGCTATAGCTTCACGGTGCAAGGGGTACCCGGAATGGAGAAAGTCGTGTATTTATCCGGCTATGTGGAAGGCGGGGGTGCAATAAACCCGGTCATGACGCTGATGAAGCCATATCCGCTTGTCTATATGGGGAAAGGGAAGAAGGAAGACTACAATGTTTCTGTAAAAGATAAAGTAGTATTGCTCGAGCGAGGCGACATTTCATTCGACGATAAGCTGCGCCTCGCCAAAGAAGCAGGAGCAGTGGGTGCTGTTATCTACAACAATGAAATGGGACCACTCATTATCAGTGCGGAGCATGCCAAACAAATCCCGGCTGTTTCTATCTTGAAGCACATGGGCGAGCAAATGGCACAAGCAATTAAAAAAGGCAAGAAAGTGACGGTCTCCTTTAACGGTGAATATGGACAAAATCCAATGCCTTATCCGGACGGTGGAACGATCTCGGCTTTTTCGTCATGGGGACCAACACCTGATTTGCAGTTCAAGCCGGAGATTGCAGCTCCAGGCGGGGGCATCTTGTCACTCACGCGAGAGTCTGAATATGCCGTGAAAAGTGGTACGTCAATGGCAACGCCACATGTGGCAGGCGGGATGGCTTTGCTGAAGCAAGGCTATCTCAAGCAAGGGCGGAATCTGCAAGGCAGATCGCTTGTCGATACGTTAAAGGCTGCGGCGATGAATACAGCAGAACCGATTATCGATCCGCAAATCAGTGTACCAGCAGCGGATAAGGAGAAAGTAAAAAAAGTACCTTACAGCCCACGGGTTCAAGGGGCAGGACTGATGCAAATCGCAAAAGCGATCAAGACGCCAGCTATTGTTGTCAATGCAAAAGGAAAAGCAGGTGTATCGTTGGGAGAGATTGGGAATTCAACGACCTTTTCTCTGTTTATTAATAACAAGTTTGGCAAAAAACCCATTACGTATCAGTTGCAAAATGAGTTTGGTGTCATGACTGACTTGCGCAAGAATGGGATTAACATGCTGACAGATACCCTTTTCGAAGGGGCAGAACTGCAATTTTCCGCTCCCAAGATTACCGTTGCGCCGGGGAAGCTAGAGGAAGTGAAGGTAACACTCACGATTCCGAAAGGCTCGGCACGCAATCAATTTGCAGAAGGATTTATTTCCTTTCAACCAGATGATAAGGAGCTGCCTACGTTGCGCACGGCGTTTTATGGCTTCTACGGCGACTGGGATGAACCAAGGATTATGGATCAGCCGGTATGGGAGGCAGAAAGTCAGGAAAAACGAACAGGTGTCAAGACGAGCTGGTATCACGATAAACGCAATGACAAATGGCGCTATCGGGATTATCTAGGTGTGACAGGTGTCAAAGCCGATGGAGGTGCGAAAATCGACCCCAATCATATTGCCTTTTCGCCAAACGGGGATGGGCATTACGATGTCGCTGCTCCTTCGATTACATTTTTACGCAATGCCCGTCATATTATCGTCGAAGTAACAGACCAGTCAGGTAAGCCGATTCGCACTCTTGTGCGTGATGAAAAAGTGAGCAAGTACGACCAATCCAAGCTGGGGACACCATACTATTACACGGAAAAGGAAGCGTGGAGCTGGGACGGAAAGATTTTCTCACCGCAAAAAGGCGCCTATATACAGGCACCTGATGGACAGTATCAATTCTCCATTAAGGCCAAAATAGACGACCGCAATGCAAATTGGCAAACGATGACACTCCCCATCCGCGTGGATACAAAAGCTCCTGTGATTACAGCTTCTGTGTCAGGAAACCGGGTTCAATGGAGCAGCCGCGATAAAGATATCCAAGCCTACTTCCTTTATGTAAACGGTAAAAGGGTAGGAGGCCCGTATTCTCCAAAAGTGTCCAGCACACTCATTAATCAGCCGGATAAAAAAATGAGTGTAGTAGCGTATGATTATGCAGGGAATATCAGTGTGGCGCATATTAACGGGAAAAGTGACAGCACTCCGCCATTTGTGGAGTTCCCGGATGATTTGTTTCCCTATCTGAAAATATCCAAGCAGCCGGATGTTGCCTTCAGGGGCAAAGTAACAGGCGAGGATATGATGGACAGGGTGCGCTTGTCGATTAATAAAACACCAGTAAAGCTGGCGACGGATGGATCATTTGAAACCATCCTGCGATTAACAGAAGGTCTCAATTATGTGATGTACAGTGCAATGGATATGTATGGAAACAAGCGTCAATTCACGCAGCGGGTCATCGTCGATACGAGTCCTCCGACACTGCAATTGCTAAACGATGGCAGCGAAGACGTACAGTTCGATCCAGCAACCAAGAACATGCTTGTTCCAGTCCGCTTTATGTACAGAGATCAAACATATAAAGGTCAGGTTAGTATCAATGGACAAATCGTGTCCTATTTTGAAGAAGATCAACTGGAAATCCCTGCGCAAAAATACGTAACGCAAATTTTGAGTATGAAGCAGGGAGAAAATCGTATTTTGCTTGAAGGCAAAGACGGTGCAGGTAATCAAAGTATGCTGCTGGTGTATGCGTATGTCGATGCCAATGCAGGGTCGGTCGTCATAAGCAATGGGGAGCAGCGTATATCCTACAAGGCACGAACAGTACCAGCTCCGACGATCCAACTGCCTACTAAACAGCTAGAAGGGCAGGAAGGTGAAGCGTTGCCCATCGAAGGAAAAGTGACAGGTGCTGGTGCTGTTAACCTCCAGATCAACTATGGATCAAAAAGCTTTCAGACCAACGCGAATGATCGTGGGCTATTTCGCTTGGTGCTTCACGAGGTAGAGGAAGGCAAGCAAAAACTGACGGTTGTTGCTACTGATGCGCTAGGTAGAGAAGCCCGAGCGGAGTTGAACGTCGTCGGTAAGAAAAAATAGAGTAGCGGGCCCGTCAGTAGCAGCGAAAAGGCTATTGCCGGGCTAAATTTTTGTAGGAGGAGTCTATTCGATGTTTTACCACGGGATCATGTGGGAATATGTTACGAGAGAGTACCCTGTGCTATCCCCGAGAAGGACAGCCAGAAGGAAGCGTGGGGCAGAGCAATTGCGGGATCGCCTTCATTTGATCGAACAATTCGGTTTGGAGCCCGTTCATTTGCTTGAGGCTGATGAACATTACGATGCTGTCCGCTGTATACAGGAGTGCTTGGCATTTGGAGATACTGTTTTTGCCTTTGATCGAGTCCAGCTTCCTATGTGGCAATTGAGTAAGCATGAGATCGGTGTAGAAATATTAGACTTGCGAACGTGCACTGCCATCTATACCATTCGTCATGAGACTAAAGTAGAGGATTATTTTCCCAGCACACCCTGTTTTCGTGACCTTATGCCTATGAAGTTTTCGTAATCCTATTGCATCTGCCAAAAATCGACATTATGATAGTCCTATACAAGAGGATTGCCCGGGAAAGGAAGAGAATGCAGATGATAGTCCAGTACCTTGATCCATTTCTTGAATCAGCTTCGTCCGTGATTCAACAAGTATGCAATGTCGACATTTCGCGTGGAGAGTTAGCTGAGAGAGAATGGAGCCATGTAGAAGGCCATACATGGATTCGAATCGGAATGACAGGTCAATTACAAGGTGAGGTCTTTTTCGGTCTGCAAGAGGAATTGGCTTTGCGCATTGTCTCGGCCATGATGGGCGGCTATCCCGTGCAAGAGATGGATGAGCTCGGAAAAAGTGCCATTTCCGAGTTGGGGAACATGATTTCCGGGAATGCGAGTACGCTTTTGTCCAATCGAGGTGTTATTGTAGACATTACCCCGCCCTTATTTTTACACCAGCATGACTTGAAAGACATGGCAGGGACAGCATTGACTGCACCGCTCGATCTTCATGACATGGGCAGACTGGATATTCAAATTATTGTGATAAGATAGAGGCGGCTAATGGCCGTCTTTTTTGTGAAGGATACGTAGCCACACATTATCATTCAAAGGAGGGATGGAAAGAGATGGATCATTACTTCTCGATCTGTTCAGCTGAGATGTATTATGAGAAATACATGGCTTTTTTATTGGAAAACTACGACCAGCTTCGCATGCCATATTCCTTTCCTGTGGCGCTCAGTTTTCTGGCGAGTCCCGTTTTAATGGAGGGGAAAGCATTTCTTTGCTTTAATGATGACGATGAAGTGATCGGTGCCTTTTCGTACATTTACGGGACAGGTGAAAATCAGTACGAAGACAAGCATATCGTTCAAATTCAGGTGATCTATTTTTTAGAACAGTATCGCAGCAGTCGCCTTTTTTTGCACGCTCTTCAGTATGTAACCGAATATATCGCCTATATGGAGGAAGACGTGAAGGAGTTTCGATTCTGGACTTCCTCGGACGACTCTTTACGCAAATTGTTTACCAAGATTGCAGAACGAGTAGCTTCTGTGGAAACGGCAAACGGTCCATTGGATGAATATCGCGCATCGTTTTTGGCTTGGCAATCCTATGCAGCCAGGTTTCAACATGAACCATTTTTCTAATCCAAGAAGGAGACGTTACGATGCTGTTCGTCATCAAAAACCTGTTTGGCTACATACGCCCCTATAAGCTCCTGAGTTTCCTTTTTTTCCTCACGCTTGCACTCGATCTGCTGTTTTTATCCTTGGCACCCCTTAGTTTCCAGATGATCATTGACAAAGCGATTGTTCCTAAAGATGCGAACTACTTCACAGTCATCATGATCGTATTGGCGATTAGCGGGTTTATCTGTGTCAGTGCTGGAATTATCAGTGATTATGTGCTGGCAAAACTAAACGCACGTGTGCAAAATGATTTGCGGCAAAAGTTGTTTGCGCATATGCAGTATTTGCCGGTCAGCTATTTCCACAAAACGCGTTCGGGTGAACTGGTCTCTTACTTTTCAGTGGATTTGCCTGTCATTGACAGATCGTTGGCTATTCTCTTCACGACGGGTATTCAGTCATTGGCGTTCGTGACGATTAGTACGATGGTGTTGTTTTATTTGGAATGGGTGATGGCGCTGTGTATCTTGGTGGGAGCAATCTTGATTTTTACAGGTCCTTATTTGCTTGGCCGACGTGCCCACGCAATCAATGCCGCATACAAAGAACAGCTCGCTGCTATGACGAATGATGTCCAGGAAAATACGAAAGCGCAAATGGTCATCAAGGGCTTCAACCTGCAAGATGTCATGATCGATAAATTCAATGAAAGACTCAAATTGCTATTGGTCAGCAACTTTCGCAAAAATTTGATGGCAGCGAAATTGGAACGAATTCCTGCGCTATGCTTACTACTCATCAACTTTACGATCATTGGCTTCGGTTCCTATCTGGCACTCACCGGGCGAATCTCTGTCGGTTCGCTTGTTGCCTTTTTCACCATGTATACGTCGATGGGGAATGCAGTGTTTAATCTGACCTTTACGCTACCGCTCATTACAGATGCACAAGTCAGTATGGAGCGAATCCAGAAGGTACTGAATGAACCGATTGAAAAAGTCGACCATACTACAGCGGAACAGCCCGATTTGCGTTTGACTGAAGTGTCCATAAAAAATGTTGTGTTCGGCTATCAGGAAAATCAGTTGTCTATCAATCAGGTCAGCATGCAGATTCCGGCTCGGACAAAAGTTGCGATTGTTGGCTCCAGCGGTTCTGGAAAAAGCACGATCGTTCAACTGTTACTAGGCTTTTATCAACCTAGTTCTGGTCATATCGAGATAAACGGCACAAAACTCGATGAATGTAATCGGGGAGCCTTCCGCAACCACGTAGGGGTCGTCTTTCAGGATAACTTTCTTTTTCACGGAACAATAGCGGAAAACATCCGGCTCGGCAAACTCGATGCGACCTACGAGGAGCTGAGGATGGCTGCACAGCAAGCGGAGATCCATGACTTTATCATGAGTCTACCAGATAAATACGAAACACTTGTTATGGATGGGGGAAGCAACCTCTCTGGGGGACAAAGGCAGCGACTTGCCATTGCTCGAGCGATTCTGCGCAATCCTTCATTACTCATTCTGGATGAAGCAACTTCTGCTCTCGATCCCATTTCAGAGGCTTCTATTAACAAGACTTTTGCAAAGCTTTCCAATGATCGGACTGTCATAACTGTGACACATCGCTTGTCGACCATAACGGACATGGATCAAATATTTGTGTTGGAGCAAGGGGAACTAGTGGAGCACGGAACCCATTTTCAACTGCTGCAAAAGCGGGGCTATTACAGAAGGTTATGGGACAAGCAAAGTGCTTTGAGTAGACCAGAAGGTGTTATGGATGTTCCAGGCGTCGACGTGCCTGATATGCTGCAACTCTTCCAATCCGAGACGTTTACTGCTGGACAAACGATCATTCGGGAAGGGGAAGCAGCAGAGAAGTTTCTCCTCCTCGCACGCGGAAAGGTAGAAGTATCCCAAACATCTGCTGAATCTGACGAGCAGATTCGACTGGCGATCTTGGAGGACGGCGATCACTTTGGAGAAACAGACCAAGCGGGTGCTTTACAGACGACAACCGTGACGGCTCTCACCTCTTGTGTTGTTTTGACCTTACCTTTGAAGGTATTCCAGTACATCAGGTCCCAACACTCGGCGATTGGCAAGAACGTCCAACAGCCAATACGTTAACGATAGAAAAAGAAAGGCAGTGTGCAAAGGATGCATGTCCAATTTAGAAAATGTACCAGTGACAATGATTTTGCCCAATTCACGTTATTCTTTATGCGCAATCGATTGGAATTTAGCCGTATGTTTTCCCTTAGTGACACGCTTGCTCATATTTTGACGTTTCTCCCGGATTCTCATTTGATCCTGATAGAAGACGAGGGAGGTAAATTGGTCGGTTGGGGCCATTATCAATACGTGACAGCAGAAAGGCAACCAGACCCAGAGGGCGAAATTTGCTATATCCATTCAGTCATCGTTGAAGAAAAATATCGAAGGAGCAGGGTATTTCTAAAAGGCTTTCGTCATCTTATCAGACAGGTCCAAGAAGAGAATGAACATGTGAAACAAGTAACCTTTCGTGCAGATGCTAATCATGTTTATCTGAACCGGCTCTATTCGAAATTTGCACAGGTTGCAGGGGAGCAGGAGGGCTATTACGGACAAGAAAACATCTACATGGCTGAAATCAATCAACTCGCTTCCTACCTGGGAATGGCCGGAATTGACGATAAATAAGAAAAAATGCTATTCTTAAGAAGATATTGCCAGAAAGGAGGTCTATCAGATGATTCCAATGGTTCCACGTTTGAAAGATGGAGTAAGAAAACCTTTTACTGCTTCGATTCAAAATCTTCTCATGAAAAATGAGCAGCTGCGTGTCGCTACTTCTTCTACGAAGTAATCGATTAGCTATCCTCTTTTTCGAATCAACTGTTCCCATGAATGGAGAAGTGGTTGACAGGCTATCCTGCTCAGCCACTTTTTTATTTCTGCTTGAATAGAATAAAAAAATAAAATATTTTCTATTGTCTGGATGATTTTTAATAGATAGTGTATTGTTGGAAATAGTAAGGGGGTATGAGAGTTTGACCTATGTAAAACAATTAATTGGGATGTTTTTCCTAGTTATCGTCGTTTGCGGTGGGCCGTTCATGCTATATACGCAAAAGGAAGAAATCGTGTTCGAGCCGGGAAATATCGTAGTCCATACGGTACATCTGATTCAGCAGATTGCAGAAGGCTCACTCGGAACCTATTATTCGGGGCAAACGGAAAGAAGCATCGCAGAGGATATCCTTCCATTTGCAAGTAGCTCCTTTGAATTGCTGTTCGCAAGTGTTAGTGTCGCAGTCCTTGCTAGTATTATTTTTGGATTGCTATTGCAGCGCTTTCGGTTTGTACGTCAATTTCAAAAGGTTTTGAATTTGCTTGCCACGATTCCTGATTTTATCCTGATTGTTGTGTCGATTGTGGGTGCCGTCGGATTTTACAAGATGACGAACATTCGTATTATCACCCTGTCACCTGTAAGTGACTCTGAGAGTACCTGGTTTCCGATCACGCTACTGTCAATTGGACCCACAATTTTTCTCATGAAGGTAGTCAGCCTGAAGTATGCACAAATCGGCGGCGAAGACTACATTAAAACAGCACTTGCCAAGGGGATGGGGATTTGGCATGTTCTCATCCACCACGTCTATAAAAACATCAAGCCGTTTCTTATTGCTGATTTAAAGAAGACAATTGCGATTTCGGTAGCTAACTTGTTTATTGTTGAGTACTTATTAAACGTCGTAGGATTGACCCGGTTTATTTTCAGCAAAGATGGCGGATACGAATTCAATGCTGCTGTCATGGGACTTTTAGGTATTATTTTGCTATCCATTTTGGTCTATGTATTGATTCGTCTCATTCTGTATGTGATTGAACGCGCGGTTGTGTATAAATAACCCAGACTTCTTTTGGAATGAGTGAGGGTATGGTATGAGGAAACGGTTCAATTGGGCTTTAGGGCTAGGCAGTATCTTGGTAGTAATTCTAATGATTATCGGTGTAGCCGGACCTTATTTGGCCCCCTATGACATCGATTACCAGGTGAAAGTGCGCAGTGAGATGGTGAACGGGAAGCAAGTGATCATTTCCCCTCCTTTGGCACCTTCAAGCGAGCATCTGTTGGGTACGGATAAATGGGGCTATGATTTGCTTACAAAACTGCTCTATGGGGCACCGTACACCATTTTCATTACGATCATGATTGCGTTATTGCGATTATTGATCGGAGTATGGATCGGTCTGTATATTGGAATATTGGACAAGCAGCAGCGCTGGTGGATCGCGATTGAAAATGCCTGGGGTTACATGCCGATTTTTATTCCTGTCTATTTTATTTTGCAAGGTATCAGTATCAATTCAGAATTGTCAACGTTTACGCTTGTCTTGTTTTTCATAGTGGTTGTGGCAGTGCTTGGGACGCCTTCAGTGGCTGCGTCCATCCGTCAAAAAACGGAGCAAATCAAGGAATCTCAGTACGTTTTAGCTGCGACTTCGCTGGGGGCTGGGCGGGATCAGATCGTCTTTCGTCACATTCTGCCGCATTTGAAGGAGCATATGGTCATTGTCCTGGTGACAGAGATGATTGCCACGATGACGTTGATGGGGCTTCTTGGGATGTTTGGTCTGTTTGTAGGCGGAACGACTATGTACTATGACCCTGTTGAGTATCACTCGACCACACATGAATGGGCAGGACTGCTCGGGACTTACCGAAGCTTTGTCTACACGAATTACACGTGGATTTTCCTGATCCCACTTGCTGCTTATATGCTTGCAATCGGTTCCTTTAGTCTACTGGCCAAAGGATTGCGTGATAAATTCGGACAGACGTATAGTCGTACCCCATTTATTTAAGCAGCTGGTCACTTTTCAGCATGAGGGATAAGTGAGGTTTTTTGATGAAAAAACGATTCCATTTTTCTTTATGGCTAGGCAGTATTTTCGTGTTCCTTCTGATTGTGATCGCTGTGGCGGGGCCTTACATGGCTCCCTATGAGCTGGAATATCAAGCGAAGATGCGTCATGAGGTTGTGAACGGTAAACAAGTCATGGTCTCTCCGCCCTTACCGCCTTCAGGGGAACATTTACTCGGCACGGACAAATGGGGGTATGACTTACTGACCCTCTTGCTCCATGGAGCGCCATACACTGTTTTTATTACCCTTGCGATCGCATTTATTCGCGTGTTACTTGGTACATGGATTGGACTCTATATCGGTATTCAAGATAAAGAGCAGCGTTGGTGGATGGCGATCGAAAATGCATGGAGCTATATGCCTGTGTTTATCCCTGTGTATTTTCTTTTGCGAGGAATCAATGTGAATTCGGAGCTGCCAACATTCACGCTCGTACTGCTTTTCATTGGGCTTGTCTCTGTGCTTGGAACACCTTCTGTAGCCTCTTCTGTGCGTCAAAAGGCCGAGCAAATTAAGGAATCACAATACGTTTTGGCTGCCGTTGCACTAGGAGCTGGCCGAAATCAAATTGTCTTTCGCCACATCTTGCCGCATTTGAAGGAACAGCTTATTATCATCTTGGTGACAGAAATGATCGCTGTCATGACCTTGATGGGGCTTCTCGGCATATTTGACATGTTTGTAGGTGGTACGAACATGACCTTTGACCCGGTTTTGTATCATTCCGTTACACACGAATGGGCAGGGTTGCTCGGGTCTTATCGAGGCTTTATTTACAGTAACTATACGTGGATTTTCCTCGTTCCACTGGGGGCATTCATGATCGCCATTGGATCATTTAGCTTGTTGGCCAAAGGATTGCGTGATAAGTTCGAGCAAACGTATAGTCGTACCCCGTTTATTTAAGTTGTGGTGCCCTTGATTTTTACGAATCAAGGGCATTTTTGGTTGATCCAGTTAAAAATAATGGAATGGAAGTCGAATTGTAGGGAGCAGTATATGTGTCGGATGAATAGACTGGAGTGTCGGGGGCGGTGTTGGCCTTGGGTTCCGATGGCTATCTCATCAGGCGAGGCGTACTCGTCGCGATCTGAACGGGGGACAACTGGAGGCCATCGTCGTCTCGAACGAAAAAATTCACGGCGGATGTCGAAGAGGTTTCTCAGCGGTGTTCGGAACCCATTGCCCATTTTCTGAATAGGATGTAAGGCAAAAGCCTAAAATCCTTGAAATTCCGGCACCATCACCCACCCCCCATCATAGGATAAGGTGACTCTGTAATCCCTCAACCTTGTTCCTGTAGAGCCCACAAGGAGGGGTGGCACGATTGAAGGGTAGCGACCAAACCAAGCCGTTGTTAACGAATCGCGAAAGAGAAGTGTTTGAACTCTTGGTCCAAGATAAGACAACCAAAGAGATTGCCGGACAACTCTTCATCAGCGAAAAGACTGTGCGCAATCACATTAGTAATGTCATGCAAAAATTAGGTGTCAAAGGTCGATCTCAGGCAGTAGTCGAACTCGTTCGACTTGGTGAACTAGAGATTTGAACCCAGTCCACCCAGCCTCCCTTTTCTTCCCTTGGTCGGAAGGGAGGGTTTTTTTATGTTGATTTGTGTCTACATGCTCTTTTCTTACTATTTGGGTAATGTACACGCAAGCGCCACGGAGTAGGGACCATTTACAGCCCATCTTTGACCAATCTCTCGTGATGCAAGCAATGTTTCTAGCACTTCTCGGGAGAAATCGCTCTGATCTAAAGGGGATGTAAAAACTCCCCCGAACTTGGAGCAGGGTACTGCTTAAAATCGTATTTCTCATACAGATTCTGACCTTCGTAAGTAGAAAAGAGAGCTATAAAAGCTTTATCAGGAGCATTCCGTTTTAGATAGGACATGAGATTGTGTAAAAGGAAAAACCCTGCAGCAGTTTCTCCACAGGGTTTCCATCGCTGTAGCTGAAAGATTCCAGCCGAGACATTTAAAAAGTTCTTCTAATCACTGGAATTCTCCGCGCTCCATTACGAATCAGCCTTTGCGCTCTTTCACGGCTGATTCTAACAAGTACTGAAGTATCGGTTGAGTTTTCAACGTCGAAAACTGAGAAAAATCGACCATTAGCGAACAGTACACCTTTAAACTCCACATCAAATCCAGGTCTAGGCCGCGGACGTGTATTCTGAATAACCGTTCTCATGACACCTGCATTTCGGAGCCTTCGTGCTTGTTCGCGGGTTATACGGACCGCAAAAACTGGGTCAATTTCGACACCAGGTACTTTTGCCTCAACCTCAACAATTAGGAAAAAACGGTTGCCGATAGTTGCAATACTATTTGCTCCAATAAAAATTGGCGGTTTCATTGCCATTTTCTTACCACCTCCTTGTACCAAACTATGCTGGAGGTACTGAAGTGGACAAGGGCATCACCACAATTTTCGATTTTTGGTATTTTGACTAGAAGTATAGACAGTTAAACAAAAATCCCCTATACCTCCCGTAGGTGGTTTAGGGAATTTGAGAAAATCACAATCAAATGGCACAGCCAATGTAAGCCGTAACGCAGATGAACTTCGATTTAAGCGCGCTCCCATCACCAATGCTCGCTTGGCGCCCCGTCCACCTCCCATAGCGGTCCCCGTTGGCATTACGACCTACCTGCCCACGATATGTGTCCAGTCGGTCGCGAATCCGGGGATGGTTTTGACGAACTGGTAGTTTCCGTTGGCGTCAAGCCGGCCAGTCGCACCAAGGCCGTTCACGTGGTTGTAGAAGAATACTCCACCGCTGGGGGTTCCGGCGAGGCGGCTCCAGCCTGTTGCGAATCCAGGGATGGTTTTGACGAACTGGTAGTTTCCGTTGGCGTCAAGTCGGCCGGTTGCAACTAAACCAGTGGCGTAGTCGTAGAAGAGTAGGCCACCGCTGGCGGTTCCTGTGACGAGGAACCAGTTTTTTGAGAATCCGGAGAGATCACTAACGATCCCATAGTTTCCAGATGCGTCAATCCGTGCAGTTCTTCCAAGACCGGTCCCGGCGTTGTAAAAAAGAAGACTATCCTGGTTGGCAGACACAATATGGGTCCAGCCTACTCCAACTTGGATATTCCATAAGTAATACTCAAATCTTCCGTTAGCGTCAAGTCGGCCCATTGCTCCAAGGCCAGTCGGGGCGTGGTAGAATAATACGCCACCGTTGGGGGTTACGACGACGCGGGTCCAGCCCCTTGCTAATCCGGAGATGGAATCGACGAACTGATAGTTTCCGTCCGCGTCGAGTAGGCCGGTCGCACCAAGGCCGGTATAGCTGTTGTAAAAGAGGAGAGCGCCAGACTGCATACTAACTTCACGTACAAGCAAAGTATCCAATGGGATAGGGGTAGATGCACACTCATGTCCCAAAGGATTGGAATATAGCCAGGGATTGTATGATAATTCAGATGGTGTTCCATGTTGATTTAGTGTTCCTTTCAATCATTTCCCCTCCTGCAATCAATTGTTATCGATACCAATTTATGGGCAAATGGGTAATCGGCAACAATTTCAAAGAAAAATCCATGATTGCCTATGTACGGGGAGCAATGTAAGGTCAAATCCCCCCATCCTGAGGGGCTTTCGTTGCTAGGTAAGTAAAGAACGACAGGTGATCGGCAACGCTTGAGACCAAAAACAGCAGTTTGTCCAGCGAATGGGTAGCTCGGAGAGATGAGACAGCTTCTCAAATAGAAATGTCAAATACAAGAACGGAGGAAGGTTTAAAGCTTTACTAACCTTGGCGCAGCGCGAGGTGTTACTAGACATCTCATTTTTTAGAGCGGTGACAGATGGCTTAATGGACTGTTTGCTGCGGTTGTGGTCGAACTCGAGCCGACGTCTTTCAAAAAGGGTCACTCATTTCTTCCACTGGTTAAGTCAAGGGAAACCATTACAAGCGCTTAAGCTGCTACCAGTCATTTAACAAATGAGAAATTGTGATGAACTATGTTAATCCTTCTTATCGATTAACTTGGTAAGCAGGTCTTCGATTCTCTGTAAATGTCGATTAGTTTGCTTCAGCAGATAATACAAATTCACAATTGAGATCATTACCACAATCCCAAAAACGAGTACATCCATTTTAATACCACCTTAGTTGGTAATCATTGTCTAATTTGTATCTTTGTGAATAATAGCATGAAAGTAAAGAAATCGCGATATTTAACAAAATATTTCGGGAGTGAAGGAGCGGGGACAAAGAAAGCTCCGGAGTGAACTTGGTGAGATGGAATACGGATGTATGGACAACGCTCTAAGGCACATTTTTCCATACATGGCAGGCGACACACAAGAAGATCATTTGGCGGCAGCAGCTTGGAATCTGAATTGCGCCGTGCATCTTGAAGAAACAATGCTCAGAAGACCGTAGAGGATGCACTACGCAAATACAACCTTTGTAAGTATCTGACCTTCAATGAGCGGGAGGCATCTATTACTAAGAAATGTCTTTGATGTTAAAATGCCAGTTTACTGAAGGGCGAAAGTTGTGAGCGGTGAAAAAAGAGCCCCTTTGAACCCAGCCCTCCCAGCCTCCGTATTCTTCCCTTGGTCGGAAGGAAAAGGGATTTTTTACGTTCTTTTGTGTCGAATCACCCTTTTATTACCATTTATGTAAATGCATTAGCATATCGTGATATAAGTCGTAATAAGATGGATTTGTAACAAAATCCATGAAGATCGAGAGGGATACTATGAAATTCAAGAAATGTGTTAGGAATGTACTAATGGTAGGTGCTTTGCTTGTCACCTCCGTATTGCCCATGGCGGCACAGGCGGCGCAAGCAGAGGAAAATCAAGCGGAGGCTTCAGCGGTATCCAATTACAAAATTATTGGCTACTATCCCTCATGGGGAGCTTATGGAAGAAACTACAATGTAACGGATATCGATCCCAATAAAGTAACGCATATTAACTACGCATTTGCGGATATTTGCTGGAATGGCAGACACGGCAACCCAGATCCAACGGGACCCAATCCACAAACATGGGCTTGCCAGGATGAGGTAGGCAATATTAATGCCCCTAATGGAACGGTTGTTCTCGGCGATCCATGGATTGATGTGCAAAAATCTTTTCCAGGAGATACGTGGGATCAGCCGATCCGCGGAAATTTGAATCAATTGGCAAAATTAAAGCAAAAAAACCCTCAATTAAAGACTTTAATATCGATTGGGGGCTGGACGTGGTCCAATCGCTTCTCTGATGTAGCGGCAGATCCGGCTGCACGGGAAGTATTTGCACAGTCCTCGGTAGATTTTATTCGGAAATATCAGATGGATGGGGTCGATCTCGATTGGGAGTACCCAGTTGAAGGAGGCTTGCCTGGAAACAGCAAACGTCCAGCAGATAAGCAAAATTATACGTTGTTGCTACAGGCTGTCAGAGACAAACTCGATGCGGCTGAGGTAACGGATGGCAAACAGTACTATTTGACGATTGCCTCTGGTGCCAGCCCTAGTTATGCAGCCAATACAGAGCTTGGAAATATTGCCCGGGTTGTGGATTGGATCAATATTATGACCTACGACTTCTATGGAGCCTTCCAAAAGCAGACTGGACATAACGCGCCGTTGGCCTATGATCCGGCAGCAGGAGCAGCAGGTTTGCCAAATGCTCAAACCTATAATGTCCAAACAGCTGTAGAGGGTCATCTTCGTGACGGTGTTCCTGCCAGCAAGCTGGTTCTCGGACTTCCATTTTACGGAAGGGGCTGGTCGGGTTGCGGAACGGCTAACAATGGAGAATATCAAAATTGCACAGGGCCTTCAACAGGAACGTGGGAACCTGGTATGCTTGACTTCACGGATATCCAAAATAATTATTTGAACAAAAATGGCTTCACACGCCACTGGAATGACGCGGCAAAAGTGCCTTTCCTCTTCAACCCGGCTTCGAAAACATATATTAGCTATGATGATGTGACGTCGATCGGACACAAAACTTCTTATATTACATCCAAAGGATTGGCAGGCGCAATGTTCTGGGAATTTAGTGGAGACCGTAACAAGGTTCTGTTAGACAAAGTAAATGGAGATCTTCTGGGCGGGACAGCACCAGTCGACAACGTACCGCCGACAGCACCAGCTAATCTCCAAGCGACTGCAAAAACAGCTACAAGTGTTAGTCTGAGCTGGGGAGCTGCAACCGACAATGTAGGAGTTACTGGCTATGAGGTATACAATGGCACCCAGCTTGCGAAAACGGTAACCGGTACCAATACGACAATTAGCGGGCTTACAGCAGGAACTGCGTACCAATTCACTGTGAAGGCGAAGGATGCAGCAGGTAATTCCTCAGTAGCAAGCAATGAAGTAACGGTTACGACGGATACGATTCAGCCAGACAATCAACCACCAAGCACACCTACTAATCTAGTCGTAACAGGGAAAACAGGCACGAGTATCAGTCTGAGCTGGGCTGCTTCTACAGACAATATCGCGGTGACGAATTACGAGGTTTACAACGGGACTGCATTAGCAGCGGATGTAACGACTACAAATGCAACTGTTACAGGACTCACGCCTAACACGTCTTATACCTTCTCTGTGGTAGCAAAGGATGCAGCAGGTAATTCTTCTCAGAAGAGCATCGAGGTCGTAGGCGTGACAGATGCTGTAAATCCGGGAGCTCCAGCATGGGCGCCAAATGTTAGCTACGTGCCTGGTGACCTGGTCAGCTATCAAGGCAAGGTATACAAATGTCTGCAACCACACACTTCTCTCGTAGGGTGGGAGCCAACAAATGTAGCGGCTCTCTGGCAAGTTCAACAGCAAGCGGCAGTTGACGGAGTCGAGGGTTATGTAGATGAGCAGATTTCGGAAGAAACAGAAGGAAATGTAGATACTCAATAAGTAGAGAAGGGGCTGTCCCTCCAGTCATGAAAATGATCGGAGGAACAGCCCCTATTTGTTCATTTGGAAATTAAGCAAAGGCTTTTAAAAGCTGGACGATTAATGGGATGAGATCTCCAATAAAAGTAAGGATCGCAATTGCGGTATTCATAGAAGCCCCTCCTTAAAATTCCAAATTCACTATTATTATATTAATGTTCATAATAATAATCAAGAAATATTTCCCACTTTTGTCGAATGGACAAAAGTGACTTATGTGAAAAAGTCGTGCAATGCCTTGATCATAATAACGATTTGGAGCGTAACCAGTGCAAAAATAATAACAGCCCAGTCTCTGTTCTTTTTCCATTCTAATACCCCTTTTAAGGCACTGATCACGACTAAACCTACTATTGTTAATAGCTGAAAGAAAGCGACACTTGTCAGTAGTGCTAGAATTCCAATGACAACAACAATAGTTGCTATCGCTTTGAACCAAAAGGGCTGCTCGCTCATACTAACGCCCCATCCCCCTTTTTTGTAAATTTTAACATACACAAGAAAAAAGCCAAGCCATAAGACTCAGCTAGCAATTTAAATGAAAAGCAAAGGGGGAATGTTTTTTTATGTAAATTTTTCGGGGAAATTGAAACAAAACAGGTAGATGTTCGAATAATGATTGCGAGAAAGTAAATATGAACAGACGAGAGGAAGAGAAATGATGAAAAAAGTTACGCACGCTGTGTTCCTCCTGATGGTTGCAAGTATTGCGATGTCATCTTCGAGTGGTGCACTGGCAAGCGAGAACACGCTGGAAAAAATTAAAGTAGAGCAAATGACACCCGAAATAAACAAGCTGGTAGAAAAAGGGGTGAAGAAAGCAGCTAGTCTCATCCCTTATTTGAAAGATTACCCTGTTACGGAAGTGGTATTGAAAGACACTCCTTATCTGCTCGTGAACAACTATAAGTCTAGAGAAAACAATGCTGAATTCGTTGCCTTAGTGCTCGACAAAAATACGGGTGAACTGCTTGAGTTTGGCAAACACGAACTAAATAACCAACAGAGCCAAACGCTTTATCCGATCGACAAATCGAAAGAAGTAGCCATTTCCTTTATGAAAAAGTGGTACGGAGAAGACATGGCAGGATACCAACTCGATGGGGACGGGGTCGCGAAGGTTTTCGATGGCCAGACAAATACAATTCAATTTGTACGTGTGATCAACGGGGTTCCTTTTCCAGACGACATGATTCAGGTACAAGTTGATCATGAAGGACAAATCACAGGAAAATCCCTTGGCATGAATAGTGAAAAAATCTCCTTTGCGAAATTGGATCAGGTTTTATCCAAAGAAAAAGCCGTGAAACAGTTGGCTACCTATATGCAATTACGGTATTCCCTCGATCAAGACGGAAAAACATACAAGCTCCTCTACGTCCCAGCTTTTTCCGGTATGTTGGATGCCTTGTCCGGCAAAGACAGCGTAAATAAGCCTTATCATAGCAAAGTGAATGTAATACCAAAGGGTACGAGCAAGCCCGTAGCAAAATCCCGTGAAGAAGCACAAGCGTATCTGACTCAGCGTACGGGTTATGATTTTGCAAAAGGGAATGTCTTTTTTGAAGATTTGACTGGTGAAAAACCCGTGATTATCAAATATTTCTGGAAAACAAACAAATGGGAGGGGCGTACTAATTATTCGTGGAGAACAGACGACGGATGGATTGGGAGCATGCTAATCGAACCGAAGACAGGTTCAATTGTGAACTATCATGTCATCGATACTAGTGTGTCAAAGACCGCTACTAAAAAATTGACACAAGAGCAGGCTTTGCAATTGGCCATAAATGAATTAGCAGAGATCGCTCCTGCTGGTACGGGCGAGCTGCTGCTACTTCAGCCCGGAGAATATGATGAAAGTACAGATCAATACGCCTTCTATTTTGTGAGGCAAGAGCAAGGGATTCCTGTTGAAGATTGGCTGACGCATATCTCGATCAACGGCAGCAACGGGAAAGTCATGGGGATCGATCTCAATGAAAAAGTCGAAGGAGTAATGTCTGATCCGAAGAAGGCAATCTCCCAAGACGAAGCTGCAGCCGCTTTGCTCAAGAAATATCCATTGCAGTTACAGTATGTCTTGCAAGAGGAAGGCAAAGCTTCTCTCGTTTATACCTTGCCTATGTTATTCGATGCAAAAATAGATGCGTTGACGGGTGAGTTTTATACCTACGGGTCCAAAGAAAAAGAATAAAGCAGAAAGAACCTCCTTTTCCAACAGGTAAAGAGAGGTTCTTTTCAATCAGAAAAAATTGATTGAAATCTTTAAAAAAACAAAATTGACACAAAATACAAATTTCAGTATGATCACTTTATAAAGTCATTGGAAAAATAAAGGATGAACGAATACGATGCGCAGAACTGGAGATCTAAAACTAATCCAAGAGCTCAATCGCTTTATTATACTCGACACTATTCGCCAGTTTGGGCCCATCTCGCGAAGCGATATCGCTAAAAAGCAGGGCATCAGTCCAACTACAGTCACCTCGGCAGTCAATGAACTGATCCGTGACGGTATGGTTGCAGAAGATGGAACAGGTGAGTCGAAGGGTGGCCGTAAGCCGATTATGGTTCGCTTCTGTCCAGACGGAAAGTTTTTGATTGGCGTCTCTATTACGAATACAGCGATTACGATTGCCGAAATGAATTTGGAAGCAGCTACAAAGCAAAAGAAAATCTATCCGGTAAAAGCTGGTCTGGTGAGTGACCTGATCATTCAGTATGTGCTGGATTCGATTGAGGACTTTCTCCAGTCGATGGATGATGTCAGCCGTTGTCTGGGTATTTCCATCATCGCACCAGGGATTGTCGATGCAGCGAGTGGTGTCATTCGCTTCAACTCCAAGCTGCGCTTGCATGATGTTCCGTTAAAGGACATGGCAGAAGAGCGTTTTGGGTTAAAAACATGGCTCGACAATGATGCCAATGCAATCGCCCTGGCAGAAAAAAACTTCGGTGGTGGATTAAATGCTGACAATCTCCTGTTTGTCACTGTAGGAGAAGGGGTCGGTTCGGGTCTTGTTGTAAACGGTTCCATCTTCCGCGGAAGTCGTGGTGGAGCAGGTGAATTCGGGCATACGACAGTCGATCGGAGTGGGATGCGCTGTGACTGCGGCAACGTCGGCTGTTTAGAAAACTACGTGGCGTGGCCGGCCATTTACTCAGGCATACTGTCCGCTGTTACACGAGGAAAAGAGACGCTCGTCATGGATTTGGCTGGCGGAGATATGACAAGAATCACATTTGATGTCTTTCGCCAAGCACTGCATCAAGGAGATCAAGTATGCCAAGACATCGTCGACGAAATCGCTTCGTACATGTCGATCGGCATTGTGAATCTGGTGAATTTGTTCAACCCGAGCCTAATCATTCTGGGTGGAGAAATGATCCGGGACAACCAAGTGTTGTTTGAGCGCATCCAAAAACAAGTGATGGCGCAAGCGATGGGGACGATGGTAGAAGGGCTGGAATTCCGTCCAACTGTATTGGGGGCTGATTTCGAGGTCAAGGCTGCTGCTGCTGTTTTGTTACAAGAGGTTTTTCACTTCAGCTTGTAACATTCTTTTTGCATACTTTATTTGGTCATTGGAAAAAGAAAGTTAAATCCATCAAAAATCGTTGAAAGGGGGCGAGTCGAAAAGGGAAGCGTGTCGTGTCTGGCAATGTTTTGGGGGTAAAAGAGGAGAACGTAAATCGAGGAGGGATTTCTGATGAAGAAGTTGGTTTCGATTGCAATGGCTGCTCTCTTGGTAGCAGTGGCAGGATGTTCGGGCGGCGGGCAGAGCTCCGCACCAGCTGGAACCACTGACAGTGCTGCTTCAGGCGAAAAGGTAACGCTCACATATGCGCTGTGGGACAAAAACCAGATGCCTGCGATAGAGGAAATGGCGAAAAAGTTTAACGAAAAGAACCCGAACGTGGACATCAAGATCGAGCTAACGCCTAACAAGCAATACTGGACAAAGATGGAGGCAGCCGCAACGGGTGGCACCTTGCCGGACATTTTTTGGATTAATGGTCCACGTATCATTAAATACGCAGATAATGACATGCTCTTGCCGATTACCGATCAAATCAAGGCAGATGGCATCGATCTGAACAATTATCCGAAAGCTCTCGTTGATCTCTACACCTACGATGGACAAAACTACGCGCTACCGAAAGATTTCGACACCATTGGCCTTTGGTACAACAAGAAACTGTTTGACGACGCAAAAGTACCATATCCAGACGAAACCTGGGATTGGAACAAGCTGAAGGAAGTAGCAAAGCAACTGACTGATGAGAAAAAAGGCGTTTGGGGAATTGCAGCACCTCCTTATGGACAGGATGGCTTCTATAACACGATCTATCAAAACGGTGGCTATATCATTTCCGAAGACAAGAAAACGTCCGGCTATGACAAACCGGAAACGATCGAAGGCCTCAAGTTTTGGACAGACCTGATCAACGAAAAAGCATCGCCAACAGCAGCGCAATTGTCCGAAACAGAGGCAACACAGCTATTTGAATCAGGCAAGATCGCGATGATGTACAACGGATCATGGATGGCATCCGCTTTTCATAAAAATGAGTATACAAAGGACAAAGTAGACGTGACGTATCTTCCAAAAGGGAAAGAGAACACGAGCGTCATCCACGGCCTGGGCAACGTGATTTCGGCTAATACCAAACATCCGAAGGAAGCATGGGAATTCGTGAAATTCTTGGGCTCGAAAGAAGGGGCAGAAATCCTGGCGAAATCGGGTGCTGCGATTCCGGCATTTAACGGAACACAGGATACTTGGGTACAATCCATGCCGAACTTTCAACTGAAAATTTTTATTGATCAGGCAACTGCAGCAAAACCGTATCCGATCTCGAAGGACACGGCAAAATGGGCCAAGCTGGAAACAGAGCTCATGACCAAGGCTTGGGCTGGTCAAATGAGCGTAGAGGATGCTTCCAAAGAGCTCGCGCAAAAAATGAATGAAATGCTTAGCCAAGAATAAAAGGTCTATGATGGATGGCTTCGCATCACGGACGAGGCCATCCTTTTTTGAAAAGCTTATGTAAGGAGGGAATGAATGCGATGAGCAGCCAGTTGCAGCCTGAAATGCACGCCGCCGTCCAGCCAAAAACGAAAAAATCGTTGAATCGCATGAAGAGAAGTGATTGGTTCTGGGCGTATCTCATGATTGCTCCCACACTGATCGGGTTGGGTGTCTTCTACTTATGGCCGATCGTACAGACCATTTATTTGAGCTTTACCAAATGGGGAGGATTCGGCAAGTATAAGTGGGCTGGCTTACATAATTACGAGTTGTTGTTCAAGGACCCATACTTGTGGATCGCGCTGAAAAACACGTTGATTTATACAGTGATCGCAGTTCCTGTCGGTATCGCTATCTCCATTTTTATCGCTGTGTTGCTTAATCAGAAAATTAAGGGGATTACGATTTATCGCACCCTGTATTTCCTGCCCGTTGTGACGATGGCAGCAGCGGTGGCGATGGTGTGGAGATGGTTGTACAACGCTGATTACGGTCTGATCAATTATTTGTTGGGCTTGGTAGGCATTGAGGGCCCACGCTGGATATCTGATCCCGCCATTGCTTTGTATGCAGTGATTATCGTTGCTGTTTGGAGCTCCATCGGATACAACATGGTGATTTTTCTGGCTGGACTGCAAGGTATCCCGAGAAGCTATTACGAAGCGGCAGAAATTGACGGAGCGGGACCAGTTCGCATGTTTTTCAAGATTACGTTGCCGCTGTTGACTCCTTCGATCTTTTTCGTCAGTATCACCTCCTTGATTGGGGCTTTTCAAGTATTTGACCTGATTTATCTGATGCTCGGAAGCAAAATGGGCAATCCGGCAACAGAGCAAACGCAGACGATGGCGTACTTGTTCTTTACGAATGGATTTGAATCAGGGAACGGTGGCTATGCGGCTGCAGTTGCCGTCGTGCTTCTGGTGATGATCCTGATCGTCACTGCCATTCAAATGAAGTTGCAGAAAAAATGGGTTCACTATGATTAATCAAAGCTGAACAGACGGGAGGGATATGGAATGAGTGTTTATACGAGTCGGAACAAAATGGGGAAGAAGTTGTTGATTCATCTGCTGCTGATTGCAGGTGCTCTCGTGATGGTTGCGCCATTCGTCTGGATGGTTCTCACTTCGCTCAAGTCACTGGGCGAATCGACACAGGTGCCTCCAGTCATTTTGCCGACCAAGTATCAATGGGAGAATTACACCCATATTTTTGAGATGCTGCCCTTCTTGGATTTTTATTGGAATACCGTGATCACAACAGTAGCCAAGGTAATTGGACAAGTATTCCTCTGCTCACTTGCGGCGTACGCATTCGCGCGAATTGAATTTCCAGGGCGAAACGCCTTGTTCATCCTGTTCTTGACCGTTTTGATGGTGCCAGGTCAGGTGTTTCTGCTCCCGCAATTTATGATCATGAAAGAGCTTGGCTGGCTGAATACGTTGACAGCGTTAATTGTGCCGGGATTGTTCAGTGCATTCGGTACGTTTCTTCTTCGTCAATTTTTCATGTCGCTGCCAAAAGAACTGGAAGAAGCGGCGAAGCTCGATGGCTGCAACCATTTTCAGATTTACTGGAGAATTATGCTGCCGTTGGCGAAGCCCGGCTTGATTGCACTCGCCATTTTCGTAGCGTTGTGGTCTTGGAACGACCTGATGTGGCCGTTGATCGTCAACAGCACGCCTGATAAAATGCCGCTCTCCGCTGGTTTGGCGTACTTGACGGGGGAGCATACCAATTTGACGAACTATCCGATTTTGATGGCGGGCTCCGTTCTTGCCATTTGGCCGATGATCATCGTCTTTATTTTCTTGCAGAAGCATTTTGTCGAGGGAATTACCCTAACTGGGTCCAAATAGACTTTTTCCCAAAAGGAGTGAAACCATTATGAATCATGTTCTGGTAATCGGAGCAGGAACCATGGGGACTGTTCACGCGAGATCGTATGCTGCCATGGAAAACGTCAAGCTGGTCGGGATTGTCGATATCCGCAGCGAGAGAGGAAAAGAGCTGGCAGCCGAGACAAAAACAGAATGGTTTGAGAGCTATGAAGAGGCTTTGGAAAAACTGGCGCAGGTAGACATTGTAGACGTGTGTTTGCCTACGTACCTTCATAAAACTTATGTAAAGAAGGCTGCGGATGCAGGCAAGCATGTCATTTGCGAAAAGCCGTTGGCTCGTGATAAGGAAGAAGCTCGTTTTATCGTTGATTATTGCCGGGAGAAAAACGTCAAGCTGTTTGTCGGACACGTCCTGCGCTTCTTCCCGGAATATGAAAAGTCCCGTCAGTTGGTTAATGACGGTGCGATTGGCAACGTTGGTGTGGCACGTACGTTCCGTGGTGGTATTTTCCCGACAGCGTGGAACGACTGGTACGCGGATTACAAAAACAGTGGCAGCCTTGTTTTAGATATGATCATTCACGATTTTGACTTTTTGCGTTGGTGCTTCGGGGATGTGGAGCGTGTGTACGCGAAAGGCTTGCTGGGTCGAGGTTTTGCCCGGATGGATTACGCACTGGTTACGCTTCGCTTCAAGAACGGCATGATTGCACATGTGGAAGGCTCATGGGCACATGAAGGCTTCGCGATGAAAATGGAGCTGGCAGGCAAGGAAGGCATTATTCAATACGACAGCTCGAAGGAAAAACCGCTAGTGGCGGTTAATCGCTCGAAGCAAGCAGGCATGAGCGGAGTCGCAGTTCCGGAGAGTCCATTGCGTGAAAATCCGTATTTCAGAGAACTGAAGCATTTTATCGAGTGCATCGACCGTGACCTGGAGCCACTCGTGACGGCAGAAGACGCCGTGAAAGCGGTAGAAATCGCTCGTGCTGCGCTTGTGTCAATCGAAACGGGCAAACCCGTAACTTTGGTGTAGGAGGGGACTGGACATGAAACTCGGAATCATCAGTGTTGCACATATGCATGCATACAGCTACGCAAATGCGGTTGCGAAGTTGGATGGGGTTCAATTGGTCGGGGTAGCAGATGAGGATGAAGTACGCGGTAAGACGGCGGCTGAAAAGTTTGGCGTTCCGTTTTTCGCCGATTATCATGAGCTGCTCGCAACAGATATCGATGCGGTCATCGTCACCTCGGAAAACGTCAAGCACCAAGAGCATACGTTAGCGGCAGCGAAGGCTGGCAAGCACATATTGTGCGAAAAACCGCTGGCGACTACAGCAGAGGCTGCTCAAGAGATGATCGATTTTTGCCGCGAACAGGGCGTTATTTTGCAGACAGCATTCCCAGTGAGATTCCATCCGGCTGTTGTTCGAGCAAAGCAATTGGTGGAGCAAGGAAAGGTCGGACGCATCATGGCAATCCGGGGTACGAACCGTGGACAAAATCCTGGTGGTTGGTTCGTCGATCCGGCGAAATCCGGCGGAGGTGCAGTGATCGATCACACGGTTCACGTTGTTGATCTGATGCGCTGGTTCATGGACTCTGAAGTCCGTGAGGTTTACGCGGAGGTAGACAGCAAGTTTTCCGATACACCGATTGATGATTGCGGCATTTTGACCATGGAATTTGAGAATGGGGTATTTGCCACACTCGATTGCAGTTGGTCTCGCAACAAGGCCTTCCCGACATGGGGAGACGTGACGATGGAAATTATCGGGACAGAAGGCACGGTCTCGCTCGACGCTTTTTCTCAAAAGCTGGATGTCTATTCCAATGAAAAAGGCTTGAAGTGGGTCAACTGGGGCGATGACATGGACAGTCAATTGGTCAAGGATTTCGTCACCAGCGTGCGTGAAAAGAAAGCGCCGTCGATTACAGGTGAAGACGGCTTGCGAGCTGTGGAAGTAGCACTCGCAGCGTATCAATCCGCTGAACAGAAGCAACCAGTCGTTTTACGCTAGGACGGTGAAGGACGCATGAGTGTACGTGTTGGCATGATCGGCGTAGGTGGAATCGGGCAGCATCATTTGAAAGGCTTGTTGACCGACGAAAGGGTAAAGGTCGTTGCCGTATGCGACGTGAACCAAGAGGCGGTTGCAGAGACTGCTGAGCGCATTGGTGCGCATGGCTACACCTCTTGGCGTGAGCTAGTAGAGGCAGAAATGCTGGATGCTTTGTTTGTGTGCGTCCCCCCTTTTGCGCATGAAGAGATTGAGGAAACGGCATCGGCGAAAGGCATTCATCTGTTTGTGGAAAAGCCAATTGGGCTGGACATACAAAAAGTGAACGAAAAGCAAGCAGCGATTGAAAAGGCGGGGATTATTACCGCGACTGGCTATTGCCTGCGCTATCTCGATATCGTGCAGGAAGCAAAAGCGTACTTGGAAGACAAGTCGATTGCACTCGTCCGCGGCCACTATTTGACCAAGTTCGTCACGACACCTTGGTGGAGGGAAATGGGCAAGTCAGGTGGACAGCTTGTCGAGCAGGCGACACATACACTGGACATGATGCGGTTTTTGGCAGGAGATATCGAGAAGGTCTATGCGCAGATGGCCTTGCTCGTCTCGCGTGACATTCCAAACATCGATATTCCAGACGTGACTTCCATTAGTATGGTGTTTGAGTCAGGGGCACTAGGACATCTGGATACGTGCTTCATCCAGCCGGACCATCGTACGAATGTAGAAATCTTGGGCAAAGATTTCCGCGTCATGATTGACGGAAAGCAATTATCGATCATGGATGAGCAGGGAGCACGAACGAAAGAGAGCACGGTGGATATGTACGTGGAGCAAGATCGGGCGTTTATCACAGCGATTTTGTCAGGGGATCGCAGCTTGATTCTGTCGCCGTATGAATCAGCGAGAAAGACGCTAGAAGTAACGTTGGCAGCGAATCAATCGGCACAAGAAGGGAAGCCTGTCACTATTTTGAGAAAAGGGGAGTGAGCAACATGGCTTTTCAAAAGGGAATCAATGCGTGGTGCTTCCCAAAGGAAACGAGCGTGCAAGAAATGTTTCGCCAAGCGAAAGCGCATGGCTATCAAGGGGTAGAACTGAATTTGGACGAGGGAGATGCTCCCTTTCATCTAGAGATGACAGAGGGGGAATGGAAGGGCTTGGCGGACGAGGCTCGCGAACTAGGATTGGAGCTGCCAAGCGTCTCTACTGCCCTTTTATGGAAATATCCGTTGACACACAATGAGGAAACGGTCCGCGAACAAGGCATCCGTGTTGTCGAGAAAATGATAGAGGCGGCAAGCATTTTTGGCTCACGGACTGTTCTCGTCGTCCCAGGTCTCGTGACGGCAGAGGTGTCGTATGAAACGGCCTACGAGCGTGCGCGTGAAGCATTGCAGCGCTTGGCGAAAAAGGCCGAGCAGCATCAGGTATACATCGGGGTAGAAAACGTGTGGAACAAGTTTTTGCTCAGTCCATTGGAGATGGCCCGCTTGATCGATGAAGTAGACAGTCCTTGGGTAGGCGCTTATTTTGATGTAGGCAACGTGCTGCAATTCGGTTTTCCTGAGCAATGGATTCGCATTTTGGGCAAGAGAATTCAAGCGATTCACGTCAAAGATTTCAAGACGACGACAGGCAACATCACAGGGTTCGTGCCGCTGCTCGCTGGCGATATTCCATGGAACCGCGTGGTGGAAGCGTTGCGTGAGATCGGGTATGAAGGCTACATCATCCCGGAAATCTCGCCTTACAGCCAGTTGCCTGAGCAATTGATCGCGCATACGTCCCAGGCATTGGACGCCATTTTTCAATCGTGAATGGACAGCAAGGATGTGAAGCGGAAGATGAATCAAGACAAACCATATGCCATCGGGATTGATCTGGGCGGCACGAAGATCATGGCCGCGATCGTCGACCAGCATGGCAACATCCTCAGACAGGCGAACGCAGCGACCCAAACAGAAGAGGCAGCTCAGGCAGTCATCGGACGCATCGGTGATTTGGTGCAGACTGTCTTGGACGATAGCGGCATCAATCTCTCTCGCATTCGCGGGATCGGGATTGCAACTGCGGGAATAATTGATACACAGCGCCAAATGGTCATTTTTGCGAGCAATTTAAACTGGAGCGATGTGCCGATCGGCGCAATGCTTCAGGAGCGGTTTGACGTAGCCGTGCAATTGATCAATGATGCCAATGCAGCAGCGGTAGCAGAATGGGCGTTTGGAAGTGCACGAGGCACGAATGACTTGATCTATGTAACAGTCAGTACGGGTGTTGGTGCTGGCATTATCAGTGGAGGACGGCTGATTACAGGTGTTGGCGATAGTGCCGGGGAGTTCGGGCATATTTCGCTTGATCCCGAAGGACCGCTGTGCATGTGCGGGAATAGAGGATGCCTGGAAAATTACACGTCTGGGCTGGCTTTGGCAAGTAGAGCCAGGGAACAGCTTCTACAGGGTGCTACCAGCTCGTTGCTCGTTGAAAATGGGAATGACCTGAGCAGGATAACGGCTAGAGAGGTCGGAGAGGCAGCGGTTCGCGGAGATTTACTCAGCATGACTTTGATGAAGGAAGCAGGTTATTATCTCGGGGTTGGACTGACCAATCTGATTCATCTGTTCAATCCGCAGGTGATTGTCATTGGTGGCGGTGTGATGAAGAACGGACAGCTACTGCTTGCAGAAGCGAAGAACGTCATTCGCGAGCGCTCTATCTCTCGGATGGCAAACCAAGTGAGCCTCCAGCTGACGACAATCGGAGCGGAAGCAGGTGTGCTCGGTGCTGCAGGCATGTATTATCCGTCCGAGCGTGAAATGGTTGAGGTTTAACGGAATAAAAATGCGAGAAGCCGATGTTTGGGAGACATCGGCTTTTTCCTGTTCCCTGTACAGTACAAGTCATAGGAGCCTAGACCTAGATTCTATCTATTGGTAAAATATTGATTGGAAAAATCTTCACATAGCATGATAGTGAGACAGACGGAGGGGTACCATGGCAGAGGCCAAAACAGCAAAAGCAGCGAAGAAGCCCGGATTTTTCAAAGAACTCCTTACATTTTTATTGGTAATTGCCATCATCCTTGGAATTGCTAGCGGTGCTATTTTCTATTTATCTGGGAAAAACCTTGATGATCTGCTAGGATCGCGACCGGTAGCAAAAAAGGAAACGAATCAGCCTGCACCCGTTAGCCCGGTGTCTACAGGTCAGGAAGTGGGCACAAATCAGCAGTCAAATGCTGTACCTGTTTCCTCAGAGGGAAATGGTGCAACAGATTCGGCGATGCCAGCGGCTTATCCGGTTGAAACGGCAGGTCAACCAAGCAATGTAGAAGAACAGGTAGCCCGAACAGCACTTCCTACCCAAAAGGGGGCACTCAAGGGGACGATTACGTGGCAGTATAACGATTTTGTTGGGACGAAGCCGGATGTGAATGCGAAGATATTTCTAATAAGGAAGGATTTTGATATAAATACAATTACCGATATGGAAGAGAAATTGTTTATTTCGATAGAAGCAGCTCCTAAAGGGTCGGGATTGTATACTGCAAAAGCAAATGGATATGGGAATTACGAGATTGGGAATGTACCTGTTGGAGAATATTACATCATCGTTGTCTCGGGAAAAACTCATCGTGACATTCGACAGCCAGTAGATGAATATTTTACAAGTATATTCACGCCTTACGTGAGGAATTGGGAGGACTTTACATTGTTAAGTCTGGGTACGAATAAATATGAGTTCTCACTCATTACAATCGAAGAAAATCAAACACTCGATTTCAGTCACGATTTTGGTTATACGTTCTATTAATCTTGTTTTGGCCTTTAGACTCATAGGGTTTTCCACTGCGATTCAGGTATCATAAAACTATGGTACGTTTTGGCAGGAAAAACAGGTCAAACGTAATAGAAATTGTGGGTAAAGGGGTCGCAGCATGAAGGGAAAAAACAAAAGCATCATGATCGTCTTGGCTCTAGTCATTGTCGCATTGCTGGGATACGCAGGCTATCGTTTCTTTGGTCCTGTGACACTTGCGGAAGGGTATTTGTACGAAGATGATACACGCATGCTATACACGAGTGTCACGGTGAATAACGAGAAAGTTAACGTTGAAATGACGGATTCCATCGTCGAAACAGAAGATAGCATCCCTGTTCTGAAAACCGAGTCGATCTTGCTGGAGGGAACGCTGGATGGGGAGCAGCTAACCCTCAAAAATCCGGCAACTGGTCAGGATATCATCGGCACTGTGAACGGTGACGAGCTCCAATTTGACGGACTGCTTATGGAAGAAAATAAGGGGCAGACAAGTCTTGTTGCCACAAACAAAAGCGTGTACGAGAGCAAGTTGGAGACCCTAACCAAGCGGACCAACGAGGAAGCAGAAGTAAAAAAGAAAGAAGTAGCAGAACAAAGAGCCAAAGATGCAGCGCGTGTTGACTTCGCCAAAAAAGTAGAAAAGACAGGGAAGCTAGAGGCTGATCTGATCGAAACGGCAAAGTATTTGGACGAGCTGCAATTTACGGATGAAGCGCAGTTTTCCAATGATCAAATAGCAGAGCTGCAAAGACTGTTGGAAGAGATTCGTACCTATTCGACGCAGCCAGGCTTGAGCAAGATGGAATTCGAGGTCATGCAAGGAACATTGGGCAGCATGAAGGTGTTGGTCGATGGGATGAACACGATGGATGGCTCGATCCAGGACAAAAACAAAAACATGCAGGAAATGATCGCCATCATGGAGACCGACATGAAGGACATCCAAGCGATTTGGGCGGAAATCAAAGCGAGCGTGCCGGATGCCGAGAAACGGGAAAAAGCAATCAATGCGGCCATCAAGACGGCGACTGATTCCATCGCGCAGGCGAAGCAGCGCCACGGCTCGGTAGACAAAAGCGGACAAGCAAAAGTGAAGGAAACCGCGAACAGTCTGTATCAACAAGCGGTGAATGTACTGAATCAGACAAAAGCAAAGAATGGTTTTTAGACAGGAACAAGGCTCTCATTCGGGAGCTTTTTCCCATTTCAGCACCCTTATCGTTTTCAGGTCGGAAAAATTGTATTATTCTTATAGTATTACTAAGAGATAATCATAAGGCAAATTTTCCAGGAGGAGTACGATGAGCGTCTACCAGAACATTACCGAATTGATTGGAAATACGCCGATTGTTCGACTGAGGCGCATGGTTCCTGAAGGAGCAGCAGAAGTTTTTGTGAAGCTGGAGAAATTCAATCCGTCCGGAAGTGTGAAGGACCGCGCTGCCTACAATCTGATTTTGACGGCTGAGCAAGCGGGACTAATCCAACCGGGGGATACGATCATAGAGCCGACGAGCGGCAATACGGGCATCGGCTTGGCGATGAATGCCGCTGCAAAAGGCTATCGCGCGATTTTGGTTATGCCTGACAATATGTCGAAGGAACGGATCAATATATTGAAAGCGTATGGGGCAGAGGTTGTATTGACCCCGAGCGAGCTGAGAATGCCAGGGGCGATTGCTAAAGCGCAGGAACTGCAAAAAGAGATTCCGCGCAGCTTTATTCCTCAGCAATTCGAGAATCAGGCGAACCCAGACATCCATCGAACGACGACAGCAAAGGAAATTTTTGCGCAAACGAATGGTCGACTGGATGCGTTTGTCGCCACAGCCGGAACGGGTGGAACGATTACAGGGACAGGCGAAGCATTGCGGGAGAAGCTCCCGGAGCTGTATATCGCTGTCGTCGAACCAAAAGGGTCCCCGGTTTTGTCTGGTGGAAAGCCTGGACCACATAAACTGGTCGGCACGAGCCCTGGTTTTGTTCCACAAATCCTCAATACAAGCATTTATAATGAAATTATACAAATTGCAGACGAAGACGCCCTGCAAAGCATGCGGCAGCTTGCAGCGTTGGAAGGGATTCTCGTCGGCCCTTCATCGGGTGCCTCGGTCTTTGCTGCCATCACGATTGCCAAAAGACTGGGAGTGGGTAAGCGGGTCGTGTGCATTGCGCCTGACACGGGGGAGCGGTATTTGAGTATGAATCTTTTCTAATTAGGAGAAAAGGCGATGAGCAACGAAAAACATGCGCTGATTATCGGGGCAGGCTTGAGCGGGCTAGCATCAGCGCTTGCCTTGAAGCAAAAGGGTTGGCAAGTGACGCTTTACGAGCAGGCAAAGGAGCATAAAGGCATCGGTGCTGGAATCGTTTTGGCTGCCAATGCGATGAAGGCATTGGATAAGCTGGGAGTTGGACAGGAAGTACGCGAGCTAGGGGCAGCCGTCCGTTCAGCAAGGATTCGCGACTGGAAGGGAAATTTGTTAGTCGAGCTGCCTGTCGCGGAGCAAGCAAAACGGTACGGGGCTGACAGCTACTTGATTCATCGGGCTGATCTACAGCAGACTCTTTTAGCGAAAATCTCGACATATGAATTGGTTCCAGGCAAGCAGCTCATATCTTTTTCGCAAGAAGAGCAAAGGGTTCATGCCGCTTTTGCAGATGGTTCACGTACTCGTGGGGCGATTCTGATCGGAGCGGACGGGATTCACTCTCGTGTACGGAAGAGCCTGTTCGGTGAAGAGTCAATGAGATACTCCGGGTACACGGCGATTCGCGGAATTGCTACCTATCAAGACCCTCGTTATCCACTGGAATCAGGAGGCGGCTTTGAAGCATGGGGCAGGGGGATTCGGTTCGGATTTTCTCATATCGGCAACAATCGAATTCATTGGTTTGCCGCCATTAATGCACCTGAGGGAGAAAAAGATGGGCCGATGGGGCGGAAGCAAGAGACGTTGCGTAGACTCGACGGCTGGTATGAGCCAGTACGTGCAGTGATTGAGGCGACAGAGGATGCAGCTATCTTGCGGCATGATATTTATGACCGTGCACCACTCAGGAGATGGAGTGAGGGTCGGGTTACATTAGTAGGCGATGCGGCACATCCGATGCTGCCGAATCTGGGGCAAGGGGCGGGGCAGGGAATGGAAGACGCACTCGTGCTGGCCAGATGCTTGGCAGATGCCGACACGGACTCGGCCCACGCTTTGCGCATGTATGAAGAGCTACGGAAGAAGCGGGCGAATGCTATTGTGAAAGGTTCCCGCCTGATGGGAGCAGTCACCTAATGGGAAAATCCGCTGGCCATCGCGGCTCGTCATTTTATGCTAAAAACAATTCCTGCCCGTACCCAGAGCAGAAGATTGGACTGGATTGTTGGACACGAGGTGTGAATATGGCGGTAGAAAAAAGGCAAGGAGCTTGAGGCCCTTGCCTTTCAACTTTGTTCGCTTATTGATGACGTGCCTGATAGGCAAGCAACGCTGCAATGAATAACTGACCGGTTTGAATCATGGAGCGCTCATCGACATCGAATTTGGGATGATGATGCGGATACGTCGCCTGAATCTCCGGGTTGCGTCCACCGACCATGAAGAAGGTAGCGGGGCGTTCTTGGGCAAAGTAAGCAAAATCCTCTCCGCCCATGCCAGGTGGGATTTTCAATACGCGTTCCTCACCAAAAATACGTTTGGCTTCTGCTACAAATAGCGGAGTCTCTGTCTCATCGTTCCAAGTAGCTGGGTAACCGCGTTGATACATGATTTCGCACGTAGCGCCTACGGCCTGGCAGCTGGCTTCCACGATGCGTTTCAGAGATTGCTCGACCGCGACTCTCACTTCCTCGTCATACGTGCGGACGGTTCCCTTGAGCCTCACTTGATCAGGAATGACGTTGAACGCTTCTCCCCCGCCAACGAAGGAGCAAACAGACAGAACGACTTGTTTCAGCGGATCTACCTGACGGCTGGCAATCTGCTGCAAATTCATGACAACCTGACTGCCCAAGACGATTGGATCAACGGAGGTATGCGGATAAGCACCGTGCCCGCCTTTTCCGTACAAGACGATCTCGAAGCTGTCTGCTGCTGCCGTAATGTAGCCATGACCGATCCCGACAGTGCCTACTGGAAGCTCGGAGGCCACGTGAGCGCCATACACGACATCGACACCTTCGAGGCAACCCGCCTCTATCATGGCTTTGGCGCCACCAGGTGGCAGCTCTTCCGCGAACTGATGCAGGAATACCACATTTCCTGGGAGCTCGTCACGGAACTCGCTCAACACTTGTGCAACTCCCAAAAGTCCGGAGGTATGTATGTCATGACCGCAAGCGTGCATGACGCCAGGAATGCGGGACTTATAAGGTACTTCTTTTTCATCTTGGATGGGCAAGGCATCGAAGTCAGCGCGCAACGCAACTGTTTTTCCTGGCTTTCCACCCCTCAGGAGACCGACAACACCCATGCCGCCGACACCGGTTTGTACTTCTATACCAAAAGAAGCCAGCTTGTCCGCTACTTTCTTCGCTGTGTTTTCCTCCTGAAAGGAAAGCTCGGGATACATATGCAAATCACGTCTGAATGTAACAAGCTCTGGATAAATCTCTTGCAGTCGGGCAAACCATTTTTCTTCCATCGAACCCACTCCTTTTTCCTAGGGAAAGAGATTGGTATTTCGTATTCGCCTTATTATAAAAATATTCCGAATCATAATTCAATGTATGATTTCGAGAACTATAATGAAGCTACATTCATATTATGTAGACATTTCCAGTAGAAATCTCTAGAATATTAGAGAGACATGTTTAAAAAGTCGTGTTTTTAGTACAACTGCGTAATCAAAAGACGACTTTTTGAACAGATGGATTGAGGAGATTATGACGAGTCCAACACAACCAAAAAATCCTAGAGTACTAATCATTATGCTCGTTTCTGGTATCCTTGTTTTGATCTTGACTTGTGTAAGCATCGCGATTTCCTATTTCAATACGATTCAATCCGTCCGACTCTCTATTGCGAATCAAAGCATGAAAGCTGCTTCTACAGTAGCAGACAGTCTAGATGTTGACGCGTATCAGGAGTTTTTACGAAATCCGGTAAAAGAGACCCCCGCCTATGAACGAATCGAACAGCAATTGAATCAAGCGCGTGAGCAATTCGGTCTTCTGTATTTATACACGATTCAAGTCAATGAAGACAGGCAGAGTGGTCGCGCGATGATCGTCGCAAGGCCTCCAAATGCGCAGCAAAATTTTGATATCGGTATGCCTATTGTTCTATCTCCTGAGCACATTCAAATGATTTACAAAGGATCATCAGCGTACTACTCAGATATTATCAGAGATCCAGATTACGGGGTCTACATGTCTGCGGGCGCGCCGCTTAGAGATAGAGAAGGAAGAATCATCGGAATCATCGGAGTAGATACGGACGTAGCCATCGTCGAGGATATTGGAAATGATGTCGTTCGTAGCAGCATTCCTGTTTTTGCGGTCCAAGGTTTGTTTGTCGTCGTACTGATCTTCCTGGTTCTGTGCATGGAACGCTGGTACCAACGCGCCATCAAGGCAGCAGTTGGCGAGACGGAAGAAACCTACCAGGATGAATTGCGCTCAGTCATTTGTTCGATGCGCTCCATCCGTCATGATTTCGTCAATCACATGCAGGTGCTCTACGGTTTGATCGAATGCGGATATTATCCAAAAGCACGAGATTACGTGCAGTCGTTGCTGAAAGAAACCAAGCTTTTGGACCTCACCGTGAGGTTTGCGAATCCTGCTTTAATGGTATTGCTTCACACCAAATGGGAGCAGGCTAAATCCAAACAAATCGTGATGCAATTTGAAGAATGTTCTGATCCAATCGATAACATTCCGTCCACTGATCTGATCAAAATTTTATCGAATCTTATTGATAATGCGATTGAAGCGGCGGAGTTAGCGGATGGGGAAAAACGAGTCAGCATTTATTTTTGCTGTGATGAAGAACACATTATTTTCCGAGTTGAAAATACAGGACCGGAAATATCCACAGAACAACGTACACGTATTTTTGAGAATGGCTATACAACGAAAACAGAGAAAAAATGTGGCTCGCGTGGAACGGGTCTGACGATTGTAGATGCAGTTGTGCACAAGTACAAGGGGAAAATTGAGGTTTGGTCCGAGCGGGGAATCACGAGATTTACCGTCCGGTTGCCAGTGAAATAGGCTCATAACGAAAACGATTCTAGGATGATAAGAAAAAGCCGTCAACGATTTGACGGCTTTTTGCTTTTGCGAGTCTCTATGCATGGTGTTCTGGCGCAGGTTGCACTACTTGGCTTTCCTGTGCTTGAAATGGACGTGAGATCGAGTAGAAGGCAAATCCGAATGAAATCAGGACAAACACAGCTCCAACCCAAGGCGTGTAGATGACGGAAGACCGCTCGACGACGAGACCGCCAGCTAGAGAACCAAGGGCGATACCTAAATGCTGGGCAGAAGTATTCAAGCTTAATTGAATGTCTGCGGTAGCAGGTGAGCAGGAGATCAAATAGTTTTGCTGTGCTGGCGAAATGGCCCAGCTAAGCGCACTCCAGATTACCATGATCGGCAAGAACAAATAAAGCGAGCCTGTAAAAAACGGCAAGACACACATGATCAAGCCAAACACGGGAATGATGAACAGAATGCTTTTGGTTGCTCCCCATTTGTCTGCGATCCAACCGCCAATACCACCGCCTGCAACGGCAGCAATTCCGAACACGAGATACATCCAGCTCAGTGTCGTTGCGTCTACATTCATCGTCGTTTGCAGATAAGGGGTAAAGTATGCATACAGCGTCAAGTGACCTGTCAGCATTAACAAGACGATGAACAATGCGCTGAATAGCTTGCCGCTACGGAGGGTAGACATTTGATCACGTAACGGAATTGGCGGTGCAGTTTGAACTTTTGGCAAAAACAAGAGGATAAAAATCATCGCAACGATACTAAGAGCCGCAATTAACCAAAACGGGGCACGCCAGCCGAAGGCATTCCCCAGCGCCAATCCGACAGGGACGCCGAGTACGAGCGAACCGCTAATCCCCATGAAAATAACGCCAATGGCACGGCCGCGATATGCAGGTTCTACAAGACTCGTCGCAATAGTAATCGACAGCACAATCAGGATGGAACTACTTGCTGCGCTCAAGATGCGTGCCGCCATTAATACAGCGTAGCTCGGACTAAGTGCCGCGAGCACATTACTCAGGAAAAAGGCCGCTAATGCATACAAGTATAGCTTTTTGCGCTCGACACGCCTCGTAACATGCAGGAGCAGAGGAGCGGCAATGGCAAATGCAAGCGAGAATATGGTGATCAATTGTCCGGCGGCGCTAATCGATACCTGAAGATCACGAGCAATCAGATCAAGCGTACCACCGATAATCAATTCCACCGTACCTACAACAAAGGTAGCAATCGCTAAGATGAAGACACGTGGATTCAAAACAATAGCTCCTCTCAAGTAAAAAGGTTACTACCATAATAGTAACCTTTTTTATCGTGTGCAACTAGAAAATTCTCCATACAAATAAAAAAGACTCTGGCCAATAGCCAAAGTCCACGTATTGTCAGTATCGGAGGCGGATGATCATCTTGCGGATTTCTTCATCGTCAAACAGTTGATCCACATATTTTTGGGTGATTTTTGTCAGCGCGACATCATGGTAAAAAGAATCGGCAAAAAATTTGACGAACGGTTGACCGCGTGTCTTGATCGCATGCCAGCCCGTGTCCTCCTCACCTGCAAAAATCATTTCATCCTGGTCCACTACGATGAGCTGATAGCGTTCCAAGCCTTGATGCTCTTGCACAGGGATAAAGGAATGAACACAGGAAAGCTTGGTGTTAATCTGCCCGATGACCAAGGCTTCGATCTCCACTCCTTCTTTTTCTTTCATCTCCAATAGGGGTACATACTCCAAAAAATCATCCGACCAGGCAGAGATGCGAATAGACCGTGTTGCTCGTTGGATCAATTGTTTGCATTCCGCGCGGATCGATTCGTCAACCTTCAAGCTCCAGACCCGGTCATCGCGTACGGTTTTATGAGAAAGGGAGCTGGTCAATTTTTTGACGTCCGTCTGGAATTGACGGGTCAGCTTTTCTACCAGGCTGTCCAAAGGAAGGGCTGTATACCGCTTTTTCTTTTCAGATATGGTGTCAAGGACTATCCCCTTTTCGACCAGACGATTCAACACCTCATAAATCTTTGCCTTTGGCACCCCCGAATGCTTTACGGCCATTGCTGCATCGAGAGGCTCGCCGCTAGACGCCAACGCTTCATAAACTTTACTCTCATACAGAGAAAAACCAAATGTTTGCAGCATCAAAATCCTCCATGGAAAACACGAGCATTTTTATTCGATCGTACCGATAATTGAGTTGTTTTGCAAGAAAGAGAGGGGGGCAAAAGGAATATATGATAGAAAAATATCGAGTATTTTCGACAAAATTCGCTAAAATTCTATGGGTCTTTAGAAGGTAGACACAATGGTAATATATCGAACTGATACCCTGTGAATAAATGATTAGCCGAAAATTCGGCACGTATTGTAACTAGTTCAATAGCCTTAGTGAGAAATTTCTTTTGAACGGGAAGTATTTTTTGTCGAAGGAAAGAATTTGGCAAAAATTACGTATCACGCAATAATTATGAATAGTCGGAATTGGGGGTTTGATTTTTCCGATGCATCACAAATAGATAGAAAAAGAGGGTGAACCGTAGTGAAGAAAGGCAAGAAGCTCTTATCCGTTTTATTTTCCTCCTCACTCGTGCTCAGTACTTTCGTGGCTGCACCTGCGACGGGTTTGGCCAAATCAAAAGAGGACAAGCATGATCTGCATGTAGACTTGTCCACTGTTAACCTGGAGCGATTGATTAAAGGGTTAATGGAGCAAGGAATCATTGATGAAGATGCCGATCAGGAAGAGATTGATGAGGCGTTGCTCGAGTACTTGGAAGACAAAAAAGTACCGCACGGCGTTGACGAATCGAGCTCTTATGGTAGGGAAGCGAGCAGAGGGCAGCAGGCAGCATTGGCGAAGGCAGCCCAGAAAGTGGCAGAGATGGAGGAAGGCGATGAATTGCGCTCTTCCAAACGACTACATACCGATAACATCGTTGTCGCTCTTGTGGAGTTCCCTGACCGTGAGCATAACGAGCTACCAAAAGTGAGTGACTCGCTTTGGACGAAAGACTTTAACGAAAAGCATTATAAAGAGATGCTGTTTGATCAGAAGGGGTACGAAACTCCTGAAGGAACCAGCATGACAACGATGGCGAAATACTTCTATCTGCAATCGGGAAAAACATGGACGGTTGATGGTGTGGTAACGCCATGGCAAATGGCAGAGAATAGCTACAAATATTATGGAGAAAACTCGAAAGCCGGTGACGATTCCAATCCGCGCGATTTGGTAATCGAGACGCTTGAGGCAGTTGGGGAATCCATTGCTGGGAAAGAGGAATTGTACGATCAGCGCGATCCGTATGATATCGATGGTGATGGAGACCTGATGGAGCCGGATGGCAATCTGGACAACCTCATGCTCGTTCATGCAGGGATTGGAGAAGAGACAGGGGAAGACCCAGATGCGATCTGGTCTCACCGTTGGACCTTGAAAAAACCAGTGGATATTCCAGGCACAAGCCTCAAAGCGTTTGATTACATGATCCAGCCAGAAGATGGCGCACCAGGTGTATTCACTCACGAATACGGACACAATCTCGGTTTGCCAGACTTGTATGACACGACAAGAGGCGGAAAAGATTCGCCAGTAGGGGCTTGGTCTCTCATGTCGTCTGGTAGCCACACAGGTAAGGTTTTCCAAACAGAACCTACTGGCCTTGATCCTTGGTCCAAAATGGTTCTGCAGCAAATGTTCGGCGGAAACTGGATTAAACCGTACGTGCTGGACTACAAGGATGTAGAGAAGCGCAAGAGAAGCCTTCGACTCATTGATGCGAGTAGCCTTGAGAAGGACGGCAAGGTCATCAAGCTGAACATGCCTAAGGTCGAAAAGAAACCTCCAGTTGAGCCAAAAGATGGCGGATACGCGTACTTCTCGGATGAAGGCAACAAGCTGAATACAAAAATGACGTCTGATGTGATCGATTTAACAGGGGCCAGCTCCGCAACGATGAAATTCGATTCGTGGAGAAGCATTGAGGAAGGCTATGACTACGTGTACGTCAATGTAATCGATACGGATACAGGCGAGAAAAAAGAAGTTCAAAAATACGATGACGTAACCAAAGGCTGGGACAAAGAAGAAATCAGCCTGAACGAGTTCGTCGGTAAAAAGGTACAAGTTGAGTTTAACTATGTGACGGATGTCGCATTCGTGATGGATGGCTTCTATTTGGATAACTTCGAAGTAGAGGCAGATGGACAAGTCATCTTCGCAGATGACGCAGAGGGTGAGAAGAAGTTCAAATTGGATGGCTTCTCTCACTTCGATGGAAAAGGAAAAATGTACGATGCGTACTACCTGGTTGAGCTGCGCTCTCACGAAGGAATTGACGCTGGATTGAAGCATTTCCGTCGCAACGACTCCTTCTTCACGTATGATCCAGGTATGGTCATCTGGTACTTTGATGGTCGTTACGAAAGATCCCGTGACAACAATACAAGCCTGCATCCAGGCTACGGCATGCTCGGTGTAGTAGATGCCCATCAGGAAGTACGTTACTGGAACAATGATGAAGGTAACAAAAAGGCAATCGCAGATTCCCGTTACCAAGTGAACGATGCTGCGTTTAGCCCGAACGATACATCTGGAATGGATCTGGATTACATTTTTGGAACTATGGAATACGAGCCGTTGGATGGCGTCACTGAGTTTGAAGACAGTGATGATTACTCGATGCCGGAAGTGCCGGAAGTCGGTAAAATCCTGCCGCAAATCGGTTTGGAAATCAAACTGAAAAGAGTTTCCAAGAAGTTTACGGATGCTACGATTGAGTTCTCCATTGATAAAGATTAATGAATAAGCCAAAAGACGCCACACAGCGCGAAGCTGATGTTTGGCGTCTTTTTCGTTTCTATGATTACTGGTCTAAGCTCGGTTGCATCGAAATAGGCTATAACAATGAACGACAAGCTGCCTGATCTGATTGCGCGTAAGAAAGGCAACCTTTTGTACAGGCATAGGTATCGCGCCCGGCAGCAAGGGGGGATCAATCATGCTGCATATTGTTGCTTGCATTAAGCAGGTGCCGGACACCAAAATCATCAAGATGAATCCGAAGACGAATACGATGGACCGCGCCAGTGCGCCAGCCATTCTCAACCCGTATGATGCACATGCGGTGGAGGAAGCCGTTCGTTTGAAAAATCGATATGGGGGTGTGGTCTCCGTCGTTACCATGGGACCACCGCCAGCGGTGAAGGCCATTCGGAAATGTATCGAGATCGGAGCAGACGCCGGCTATCTGGTAACGGATCGTGCATTTGCCGGAGCAGACACATTGGCAACCAGCTATGCCATTACCAAAGCCATTGAGAAGATTGCAGAAAGCCAGCCAGTCGACCTCGTCATTTGCGGGAAGATGACCATCGACGGTGATACGGGACAAGTCGGACCAGGTGTCGCCAGAAGGTTGGATATTCCACCGCTTACGTGTGTGAAAAAAGTAGTGGAGATAAACAAAGAACAAGGTTACGCCATCGTGCATCGAAAGCTGGAGGATGGGTATGAAGTCATTCAGTCGACCTTGCCTTGTTTGTTTTCCGTGGAGAAGGAGATTAACGAGGTACCTTATTCTCCACTGCCCAACATGCTTCGAGCTGCTAGATATCAGCCTGTTATCTGGTCCGTCGATGACTTGGGGGATATCGATCGGACGCAGTTAGGTCTGAAGGGATCTCCTACCATTGTTGCAAAAGTTTGGCCCCCAGAGAAGCCAAAGGGTGGCGAAATGCTCGAAGGAAGCGCCAGCGAGCAAATCGCGCGCTTGATGGAAATTTTGCACGATAAACAGCGACTGTTTCGGGTGAAGGAGGAGCAGATATGAATCTGGATGATTTTCGTGGCATCTGGGTGTTTTTAGAGGTGAGTGACGGCCGTATCGCCCCTGTATCACTCGAGCTGCTGGGGGCGGGTAGACAAATGGCTGACAAGCGAGACGTGCCGCTTGCTGGCTTGTTAATCGGAGATGGAATCAAGGAGTTGGCCCACACGGCGTTTCCATACGGTGCGGACCAAGTGTATGTATACGATCACAAGATTTTTCATGATTACCGAACAGAGTCCTACATGCGAGCAGTCATCGAATGTGTTCAAAAGCACAAGCCGGAAATCATCTTGTACGGGGCGACTTCAACCGGAAAAGATTTGGCGAGCGCTGTCGCGACGGACTTGGAGACAGGGCTGACCGCTGACACAACCATGCTCGATGTAAACGCGGAGACAGGCTTATTGGAGGCCAGCCGTCCAGCGTTTGGCGGTAACATCATGGCGACGATTTTGTGCAAAAAACATCGACCGCAAATGGCGACTGTTCGCCCGAAAGTCATGAAAGCGCTAGAGCCAGACGAGTCACGTACAGGAGAAATCATTGATGAAAGCATGGAGCTGCGTGAAGAAGACATTCGCACAAAAGTGCTGAAAATCGTCCGGGAGACGAAGGAAAAGGTGCGGCTGGATGAGGCTGATGTGATCGTCGCTGGTGGCAAGGGACTCGGAAGCAAGGAAGGCTTTGCGCTTATTCATCGTTTCGCAGAACGAATCGGGGCAACTGTCGGGGCCAGCAGAGATGCGGTGGAAGCAGGCTGGATCGGTCATGATCATCAGGTCGGACAGACGGGAGTAACTGTCACACCAAAAATTTACTTTGCCATCGGCATATCGGGAGCTATCCAGCATTTGGTCGGCATGCGCAACTCGGGAATGATCATTGCCATCAATAAAGATCCGAATGCCCTCATCTTCCAGTCTTGTCACTACGGTATTGTCGGTGATGCTTTTGAAATTGTGCCATTGCTCATTGAAGCTTTCCAAAAGGAGCCGGACAAGGAGGTAACGTATGGCTGAGAAATTTGATGTAATCATTGTCGGAGCAGGTCCGGCTGGAACAGCTTGTGCTTATACACTTGCCAAAGCGGGCGTAAATGTTTTGTTGATGGAACGCGGGGAATATCCGGGTTCCAAAAACGTCATGGGAGGTGTTTTGTATCGCAAAACGATGGAAGACATCATTCCCGAATTTTACAAGGAGGCGCCTGTTGAACGGCCGATCGTCGAGCAGCGGTTCATGATGCTCGATAAGGAATCAGCCATCAATTTCAGTTATAAAGGCATGGAGTGGGCCCAGGAACCCTATAACAATTTCACGGTGCTGCGGGCGAAATTTGACCAATGGTTTGCAGATAAAGCCGTGCAGCAGGGAGCACTTTTACTCAATGAGACCGTCGCTTTGCAGTGCATCGTTGAAAATGGCAAGGTAGTCGGTGTCAAAACAGATCGACCGGATGGGGATCTATACGCAGATGTTGTCGTTCTGGCAGACGGCGTCAACTCCTTGCTGGCGAAATCGTTAGGTTTCCACAAAGAGTTTCGCCCAGATGAGGTAGCGCTCGCTGTCATGGAAGTACTGAAGCTGGATCGCAAAATAATCGAGGATCGCTTTAACTTAGAGGGCGATCACGGTTGTACGATTGAAATTTTCGGGGATTCGACCAAAGGGATTTTGGGGACGGCGTGGTTGTATACGAATAAGGACAGCTTGAACATTGGGGTAGGGACGATGCTCTCAGGTCTGATCAAAAACAAGATCAAGCCTTATGAGTTGTTGGACTATGTAAAGAATCACCCGATGATTCGACCGTATATTCAAGGCTGTGAGCAGCAGGAGTACTTGGCGCACCTAATTCCCGAGGGCGGATATCGTTCCATTCCCAAAATTGTCGGCAATGGTGTTCTTGTCGTCGGAGATGCTGCCCAGCTCGTCAATGCGATCCATCGAGAGGGATCGAATATGGCAATGGCATCTGGTGTCATGGCAGCGGAAACGATTCTGGCGGCAAAAGAGGCAGGGGACTATTCCGAAAAAATGCTCGACGGATACCGAATCAATCTATTGAACAGCTTTGTCGGTCAAGACTTGAAAAAGTACAAGGACGCAACGCATCACTTTGAAAAATTCCCGCAGTATTTCGAACAGTATATTCCGATGATGAACAAAGCAGCGAGTCAAATGTTCACGGTTGATGGCAGCTCAAAATGGAGTAAGCAGAAGAAAATTTGGAGCGAGCTCGGCTCTGCGAAGGACAAATGGAAAATGGCGCGTGATTTGATGAATGCGTGGAGGGTGATGAAGTGATGCAGGATCTACCGAAGGGCCAGTCAATCGAGGAGAAGCAGTACCTTGTGCGCTTCAAAGCGGATACGGAGTCACATCTGCATGTGCTCTCCGCAGATGTTTGTGCGACGCAATGCCCTGATAAGCTCTGTACCATCTTCTGTCCTGCGGAAGTATACAAATGGGAAGAAGTGCGGATGCACGTCGGTTACGAAGGATGTCACGAGTGTGGGAGCTGCCGCATTGGTTGCCCGTACGAAAATATCAAATGGGTGTATCCGAAGGGTGGACACGGAATCATCTTCAGACTCGGGTAATGGGCGGCGATGAGCGGTGATACAAGTAGGCGATCTGGTCGTTTATGTAAAGGATGGCGCAAAGGGAGTGGTCATTCATATTGAGGAGGACCGCTTCCAGGTAAAGTGGGAAGATGATTTTGTCAGTTGGGAGAAAAGGGAATGGTTGCTGCCCAGTTCAATGGAACATGGCGATCTTTTAAAACAGAAAGAACAGCGGGAGTAAATTCCCACTGTTCTTTTGTTTTGCGTGAATTTGACCACTAGTTACAGACTGTATAAGGATACACCCGAGCAAAAGACCCCTCAATTCGAAAACAGCCGAGAACTGGTTGTGGAGAAGCGAGCGAAACGATGAGGTACGCGGCCTCCGGGTAATGACAGTAAGCAATATCTTCAGGTGACGGAATGGGAGGTGCAGTAGGGTGGGAGTGGTAGATCCCGACCAAATGCTCCCCGCGCAACGCCATTTTGTGGAAAACGTGTTGAATCTGCTTGGGATCCATGGCGAAAGCGACCGGGCTTTTCAATGTATTTTCCATTCGCCAAACCGTTTGTGCACTCCCATTTCTGCCGGAAAGCAATCCACACGTTTCGTTTGGCTTCTTCTCCAGGGAATCTCGGATGATTTCATTCCAGACTGCACGGGTCATGGAAAAGGGGGTCTCTAAAAGATTAGCCCTGCCAACGCCTGCCGCAGCATCCTCCACTCGTTCTAGTCTGGACGGATGGTTGGACTTTATGAACGGGACCGGATTTTGGCAATGGCGATGGCGGCATTCTCGATGGGCGCTGGGCTGGATTGACTTGATGTTGTTGACGTTGGTGATACAGTGCACGCATTTGTTCAGGTGTCATGGTTTTTCCTCCCTTTCTGGACTGTATTATGTTGTATTCAGGATAGATTGACATGGTAACGGCGCTCGCACATTTTCACTTTTTCAACGAAACGGGTTGAATTCGTTGGCATTTTTGGGATAGGGCATCTGCATTTTTACTGGTGTGGAAGATAATTGTTGAGTGGAGGGGTCGGAGCTTGGCATGAATTGCGTGCTTTGTTGGAATTGGGTGTTTGGCTGGAATTGGGCATTTTGCTGGAGGTGACTGAAGGCTTTATTGGTTCGAGATTCCTTTTGCGTGAATTCTTTGATGATTTGCTTGTATTTTTCTTCGTTGTTCTGGAGTTCTTTCACCATGTTTTTGAGTCCGGTTATCGTCTTTTTCAACACTTGCTCCTGGGATGTAAACTGCTCAATGGTTTTTTCTTTTTCCGTTAACAGAGAGTCGTATTTTTGGGTTGTTTTCTCCAGCACTTCGTTCCATTTATTTTTTTGAAGAGAGACGTTCGCGAGCTTTTCGTCGGTTTCCTTGGCTTGTTGCTGAAAAGATTTGATACGGTCCTGGGCCTCTGTTAATTGCTGTTGTGTTTCTTTTAACTCCGACTGGAGACTCTTTATGGTGTTTTGTGTTTGTTGGATTTCTTCATCGCGGTTTTGGATACTTTGCTGCAATTCCTGCTCATGCAGGGAATGCGATTCGGACAGCTTTTTATAGTCAGCGACGAGTTGATTTTTCGTTAACCGGGCTGCTTCGAGCTCAAGCAGAGCTTCCGTTAATTGTTGAGAAGTTTCTTCGTGTTTTATTGTCCAACTTTGTTCAAGATCTATTGCTTTTTGTAGCATCTCGTGGCGGGTGGCTTCCAGCTCTTGCTCTTTCGTGCGTAAATCCTGTTTTTGCGCTTCGAGCTCTTGCTCTCGGGTGTATCTATCTTCATTCTGCACTTGTAGCTCCTGCTCCCGGGTTTGCAACTCTTGCCTTTGGACTTGGATTTCTTCTTCCTTAGAGAGGAGGGCCTGTTCCAGTGTGTTTAGCTCTTGCTCCCGAGTGAACAACTCCTGTTCACGATTGTGTAGGGTATGCCCTTGAGCCTGTAGCTCCTGCTCTTGGTTCTGTAGCTCTTGATCTCGCGCGTTCAGCTCTTGCTTAAGCGTGAGTAACTCTTGCTCGTGGGAGTGGATCTTCTGCTCCTGAGAGAGAAGCTCCTGCCCGCGAAGTTGCAGCGCTTGCTCTCGGGATAGAAGGCCTTGTTCCTGGACCTGTAGTTCCTGGGTCTGAGCCAGAAGTGCTTGCTCCTGAGAGAGGTTGGCTTGCTCCCAATCGCGAAGCCCCTGTTCATGGGTCTTGAGCTCTTGTTCTTGAACCTGCAACGCCTGCGCATGAGCTTGTAGCTCTTTTCTTTGCGCCTGCAAATCTTTTTCAAAACCATTTAGTTCTTCTTCCCGAGCTTGGAGGTCTCGCGAATGTGCGAGAAGTTCTTGATCTCGTGCCTGAAGCTCTTGTTCGAAAGTAAGCAGCTTTTGTTCTTTTGTCTGGAGGTTATGATTTTGAGTATGAAGTTCTTGCCCGCGCGCTTGCAGCTCTTGCTCAAGGGTGAAAAGATCCTGCTCTCGCGCTTGAAGGTATTGCGTCTGGGTGAGAAGGTCTTGCCCCCGGGCTTTAAGCCCTTGTTCGAGGATTGTTAGTTCTTGTTCTTTTGTTTGCTGGTTATCTGCTTGCGTTTGCAGTTCTTGCCCTTGTACTTGGAGCTCTTGCTCAAAATGGAGAAGTTCCTGCTCACGTGCGTTGAGGTCTTGCGTCTGGGAATGCAGCTCTAACGCTTTGGACGTGAGTTGGTCCTCTTGCGTCTGGAGCTCTTGTTGGAGAACGTGAAGGTCCTGTTCCCGTGCATGGAGGTCTTGCGCGAGAGAATGCAGCTCTAACCCCTTAGCCTCGAGTTTTTGCTCATGATCGAGAAGGTCCTGCTCCCGTGCTTGAAGGTTTTTCGCCTGGGAATGTAGCTCTAGCTCTTTGGACTGGAGCTGTTCTTCTTGCGTCTGGAGGTTTTGAGCTAGGGATTGAAGTTCTTGGCCTTGTGTTTGAAGCTCTTGTTCGAGACTGAGAAGTTCCTGTTCCCGTACGTTTAGGTCTTGCGTTTGAGAATGTAGTTCTAGTTCTTTGGACTGGAGCTGTTGTTCTTTTGTCTCAAGGTTATGAGCAAGGGATTGAAGGTTTTGGCCTTGTGTTTGAAGCTCTTGTTCGAGAACGTGAAGTTCCTGCTCCCGTACATGGAGGTCTTGCGTCAGAGAATGCAGTTCTAGCTCTTTGGACTGGAGCTGTTGCTCTTTCGCTTGTAGGTTTTGACCAAGGAATTGAAGGTTTTGGCCTTGTGTTTGAAGTTCTTGTTCGAGACTGAGAAGTTCCTGTTCCCGAACGTTGAGGTCTTGCGTTTGAGAATGCAGTTCTAGCTCTTGGGACTGGAGCTGTTGTTCTTTTGTCTCAAGGTTATGAGCAAGGGATTGAAGGTCTTGGCCTTGTGTTTGAAGCTCTTGTTCGAGACCGAGAAGTTCTTGTTCCCGTGCGTTGAGGTCTTGCGTTTGAGAATGCAGTTCTAGCTCTTGGGACTGGAGCTGTTGTTCTTTTGTCTCAAGGTTATGAGCAAGGGATTGAAGGTCTTGCTCTTGTGTCTGAAGCTCTTGTTCGAGACTGAGAAGTTCTTGTTCCCGTACGTTGAGGTCTTGCGTTTGAGAATGCAGTTCTAGCTCTTTGGACTGGAGCTGTTGTTCTTTTGTTTGCAGGTTTTGAGCATGGGATTGAAGTTCTTGGCCTTGTGTTTGAAGCTCTTGTTCGAGACCGATAAGTTCCTGCTCCCGTGCATGGAGGTTTTGCGTCAGAGAATGCAGCTCTAGTCCTTGTGCTTGTAACGCTTGTTCAAGACCGAGAAGTTCCTGCTTCTGTGCTTGAAGTTCTTGTGTCTGAGAATGTAGTTCCAACTCCTTAGCCTCGAGCTTTTGCTCGGTAACAAGCAGCTCTTGTTCTTTGGTCCGGAGGTTATGCTTTAAGGATTGCAGTTCTTGGCTTTGCCCCTGAAGCTCTTGTTCAAGATCGAGAAGTTCCTGCTGCTGTGCTTGAAGTT
>NZ_LMPN02000022.1:0-76452 GCF_001423865.2 Brevibacillus sp. Leaf182 | reverse complement strand
CACACATTCTTAGCAATCATGCGTATTCAGTTTTGAAGGAATAACGAAGAGAGGAGTCAATCCACTGGATTGGCTCTTTTTCCTATAAGAGAAGGGGAGCACATGGAACCAAAAGCAGAGAAGAAATATGAAGCTGACATGTACGAGCCGATTCGGAATTATTTTGTGGCACAAGGATATGACGTTTTTGGAGAGGTCAAGCATTGCGATTTAACAGCCATCAAAGACGAGGAACTGATTATTGTTGAGTTCAAGCGCAACTTAAGTGTGGAATTGCTCATACAGGCAACCAAGCGACAACGCTATACCGATTTTGTTTATATGGCAATTCCGAAGCCCAAATACAAATTGTTTTCGAAAAAATGGCAAGATATATGCTACTTGGTGAGACGTCTCGAGCTTGGTCTCATTCTCGTGTCCTTTCCCAAAAGAGGGCCCGCAGTCATGGATGTGAATATTTCACCGGGCCCGTTTGATCGGGTAAAAAGCAAGCAATTCAATCAAAAAAAGCGAAATCGCATCATTGAAGAGATGCGGGGAAGATACGGCGATTACAATGTTGGCGGCAGCTATCAAACCAAGCTCATGACTGCCTACAAGCAGAGCTGCATTCAAATCGCGACATTGCTTCAGCAGCATGGGCCGTTATCCCCTAAATTACTCAAGAGTAAAGGGGCAGGGGAGAAAACCTCGTCGATTCTTATCCAAAACCATTATGGGTGGTTTACCCGTGTGCAACGCGGGCTGTATGCGATCACTCCAACAGGCGAGAGAGAAATAGCGGAATACCCTGAGCTCATTGCTTACTATCGAGAACAGGCAGAGGAAATACACGGTACGCTTACTCTGGACTCAGAAAAACAAAGGCAGCCTGTCGTGAAAAAATGACAGGCTGCCTTTTTTTATTGAAGGAGTGAATTAGTTCGCGATCCATTCTGCTGTCATTTGCCCCACCAGTGCACGCCCAGCCACAATGTCTGGATGGAACTGGATCGTTGCGTTTTGCCGGACGATTTTCACCTGTTGAATGGCATTCAATAATGGCTGTTCATTCGTCAGCTTCCCCCGAGCTTTGGCGATAGAAAGTCCCGCGACCGTGCCTTGAGCCATTGCCACTTTGGCACTTTCAATTCCCGAGATATTGCCGGCAACATAGAGTCCAGGGACTGGCGTTCGCATGCTCTCATTGTGCAAGGGTACATGCCCGCCCAAGGAGGGAACATAGGCAAAAGGGCACCCGGCAATCGCTGCCAATTCGGCGAGTGGACTTAATCCGCCTGCGATACAGACGAAATCAGCTGGAATGACTTGTTCGGTTCCAGCGATGGGTGAACCATCGGCTGCAACGCGGGCGATACGGACACCCTCGACTTGAGACGTTCCGACGATCTCCACTGCTGCTGTTCGCAGTTGAATCGGGATGTCCCACATAGAAAACCCGTTTGAGGGATAGAGGGACACTGCCAGCTTTTGCATCCATGAATTTCCCATCAGTTTGCTCCCCATACGAATCAACTGAGAAGGGGCCAGATGGGCGACGCGCAATAAGGATTGCATCACGGCTTGTGGGTGCCCGGCAGTGCCGCTGACAGTCGTACTAGGTGGGAGAATCATTCGATCCACCGTAATCCCGGCCAACTGCAATTCCCGGGATATTGCCACCGATAAGATATTGATTCCAATGACTACCCCGCGTTGTCCTACTCGCACGCGCTGCACATTTGTCATGACTTGAGCCGCTCCAATAGACATCACGCCAGGTAACGTCCATCCTGGCACGGGTACGGCTGCTTCAGAAGCACCCGTTGCGATCAGGAGCAATGGGACTGTCATTTCCCCCTGTGTCGTAGAGACGACCCAGCCATTCTGGGATTGCGTCAAATGGAAAACGGAGACGCCGCAACAGATCTCTACACCGAGAAGCTTCGCTTCCTCCGTGAGACGGGCTGCCTCATCTAGTCCATTCCACCACACACCGTTCGGTTCTTCGTGAAGCTGTCCAAGCAAGCGTCCCCCAGGACGATAAAACTCATCGACTACGCGAACAGCCAATCCCTGTTTGGCACTTGCAATTGCTGCGGATAAACCCGCCGGTCCAGCCCCGATGATAAGAAGGTCGATCATGCACCATGTCCTCCTTTTTTCAAGGGAGTAGGAAGGATAGAACCCGCATTCACTTGCATGCCTTCCTGCACAAGCGTCATACAAGCACGCACAGTTGGGACACCGTCTACATGTACGCGACATTCATAGCAGTGACCGATATTGCAGTAAATTCCTCGCGGTGTTCCTTTTTCCTCATGCACCCGAAGCGTACGTACCCCTGCGGCCAATAGGGCTCCTGCAATCGTCTCGCCTTCGTAAGCCGTATAGACAGTGCCGTTATAATAAAAAGGAAGCTGCTTTCTGTCACCGAGTGAACCGAGGACCGGATGGTGATCAATGCGTTGACTCATGCCCGTTGCCCCCCGAGCGTTTGAAATGAGACAGGACGAATAGGCGGTTGGTATCCAAGAGGTACAGTATGAGAAGGCGCTTGGCCAGTTACTTGCTGAATGACCTGATCGATCAATGTGCGGCAGGTTCTCCCACCGCAGCAGCCCATGCCGGCTCTGGTCCGGAGCTTTAGCTCGCGTGCGGTACATGGATGGGTTTGGGCGGTCTCTACCAATTCAGCGAGAGTTACTTCTTCACAACGGCAGATAATCAATGGATGCGATTCCATGATGAAGCCTCCTTTCATTCTTGCTTGATAAAAATGCAAGTGTCGTGCCAGGGAGAGGCGAGTGAGATCGTCCTAGCTGGCACAATACTTGCTAATTATTCTCAAAGAAATTGCCCAATCACGACAAACAAAAGAGGGATGACAAAGATGGAAAAAGTAACAAGACTGCGTGAGCAATTCGATTCACTTGGGATTGACGGGATGTTGATCACCAATGGACAAAACCGCCGATACCTCACAAACTTTACAGGTACATACGGAGTTGTCCTCATTTCAAGGGAGCAGGCCAAGCTCTTCACAGATTTCCGTTACACAGCCCAAGCACAAGCACAAGCAACAGACTTTGAGATCGTTTATTTGCCGACAAAAGAATCCGTATACAGTGAAGTAGCGCGCCAGTCGGAAGCGATGGGGATCACCCATCTCGGCTTTGAGGAGGAGAATGTCTCGTTTGCTCTGCATCGCAAATACAGCGAGGCCGTCCAAACAGCATTCATTCCGACGTCAGGTGTCATTGAGGGTTTGCGGATGATTAAGACAAGGGAAGAACTGGCGATCATCCGAACGGCTGCACAAATCGCCGATGCGGCATTTTCACATATTACTTCCTTTCTGCGACCTGGTATCACAGAACTTGCCGTGTCTAATGAATTGGAAATGTTCATGCGAAAGGAAGGGGCGTCGGGCTCTGCTTTTGACATCATTATTGCTTCTGGTTATCGTTCCGCACTTCCACATGGCGTAGCGAGTGAAAAAATGATTGAAGCGGGAGATATGGTCACGTTGGACTTTGGCGCATTGTACCAAGGGTATCGCTCTGATATTACCCGTACGGTTGCTGTTGGCACTCCTGATGAACAGCTCAAAGCCATCTACGAGATCGTTCTGGAAGCACGCCATCGGGCTGTTGCAGGCATTCGTCCTGGCATTACCGGGAAAGAGGCAGACGCCTTCGCACGGGACTACATCACGGAGCACGGCTATGGCGAGCGATTTGGACATGGGATGGGACATGGAGTGGGCCTCGATATTCATGAGGAGCCATTTATGTCTACTCGTTGCACCGCTGTCCTCCAAGAAGGCATGATTTTGACCGTGGAGCCGGGGATTTATATCCCAGAGCTTGGTGGTGTCCGTATCGAAGACGATTTGGTTGTCACAGAGAGTGGCAATGAGGTGCTGACACATTCACCGCGTGAATTGATCATTTTGTAAATCGAGAGTCAAAAAGTCTTGGCCGAGTAAATGGGCTGGGGCTTTTTTTGTCTAACAGCGGTGTCTAAGAATTGAAACACAAAAAGCACTACAGTGTACAAAAAAATTTACAGCAACCGACTCCAGAACTTTGCCACTGCCGCCTTTATTTTTGGCACACCTCTTGCATTCTGATAATTCTGAAAATCATCACTTAACGACAGAACAATGGGGGTTGATCAAATGAAAAAAAATATGTTTGCAGTAATGAGTAGCGTAGCAGTCATGGGATTAGCGTTGGCAGGATGTGGAGGAGGACAGCCAGCCGAGCAAGCAACACAGAGTGGACAGTCGAGCACGCAGCCAGCACCTGCCACCATAACTAAAGAACCAGCAAAAGCACAAGTTCTACGCTGGAATCTTCACTCCGAACCACCTACAGGTGATCCTGGGCTTGCGGAAGACACGACCTCTGCTGCCATCGTCAAAGCAGTTTTTGATGGATTGACACGTATCGGGCCTTCGGGCAATCCGGAGGAAGCAGTAGCCGAGAAGATTGAAGTATCGAGTGATATGAAAACATACACCTTCAAGCTGAGAGACTCCAAGTGGAGCAACGGAGAATCGGTAACTGCGCACGATTTCGAATACGCGTGGAAGCGAGCTCTTGATCCGAAGACAGCGTCCAATTACGCCTACCAGCTCTATTACATCAAGAATGCGGAGAAGGCTAATAAAGGGACTGGCAGCTTGGATGATGTCGGCGTAAAAGCATTGGATGACAAGACCCTCCAAGTAGAGTTGACGAATCCAACCCCGTTTTTTCTGGAGCTAACCGCCTTCCAAACTTATTTCCCGGTAAATAAAAAGATAGTCGAGGCAGATGAAAAATGGGCTGGAGAAGCCAAAACACACGTAGGAAATGGTCCATTCAAAATGGAGTCTTGGGAACACAAAAGCAAAATGGTACTCGTGAAAAACGATAACTACTGGGACAAAGATAGTGTCAAGCTGGACAAGATCGAGTTCTCGATGGTGGAGGATGAAAACACAGAGCTGTCCATGTTCGAAAACGGCGAGATTGACTGGGCAGGCAGTCCGTTAAGCTCGTTGCCAACAGATGCGATGCCAGCGCTTAAAGACAGTGGAAAGCTGCAAGTGAAGCCTGTCGGTGCTACGTACTGGTACAAGTTCAATACAGAGAAACCTCCGTTCAATAACGTGAAGATTCGTAAAGCTTTTGCCTACGCCATTAACCGTCAAATCTTGATCGACAACGTACTCCAAGCGAATCAGCAGCCAGCGATGGCGGCAGTTCCTCCAACAATGGGACTCAATACGGGCGGTTATTTCAAAGACAATGACCAAGAAACGGCCAAAAAGCTGCTAGAAGAAGGAATGAAAGAGCTGGGCATCTCAAAACTGCCGCCAATCAAGCTCAGCTACAACACGTCCGAAGGGCATAAAAAGATCGCAGAAGCGATTCAGGACCAATGGCGCCAAAACCTTGGTGCAGATGTGAAGCTGGAAAATCAGGAATGGAAGGTGTACCTCGAGACGATGCACGAGGGCAACTACCAGGTCGGGCGTCTCGGCTGGTCTGGTGACTTCAACGATTCGATCAACTTCCTGGAGCTGTTCAAGGAAAAGGACGGAGGAAACAATGATACGCGTTGGGAGAATCCGAGATTCAAAGAGCTGCTGAATCAGTCGGCCACCGAGAGTGATCCGGAAAAGCGCAAGGCGATTCTGCGTGAAGCCGAGCAAATCATGATGGATGAAATGCCGATTATGCCGATCTACTTCTATACGCATACATGGGTGAAGAATGACAAGCTAAAAGGAATCTTCCAGGATGGTCTAGGTGCAATCGACTGGAAATGGGCATCAATCGAATAATACTCGAATGGGGGATGGGCTATGAAAAAATGGGGAAGTGTGATAGTCGCAGCGATGTTGACTCTAACGCTTGCTGTAGCGGGATGTGCCAATCAAGGAGCTTCTACTGGAGGTGCAGACGCTAGCGAGATACTCGTTGGTGTGATTTTACCAGTAACTGGTAATAATGCAACGGATGGAAAAGACATGCAAAACGCCATCGAAATGGCTGTCAAAAAAATAAACGACAGCGGTGGAGTTCTTGGGAAAAAATTGAAGATCGAAGTGGCTGATGATGGCTGCGATCCACAAATGGCGACGACAGCAGCCAATAAGCTAGTCTCTCAAAACGTAGTAGCTGTCGTCGGTGGCTACTGCTCAGGTGCGACACTACCCTCATCTGGTGTATTCAAAAATGCCAACATTCCCATGATCGTTCCCGCAGCCAATTCCGCCAAATTGCCCGCTCAAGGCTATGACACCCTCTTTTTGATCAATGGCCTAACCCCAGATCAAGCTCAAACCGCAGCAGATTACATGGCAGCGAACCAAGCGGAAAAAGTTGTGCTCATCCATGACAATTCTGCCTACGCCAAAGACCTGGCCGATTTTGCCAAAGCATCCGTTGAGAAATCTGGCGGAACCGTCATTGCGTATGAAGCAATCAATCCCGAAGAAAAAGATTTCAGTGCGCTGGTTACAAAGATAAAAGGTCTCCAGCCGGACGCTACTTATTTTACCGGTTATTATGCGGCTGGCGGACTCATGGTCAAGCAATTCAAGCAAAAAGGCGTATCCGGTCTATTCCTCGCAGGCGATGGCTCATTCAGTGAGGACGTCATCAAGATTGCTGGTGCAGACAATGCGGAAGGGCTTTTGATTACCGCGACCCCTACAGCGGAATTCATCGAGGGGGCAGAAGCGTTCACTTCTGCGTACAAGCAGACGTACAACAACCTGGCACCGGGGCCTTTCTCAGCGTTGAGCTACAATGCGGTCAATCTGCTGGCAGATGCGATCGGGCGGGCGAACTCGACTGATCGTGACGCCATCAAAAAAGCGATCAAAGAAACAAAGGATTTCAAGGCGCTCGGACAAACGATCTCGTTCAACGCCCAAAATACACTGGATACCTCCAACTTCGCCGTTTTGAAAGTGATGGGTGGCAAGTTCACGTTAGCGAAGTAGGGCATGCGTCAATCATTGCCTCAAAGGATGGTGGAGGAATGGATATTCTCGTCCAAACACTGGCGGACGGACTGGTCATCGGTGCTTTTTACAGTTTGATTGCTTTGGGCTACACGATGGTTTTTGGCATTATCAAGCTGCTCAACTTCGCGCATGGCGATTTGTACATGCTCGGTGCATTTGTCGGCTATACCTTGCTCAGCGTGCTCGGAGGAGACTCTTCCGGGGCAGGCTTGATGGGAATATTGATTGTCTTATTGCTGACGATGGTGATTGTCGGCGTCATTGGGATGGGGATCGAGAGTGTGGCTTATCGGCCGCTCCTGTTGGCTCCACGGCTCTCTATCCTGATTACGGCAATTGGTGTCTCGCTCTTTTTGGAAAACGGCTCGATGATTGTTTGGGGGGCGCAGTATCAAGTGTATCCCTTGCAGCTTTCCCACGACGGCATGAGTCTGCTAGGGGCCAAAATCACGTATGTCCAAATCGGGCTAGTCATCATCGCGGCGCTTTTAATGCTGGGCTTGCATCTATTCATCAATCGCTCGCTGTACGGCAAGGCTATGCGAGCGATTGCGCTCGATCAGACGGCTTGTCATTTAATGGGCATCCATGTGCATAAAGTCATTGGCTTGACCTTTTTCATCGGTGCTTCGTTGGCAGCAGGTGCAGGTACGATGGCAGGTGCTTACTACGGAACCGTCAATTTCATGATGGGCTTTATCATTGGACTCAAGGCGTTTACGGCGGCAGTTTTGGGGGGAATCGGCAGCATTCCAGGAGCGATGCTGGGTGGACTGCTGCTCGGGATGATGGAGACAGCCGGAACATTTATTTTCGGCGGTTCATGGAAGGACGTCGTGGCGTTTTCTCTGTTGATCTTGATTCTCGTATTGAAGCCAACGGGCATCATGGGTGAGAAAGTGACAGAGAGGATGTAGCGGATGAACCCATCTCGAAAAATAATCGCTGTTGTCCTGTTGCTCGCCGTCGCGTGTGTACTGCCGTTTTTGTCCAATAACTACTGGCTGGATGTTGCGACACTTGCCTTGTTCTACGTTGTCTTGGCCCAGGGACTGAATGTGGTAGTCGGCTTTGCCGGATTACTCGACTTGGGCTACGCCGCCTTTTTTGCCGTAGGCGCTTATACGACAGGCATTCTGATGACGGTCTATCAATGGTCGTTTTGGCTGACCTTGCCTGTGGCTATGATATTTGCGGCTATTGTGGGTGTGATCATCGGGGCGCCAACACTTCGGTTGCGCAGTGACTACTTGGCAATCGTCACCCTCGGCTTTGGGGAAATCATTCGTATTTTAGCGATTAATCTTACTATTACCGGATCAGCTTCAGGCATTTATGGAATCCCGCGTCCTTCTATTGGGGGTTATGTTCTTGGCGATCAGATCGACTTTTACTACTTGATCTTGATCATTGCGGTTGTGACGGTCGTGGCTGTAAAACGGTTGGGCACATCCCGCATCGGCAGGGCGTGGATGTATATCCGCGAGGACGAGGATGCTGCAGAGGCGATGGGCATTAACCGGATGAATATGAAGCTGCTGGCGTATTCGATCGGTGCTGTCATCGGGAGTCTGGCTGGTTCTGTTTTTGCTGTCAAAATGAGTGCGATTGCGCCGCTCAGCTTTAGCTTTACCCAGTCCATTATGATTCTTTTGGCAGTGGTATTGGGAGGCTTGGGCAGCATTCCCGGCGTCGTCTTGGGTGCAGTGCTGGTCATAGCGTTACCGGAGCTGCTGCGATCAGTGGAAGATTGGCGGTATTTGATCTTCGGTGCCGCGCTGGTCGCGATGATGCTGTTTCGCCCCCAAGGACTGTGGCCTGCCCGCTATGAGATGAAACGAGGCGCTAGTCGTGGCGAGACCGAGGAGGCTACGGAAGGGGGCAGGGGTAATGACGTCAAGCTTGACAGTGAAAAATGTAACGCTTAAATTCGGCGGTCTGACTGCGGTAAACGATTTGTCTTTTGCTATCAGCCCAGGCTCGATCAGCAGTATCATTGGCCCGAATGGAGCGGGGAAAACCTCCGTCTTCAACATGATCACCGGATTTTACCGTCCGACTGCGGGGCAGATCATCCTTGAAGGAAACCAGCTCGTGGGAAAAAAGCCAAGCCAAATCACTCGGCTCGGCATGGCACGAACGTTTCAAAACTTGCGGCTGTTTCCGAATTTGACGGTCTTGGATAATGTCAAATCAGGCATGCACAGCCGCACGAGCCAAACCGTCTGGGGAGCACTCTGGCAGACAAGGGCACAGCGCCTGGAGGAACAGTTGATCGAGGATACGGCAAGGGACTGCCTTCGTTTCGTGGGGATGGAAGACTCTAGCTGGCGTATTGCCAAAAACTTGCCGTATGGCGCTCAGCGTTATTTGGAAATCGCACGGGCCCTAGCTACCAAGCCGCGAGTGTTGCTCCTCGATGAGCCTGCTGCGGGGTTGAATTATGAGGAGAAGGAAGACCTGATTGCTTTGATCAAGCGAATCCGCACTCATTACAAGTTGACAGTGCTGATCATCGAGCACGATATCAGTTTGATCAAAAAAATCTCGGAAAAAGTAATCGTCCTCGACTACGGACAGAAGATCGCAGAGGGAACTCCCGAGGATGTGCTCAGCAATCCGCGTGTCGTAGAAGCCTACCTGGGAAAGGAGGAGGAGGCGATATGACACCACTTTTGACAATCAGCGGCATTCATTCGTTTTACGGGAAAATTGAAGCGCTGAAAGGCATCGACCTGCATGTGCATGAAGGAGAGATTGTCGCTTTACTAGGCAGTAATGGTGCTGGCAAGAGCACGACACTCAAAACGATTTCCGGAATCGTTCGACCAAGCCGTGGAGATGTCTTGCTTCATGGACAGAGTCTCGTAGGCTGTGCTCCTCACCAAATTGTCGAGGCAGGCATCATCCATGTACCAGAAGGCAGGCGGATTTTTGCTGGCTTGACTGTGCGTGAAAATTTGGAGCTAGGCGGTTTTACACAGAGAAAAGAGAAGGCGGTCATCGCAGAGGGGATTGAGCAGGCCTTCGCGCTGTTCCCTCGATTGAGGGAGCGGAGTGAACAAATGGGAGGTACGTTGAGCGGAGGCGAGCAGCAAATGCTCGCAATCTGCCGCGGTCTCATGGCACGTCCAAAGCTCTTGATGCTAGATGAGCCGTCGATGGGGCTCGCCCCGATTATTGTGGCTGAGATCATGAATATCATCAGAGAAATAAACAGGCAAGGCACGACGATCCTTTTGATCGAACAAAATGCCAAGGCAGCGTTGAAGCTTGCTCATCGCGGCTATGTAATGGAGACAGGGCGCATCGTCATGGAAAATAAGGCAGACGTTCTCAGGGCCGATGATTCGATCGTCAAGGCGTATTTGGGTGCGTAGGCAGCGTGCACTTCTTTACGTGCCTGACGACAAAGGAGGAATCAACCATGGAATTGATCCGTATTTTGTCTGAGGTGTTGCCGCCCAAAGAGGGGCGAAGGTTTCCTGATTTTTGTTCGCGTTGGCGTGTGTTTTTGTGTAAAAAGCGACTGTAGTGGAGGGAAGAAGCGTATTTCCAGTCTACGCTTCGGCCTACGCCCCGCAAGGGGGATTGACTGTTCGCTTCGTAAAAAATGGCGGGAGCGCTTCAAACGTAGAAGTTTCGATGAAGGATTCCATGAGTGAAGCTGAAATTCCCCGCCATTTTTTCCTACGCTGGGGCGGGCTCCAGAGGCGCTTGGACTGGAAATCCGCTTCTTCCTACGCGGCTTTGCTGAAAAATGATTGCAAGTCAAAGGATCTACCTTGAACTGACCCAAAAACGATTTGAAAAACCGCAAGAACACCTAACAGCTCGAAAGCCCTGTCACATGTTTGGAAGGAGACCGCCCGAACGAAGAAGGATACAGGCGACTGGAAAACATGTGGCAGGGCTCCCCCATGCACAACCGTTGAAGGACAATATTTTTTACTTCCCCAATTTGTTATAGAGAGTGGCCCGCGATATGCCAAGTCTTTTCGCAGCGGCCTGCTTGTTGCCGTTTTCCAGCTCGATGGCTCGCAAAATCACTCGGCGCTCATGCGCTTCGATTTCTTCTTGCAACGAAAAGAGATCGGGAGGGAGCTCAATCGGGACCTGTTTCGTCTGACCTTGCAAGGAATACGGTAAATCCTCTTCTTTGATAATACCGTCTGTCGCAAATACCACCAATCGTTCAATGGCATTTCGCAGCTCGCGAATGTTGCCTGGCCAGTCATATTGGAGCAGGTTTTGCATCACATTTTGCGAGATAGCATGAATGGGACGGTTGTAACGTAAAGAGAATTCATAGAGAAAAAAGTGGGCGAGTTCAATCGTATCTTCAATGCGTTCTCGAAGCGGAGGAATTTTCAGCGTCACAACATTGAGCCGATAGAACAGGTCTTGACGAAACTTTCCTTCCTTCACTAACTCCTCCAAATTTTTATTCGTGGCGGCAACTACGCGGAAGTCCGCCTCAATCTGCTTGGTCCCTCCGACCGAATAATACTTTTTCTCTTGAAGCACGCGAAGCAGCTTCACTTGCATATCGAGCGGCATTTCTCCAACCTCGTCGAGAAACAGCGTTCCTCCACGCGCCAGCTCAATCATTCCTTTTTTCCCTTTTTGATCGGCACCAGAAAAGGCACCTTTTTCGTACCCGAACAGCTCGCTTTCAAACAAAGTAGGCGAAATCGCACCGCAGTTGATTGCGATAAAGGGCGCATTGGAGCCTTCCCGTACATCATGCACGGCTTTGGCGAAAAGCTCCTTGCCGACGCCGCTTTCCCCTGTGATCAAGACGGTTGCTTGGGTAGCGCTGAGCTTTTGGATCATGGACTTGACATGGCGAATGGGGAGACTCGTTCCCTTGATCTGTGCAAATGGATCAGGAGTCGGACTGAGCTTCGCCATTTCCTGCTGCAAATGATTCACTTTTTTATTGGCGTTCAACAGCTCCTGGTTTAGTCGGACTTGGCTCGTGATATCGGTTTCCGCCGCGACAGCACCGATGATTTTGTCATGCAAATAGATCGGATTGGTATTGATAAGCACGACGAGATCCTCCCGCGGCTGATGCTGATGACGGTAGAGAGACTGTCCACTTTGCAGAGATTTGAGTGTTTCGAGCATTTCGAGCGGGAAAAATTCGGTGATCGGGCGACCAATCGTTTCTTTTGCTTTCAAGGAAAAGATTCGTTCAGCGCCTTCTGTCCAAACCATCACACGTGCTTTTTCATCAATGACGGATATGGATGCATCCATGGTTTTGATCATCGTCTCGAAATACGCTTCCAAGATCTCGTACGAGGCAAAAATCGCTTGTATGACTGTACCTCGATGAAGGTAGCCGACAGGGACTCCGGGCTGTTTTTCGATCAGGAGATAGTTGTGAGTAGCGAACAGACGGATGGCGTCGGCCAATGTTGAATCCAGTGGCATCACAGCAGTTGATTCCCAAGGGGCTTGTGTACAATCGATCGTCACATTGGTGGTTAAATGGGCGGAATCGGCGACATGCCAGCCGGTTTGATGCTGGGCAAAAACAGGAATCGTTTCATCCAATGGAGGAGGGAGAAGCTCTAGATCGTTGAAAACCCGCATGTTTGTCTGGATCAACTCGGTTAAGGCAGGAAGTTTGTGATTCAACTCGATCATCCCTTTTAAAAGAGGTTGTTCAAGTGTATAAAATTTTGAACATTTTCTCATTTATTATACATTCACTCTCTCAGTTGTCAAAGAATTTAGACGAAATATTTTGGAAATCGCGCTTGGAACAATTGGCATGGCTTTTGCAAAAAGAGTAAGAGAGTAGCAGAAAACGCATTTGAGGAGAATCAGCATGACAGTACAAACCCATGCGCAGATTGCGGTAATCGGCGGTGGCATTATCGGTGCGGCGATTGCGTATTACGCTGCGAAGGCTGGATTGGATGTCGTTGTCCTGGAAAAAGGCGAGCTGGCATCAGGGACGTCCTCGCGCTGTGACGGGAATATTTTGGCGATTGACAAGGACCCCGGCTTTGACAGTCAGATGTCTCTGAAAAGCCAGATGCTCGTTGATCAGCTAAGCCGGGAGCTGGACCATACGTTTGAATATCGGGCACCGGGGAGTATTCTCGTCTGCGAATCTGAGGCTGAGATGGAAGCCGCTCATGAATGGGTGCGACGGCAAAAAGAAGCAGGTTTGCCGTTTCGGATGCTGGACCGGGCGGATATTCGGCAGGAGTCGCCTTACTTTGCCGACGACTTGCTGGGAGGCTTGGAGTGCGCCACCGATTCTACCGTCAATCCGTATATGCTGACCTTTGCCCTGTTTGAAGGAGCGAAAAAGCATGGAGCGAGGATCATGCGCCGTACTGAGGTCAAGTCGCTCAGACGTGATCAGGCGACGGGAACGTTTCATATCGGGCTTGGAACAGGCAGCATGACAGCCAAGCAGGTCGTCAACGCCGCAGGGGTGTGGGCGCCAGTCATTGGCGAAATGGTCGGGGTGGATATTCCGATCGTTCCGCGCAAAGGGCATTTGATCGTCGCCTCGAGACAGATGCCTGTCGGCGTGCGAAAGGTGATGGAGTTCGGTTATCTCATCTCGAAGTTTGGCGGGGTGCGACAGGTAGACGAGGAGACAGAGAAGTATGGAGTCGCGCTTGTATTTGAACCGACAGAAAGCCAGAACTTCTTGATTGGCTCCAGTCGTCAGTTTGTGGGTTTCGATACACGGATTGATCTGAATGTTGTCAGGTGCATGGCGAAAAGAGCACTGCGCTTTTACCCGAAAATCGCCGACTTCGCTATCATCCGCACGTATTGCGGTTTGCGCCCGTGGACAGAGGATCACTTGCCGATTATTTCTCGCGTAGAGGAAGTTCCCGGTTACTTCATCGCGGCAGGTCATGAAGGAGATGGAATTAGTCTGGCTGCGGTCACAGGTAAGCTGGTGTCCGAGATGCTAGTCGATCAGACAGACACGATCATTCCGACAGAGCCGCTGCGCTTGGACCGGTTTACGAAAAAAGGAGTGTTGCATCCATGAAAGCAACGAGGGTGTTTACCACCATTGACACGCATACCGGGGGAAACCCTACCCGCACGGTAATCAGTGGTCTGCCAAAGCTTACCGGAGGCACGATGGGAGAAAAAATGCTCCAGATGAAGGCCGAGTACGACTGGATTCGCACGTTTTTGATGTATGAGCCGCGCGGGCATGATGTGATGTCCGGGGCCTTGATCGTTGACCCATGCCATCCGGATGCAGATGTAGGGGTGATCTATATCGAGACAGGCGGATACTTGCCGATGTGCGGTCACGATACGATCGGTCTATGTACCGCGCTGGTGGAGACAGGCATGATTCCTGTGACTGAGCCGGTGACAAAGCTTACGCTCGATACGCCAGCAGGATTGGTCGAGGTAGATATACAGGTAGAGGGAGGGAAAGCCAAGGAAGTATCGTTTGTGAACATTCCAGCCTTCCTCTATGAAAAAGATGTGACTGTAGAAGTAGAAGGGATTGGCGCGGTGACCTGCGATATTGCGTACGGTGGAAACTTTTATGCCATCACAGATGCGCGCAAGCTCAATCTCGAACTGACGCCAGCCCATGCATCCACCATTGTCGATAAGGCTGTCACGATTCGAAAAGCGATTAATCAGGTCATGGAGATCGTTCATCCAGAAAAGCCGTTTATACGCGGACTGACCCATGTGGAGTTCTATACGTCCCCTGACAATCCGGGAGCGGATGTGAAAAATACCGTCGTCGTGCCGCCGGGCGGAATAGATCGATCGCCATGTGGAACCGGCACTTCCGCCAAGCTGGCGACCCTGTTTGCCAAAGGGGAGATCGGGATAGACGAACCGTTTGTGCATGAGAGCATCGTCGGTTCTCTGTTTACAGGAAGAGTGCTGGAGGTGACGGAGGAAGGGGGGCTGCCTGCTGTCATCACCCGAATTGCAGGCTCGGCCTGGCTAATGGGTAAGCATACGATTTTTTACAATCCGGAAGACGAGCTGGCGAATGGCTTTTTGCTCATCCCAGCCGCAACGGATCATTAAAACAAAACAAACCCAAATGGGAGAGGAGAATGAAAATGGCAAGATTTGAAGGAGTGTACGTGGCGATTGTCACGCCGTTTACAAACGATTATGAGGTGGATTACAAACGTTTGGCAGAATTGTGTGACTGGTTGATTCAGGAGGGTGTAGACGGATTGGTTCCATCCGGTTCGCTGGGAGAATACGCAACAATGACAGGAGAAGAGCGGGCAAAAGTCATTCATACCGTGATCGCTGCCGCAAAAGGTCGAGTACCGGTGGTCGTAGGCTCTGCTGCTCCGTCTACCCGTCAAGCAGTGGAATGGGTGCAATTTTCCAAGGATGCGGGAGCAGCAGGCGTGATGGCCTTGCCTCCGATTAACTACAAGCCATTGGAAAATGAAGTGTTTGCCCACTACGAGGCACTGAACACTGTCGGACTGCCGATTATTGCTTATAACAATCCTCACGACTACAAAATCGACCTGACACCGGACATTTTGGCAAGACTGGCAAAGTTCGAAAATATCGTCGCGGTGAAAGAATTCTCCGGTGATGTACGCCGCATACAGGACATTCTCGCCCAGACGGACTTGGAAGTGATGGTTGGTGTAGACGATCTCGTCATGGAGGGCGGCTTGATCGGGGCAACAGGCTGGATTTCGGGTGTGCCGAATGCGCTGCCAAAAGAAGGCGTAGAGCTGTTCCGTCTGGCACGGGCAGGCAAGCTCAATGAAGCACAAGCGCTTTATCGTCGTTTGTTGCCACTGTTCCACTACGATGCGAGTCCACAATTGGTACAGTCGATTAAATACATGATGGAGCTGGCGAATTTCCCAGTAGGGCCGACTCGTCCGCCGCGTTTGCCGCTGTCTGAAGAATACTACGCAGGCATTAAAAAGGCGTTTGACTACGCTGTCGGCGCTGCAAGCGGACGGTAAAGGAGGCGGGCAGGATGCACAGTAAAAACTGGATTGGCGGCGAATGGATGACGCCGTCAGGGAAGGAACTAACGGTCAAAAACCCGTCGTGTATCACAGAAGAAGTCGGCTTTTTGCATCTGTCTGATCGGTCACATGTTTTTGCCGCTGAACAAGCAGCTCGTGCCGCACAGATCGGCTGGGCTAAACAAACGGGTGCGGCTCGTGGCGAAATCCTTTTTCAAATGGCTGCCGCTTTAGAGGCAAATGCAGACAGCTTGGCACAACTGGCAAGCCGGGAAATGGGCAAGCAGCTTGGCGAGATGCGCGGAGAAGTGGCACGCGGGGTCAGTCTGTTATGCTATTATGCCGGAGAAGGGATGCGTTCCAACGGCAACCTGATTCCTTCTTCAGATACGAACGTGTTGCAATACAGCCGTCGTGTCCCGCTCGGAGTCGTGGCGGTCATCACACCTTGGAACTTCCCCGTTGCGATCCCCATCTGGAAGATCGCTCCTGCACTCATTTGCGGGAACACAGTCATCTGGAAGCCGGCGGAAAATGGTTCTCTTACAGCGACACGACTAGCTGAAATATTTGCGGAAACGAGGCTGCCTGCGGGTGTACTGAATCTGGTGATTGGAAAAGGCCGAGAGATCGGCAATACCCTCACGAATGAAGCTGAAGTCGATGCGGTCAGCTTTACAGGCTCATCGGAAACAGGCAGACAGATTGCCATCGCGTGCGCGGGTCGTAATATGAAATATCAGACTGAAATGGGCGGAAAAAATGCGGCAGTCGTTTTGGCTGATGCGGATCTGGATAAAACCGTTCCGATTTTGCTCAGCGGCGCGTTTCGATCGGCTGGTCAAAAATGTACGGCTACCAGCAGGATCATTGTAGAGAAGGCGATTTACCAGCCTCTGGTCGAGCGGCTGCAATCGGCTATGGAGACGTGCCGGGTAGGAAATGCCAGCGATCTGGAAGCGTATTTGGGGCCTGTTGCCTCGGCTGCACAGTATGAGACGGTTGGGAAGTTCATCGCATTGGCTCATGAGGAAGCGACAGTCATTGCCCAAAGCCCATCATATGCAAAAGAGGAGCAAGGCTATTACATCCGTCCCCAAATTGTCGAGGGTGTCGCTGCCAATCATCGGCTCGTTCAGGAGGAAGTGTTCGGACCATTGGCTGTGCTTTTGACAGCAGACGGTTTTGACGAGGCAGTGGAGCTGTGCAACCAGTCTGTATATGGACTGAGCGCTTCGCTGTTCACCCGAGATTTGGCGAGTGCCCATCGCTTCTTGGATATGGCGCAGTCGGGGATGGTTCGGGTCAATCAGGAGACGGCGGGTGTGGAATACCAGGCTCCATTTGGTGGCATGAAACTGTCCAGCTCACATACACGGGAGCAGGGGCAGGCGGCGCTTGATTTCTACAGTACGACGAAAACATGCGCGATCAAATACGCGTGGTGATCCATCGAGCTTTTCGCCAATCGCATAAAAAGGTGAGGATGTTATGCACATCAATCAGTTGTTTACGACGATCGAGGCCCATACCGGGGGGGAGCCGCTGCGCATCATAACAGGCGGCATCCCACCGCTCGCGGGCGAGACGATTCTGGAGAAGCGACGATACTTTCGGGAGGAGCTGGATCATATCCGGCGGGTACTCATGTATGAGCCGCGCGGGCATCATGGTATGTACGGCTGTGTCATGACAGAGCCCGTCAGCCCAGATGCGGCATTTGGAGTGCTGTTCATGCATAACGAGGGCTACAGTACCATGTGCGGACATGGAATCATTGCGGTAGTGACGGCTGCCATTGAGACGGGAGTACTTCGGCTGGAAGATCCAACAGAGCCTATTGTGATTGATAGCCCGGCAGGAAGAATCATTGCACACGCCACTGTGGAAGAATCGGTGGTCCATTCCGTCTCGTTTGAAAATGTCCCCTCCTTTGTTTTGGCACAAGACGTTCCCATTGAGTGGGGCGGACGTACTTTTTCAGTGGACATTTCTTTTGGCGGAGCATTCTATGCAGTCGTACAGGCGGAAGATATCGGGGTTCAGGTAGAAATAGAACAATTGGCCGAGCTGCAAGAGTGGGGAAGGCGAATCAAGGAACAAATCGAGGCGAAAATGGAGGTTGTTCATCCGGTGGAGCCTGAGCTCAAAGGAATTTACGGGGTGATAATCTCGGATAAGCCGAGAGTGGAAGGATCAGACCTGCGCAACGTGACAATTTTCGCCGACAAGCAGATCGACCGCTCCCCATGTGGTACAGGTACTGCGGCTCGCGTAGCCACCTTGCATGCGAGAGGCAAGCTGGCTGCTGGAGAATCGTTTGTGCATGAAGGAATTGTCGGGAGCCAGTTTATCGGCAAGGTGGTAGCAACCACGCAGGTGGGGAGTTATCCGGCTGTCATTCCGAGCATAGAAGGCAAGGCGTTCATCACAGGTCTGCATCAATTTGTCGTTGACCCTACGGACCCGCTGAAAGACGGATTTTTGCTGCGATAGGATCGTTTGCTAGAAACAAGAGGTTGCCGATCACAGGTAGCCTCTTGTTCATCCCCAATAAAGCCTGGTCACAATACTGCCACGCATTGGGACATCAGCATTTTTCCCCTTCTTCTGGTATAATGGACAAGATTGAATTTAGGAGTAAAGGGGTTGAATTTTTTGCCGTACAAAGCGTTAATTGAAGCGCATGTGGGTAGCTGGGAAGTTGCGTTCGTGCTCTTGATCGTTGCCTACATCCTGTATCGCGTGGGCAAAGCAAAAGCAGGCAAGATCGTACATATGCTGCTCAGACTCATGATGGTCATCATTCTTGTATCGGGAGCTTGGATGCTTTTCGTGGGTCACGCAACAGATTTCTATTACTACGTGAAGGGCATTATCGCGGTTATTGCCTTCGGATTGATGGAAATGTCCTTGGGCAAAGCTAAGCGACAAGAAGGCAGCATCGGCTTCTTCATCGGCTGTATTGTCGTTTTGGTGCTGGTTATTCTGCTTGGCTATCGCGTATTTATGTAAGGTAGGCAATACAGGAAGGAAGAGGGTTTCCTCGCAAGAAATATTTGCGGGTGAAAGCCCTTTTTTTGTTTGGACGGGCACGGACAAGCCAATTAGCAACGGAAGGGCGGGGGCCATATCACTCTATGCACATATGTTAGAGGGGAGAGGTGAGGAAGAAAAATGGCCTATCCTTCTGACAGTCAATTCATCCCGTTTACTCTCGGCGGAAGTCCTTTTGGGGACGTCCCGAACGATGAAAGTCCCGGTTCTGTCGACTTGGTAGGAAACTCTACGTTTCCGGTTGCCTTCTTGGCTTACGATGGAACGTATCTCTATTTTCGGATGAGAGTTAACGAAGACCCAAGAAATTCGCAAAAAACAGGCTTTCAAAACTATGCCTGGGGCTACTTGATCAATACAACCGGAGTCGCTGGCACGTATCGGTGGATGCTGGGGGTGCAAGGTTTACACAACCAGATTGCTTTGATTCAAAACACGATAGTTGAATTCAATTCGTGGACGGATCAAGCGGAGGGGACAAACGGCAGTGGAGCGCCGAACTGGCAAGCGCCAATTATCAATTTTGACACGGCTCGTGTGCGGCTGACCAATGACGGTTCAAATTTTAGCGGTACTCCTGATTACTTCATTGACCTCGTCATGCCGGCTGCTACCTTTTTTTCAACGATTGGTGTTACTTCTTTTACCTCCCTTCGTTTCCTTCCTTTTACCTCTGCCAATGACAATAATTACAACAAGGACTCTCTGCGGACCAGTGAAGGCTTAAGCTTTGTCAATTCCTTGAGTAATACGACTACGGTGGCGACGGGAGACGTTCGAGCGAGCCTTGCCATTGATAAGCAGGTAACAGCAGGACCAGCTGTCGTTACCACAGGACAACTGTCGCAATGGGCGGGATCGATCATGGTCACCAATACCGGGAAGAGCCAAGCAACGACAGTCGTTGTCAACGACTTGATCGAGCTGGATCAGGTTACGGCTTTTACGGTAAACGCAACAAATATCGGATCTGTCATCTACAATCCCCTCACGAAGGTACTAAGCTGGACGATCGGCAATTTAGCCGCTGGATCTACTGCCAGCTTGTCATTTACGGTCAGTGGGGTTTTCGCGGTCTCTCCAGGCGGAACGCGGCGTTTAAACACAGCGACAGTCACTGGCGTAGACAGCTTTTCTGGCAGGACGCTTTCTCCTGTTCAGGATAATATTGTCATCACGGTTAACTTGGCTGGAAGTGTTGCTGGCGTAGTGCTTGACCAGTCCACGAACTTCCCTGTAGCAGGTGCGCAGGTCGCGCTGTATGATTCGATTCCTGTACTAATCGGAACGACGACAACAGACACAGATGGTGCCTATTCGTTTGCTGGTTTGGCTCCGGGTCTGTATTCTGTGTCGGTGACCGCGCCAACTTATGATCCCAAAATCCAGTTCGTGAGCGTTTTGGCAGGGCAGACCACAAGAGCAGACATTTTGCTTCCTCCGAGTCCTGGTCAGGTGAATGGGACGATAAGAGATACCGGGTTGGCACCCATCTCGGGGGCAGTGGTAAAGCTCATTAATACGACAGGCGTGACCGTAAACCAGACAGTGACTGGGGGAGGGGGGGCCTATCCGTTTACCAATGTCGTGCCGGGTTCCTACACCCTTGCAGTCAGTGCGGATACGTTCCAGCCAGCCACAGTCGCAATTAATGTCATTCGAGCCCAAGCGACTACACAAAATGTAGTGCTCCAAACATCGGTTGCCCAGCTCTCGGGTCTGGTGACAGGTCCGGGTGGCATACCAATTGCTGGAGCATTGGTGGAAGTGCTGAACCAGACAGGCATTACGCTGACGGAAACGACAACAGATGGAGCTGGTACGTATCTGCTGACTAAGCTCGCAGAAGGTGTTTATCAAATCCGTGTCAGTGCCGCAGGCTTTTCCACACAATTAGCTGGAATCAGTCTGCAAGCGGGCGATGCCAAAGTAATTGATTTTTCATTGACGACTACATTTGGAACGGTAAGTGGAACCATTTCCGATGCGCAAACGGGTGAGGGAATCCCGAATGCGAGCATCAAGGTGGTAACTCGTTCGGGAATTGCTGTAGGAGAGACATTAACCGACGCGAATGGAGACTACTCTTTATCCTTGCTAGGTCCGGAAACCTATGTCCTTACGGCTGCGGCAGAGGGGTATGCGGGCCAAACAGTTGGGATCGAGATCAATGCTGGAGCTACTACACCGGTTGACCTCGAATTGGAAAAACTGGCGGGGGTATTGAATGGGACTGTCTCGGACACAGGGAGCAATCCGCTTGGTAATGCCACAGTCATTGTTATGAAGGGTACTATTCCTGTGGTGCAGACCATTACCGACAGCGCTGGCACTTTTTCCTTCCCGCACTTGGCCCCAGGCACGTATACCGTAACCGCTTCGGCTTCTGGTTATTCCACTGTTGTGTTAGGGGCAACTGTGCAGCCTCAGGAAATAGCGTCCCTTGCTTTTGTCCTGCAAGCTTCTCCGGGATCAATCGCAGGACAGGTGGTCGACAGCGGCAATCAGCCAATTCAGGGTGCCACTGTCATCATTAGGGAAAATACGGCAGCAGGTGCTGTTGTCGCTACTGTATTGACGGATGGGAACGGGCAGTATGTAGTACCTAATCTGCTACCGCAGGCGTACGTCGTCATCGTATCTGCTCCGAATCAAACGACAGTGATCACAGGGGCAATCGTCACCTCATTGACGACAACAATGGTGAATGTACAACTGGCAGACTTGCCGGGAAGCATATCAGGTTCGATTTTTGATGCTACCTCGGGTCTGCCGATAGCAGGTGCTTCGATCGTGGTTAGCGTGTTGAACCAAGCAGGGGCAATCGTCGCCCATGCAAATAGCGACCTGTCTGGCAATTACGGGATCACAGGGCTTGCACCAGGCGTTTATACCATTACCGCCCGTGCAACCAATTATGAAACGAACAGTGCTTCCACTATTGTACTTGCCAACACAAATACGCCTGTCAGCTTGGCGTTGTTTGCCAGTCCGGGTGAAATCCAAGGACAAGTGCTTGCTGCAGGGACGTTACAACCGATTGCCGGTGCACAAGTAAATGCACTCGATTTCAATGGCTCCGTCGTGCATTCGGTATACAGCGATAGTCAAGGAAGCTTTGTTATCACGGGCTTGGCGCAAGGTCAATACGTCATCAGTGCTTCAGCGGATGGCTTCCAGTCCAATCATGTCGGAGCCCTTGTGCTCGCGAATACAACTACTCCAGTCCAGCTTCAGCTCAATCAAGACTTCGGTTTTATTAGCGGGACAGTAGCACCTATCGTACCAGGAACCACCATTCAATTGTTTGATATCAATAACCTATTGAGAGGTACAGTCGTCGCAGATGGAAATGGGGCATTTTCATTTTCAGGGATCGCACCAGGCTCTTATATCCTTATAGCTACCGCTCCTGGTTACGCTGTTCAATCTGTTGGGGAGATCGTACAGCCTGGGCAGACGGCCAACGTTTCCTTTACACTTATTCCGAATCCGGGCAGTATTTCTGGAACGGTGCAAGACACGGGTATGCAGCCGATTGTCAATGCTGTTGTCCGTGTTCTGGATTTGAATGAGACGACAATAGGCTTCGGTTATACGGATTCAAACGGGGCCTATACAATTGGCAACCTGCCTGCCGGATCATTTGTCGTGGTGGCAAGTGCCCCTGAATATGTTACGGGTTCGGTTGGTGTTACACTTGGACCCGGTGAAAACAAGACTGGAGTAGACTTTACTCTTGAGGCGAATGCAGGCGGGATTAGTGGACAGGTGACGGACGCGACGAATCCCGCGGTATACATTGCAGGCGCCGTTGTACTGATTCGTTCCATAAGTAACGGAAATGTAGTGGCTACAGCAAGTACCGACCAGACGGGCAGCTATTTGATTCAACATCTGTTACCGGGCGCTTATACCGTCACGGTAAGTGCGCCTAGCTATGCTGATCAATCAGTAGGGGCCAATGTAGTCAGTGGAGAAACGACAGGGGCAAGTGTGGCGCTCTTGCCTTTGCCTGGGTCCATCGTGGGAAGTGTCATAAACAGCTTGGGTGTACCTGTTACGGGAAGTGAAATCAGCGTCAAGCTGATAGATAGCAATCAAGCCGTCAAACAGAGCTTGCTCGCGAATGGATCGGGTGTATTTTTCATTGGGAGTGTCTCTCCTGGCGTTTACACGGTTATTGCGTCAGCGCCTGGCTATGCCGTAGGAAGTATTGGCGTGATCGTGACGGCCAATACAGCAACTCCAACGACTGTTATGTTACCTGACTTGCCTGCGGCTATCTCGGGAGTAGTGACTAATCAGATGACGGGATTCGGGATTCCGGGAAGCACCGTGCTCATTACGGATGCCCATGGTGTTGTGCTTGCTCAATTATTGACAGACAATCAAGGCAATTTTTTGGCAGAGAAGCTTCCGCCGGGCGTCGTAAATGTTACTGTTTCTGCGCTGAATTTTGTATCCGTCTCGCAGGCAGTTATTTCGCAAGGGGGCACTACCACCAACTTTCAGCAGGCATTAGTTCCCAATCCCGGCAGTTTATCCGGCGTTGTGACTGATCTGGAGACGGGCTTGCCGATCATTGGTGCAACGGTAATCGTCTTCGACAGCACCCGTGCCGCTGTGGGTTCCGTACTGACAGATGCAACTGGTACCTTTTCGCTTGATAGGCTGGCTCCTGGAGGATACACCGTCAATGTCAATGCGACTGGATATGCAAGCGATGTAGCTGGCGCACAGATACAAGCAGGGGCGGCGTCCGTATTAAGCTTTGCATTAAACGAGTTGCCCGGTGGAATAGCTGGTACAGTGCGAGAGGAAGGTACGGCCTCACCGATTGGTGGTGCGGTTATTACAGTTCGACAAGGAAGTCCGTCTGGAACGATACTGGCTATTGTCCTGACAAATGCGCAGGGTCAGTATATGGTGAGTGGACTTTCCCCGGGGAGCTATACACTGATTGCAAGTGCTAGTGGATTCGCTGCTGAGGCTTCAACAGCTATGGTCGGATTGGGAGCGACTACCGGCCTTGATTTTTCTTTGCCGAATCTGCCTGCAAATGTCACAGGTGAAATTAGTGACGCTCTTCTCAGCACTCCTTTGCCGAATACGCTCGTTCGCTTGCTGGGAAACAATAACACGATTCTCTTTTCAACGCAGACAGACGCTCAGGGAATTTACTTCATGGATGGATTTGTGTCTGGAAATTACACCCTTTTGGCGAGAAACGAAAGCTATCAGAGGGAGAGTGTCTCCTTTGATGTAGCTCCTGGGGGGACAGCTACAGTCAATATCCCACTGGACCCGAATCCTGGTGTTTTGCAGGGCATCGTCAGGGATGCGCTTGATGGTACGCCACTAGTAGGGGCGGAAGTGTTGATCTTTTTCCCTGGCACAAACAACTTGTTGTCTCGGACGATTACGGACGGTCTCGGTCAGTTTAAAATCGACGGCTTGGCTCCCTTAACCTATACACTTGCGATTAGCGCTCAAAACTACACCACCCAGCCTGTTGGTGCGACGATCTTTTCCGGACAGACCACTACGATTGAAGTGGGGCTCCCCCCTTTTCCGGCTACTGTAACAGGTCAGGTGCAGGCTGCTGGTGGAGGCGTTGTTCCCAATGCATTGGTACAGGTGAAGGATTCACACGGGACGTTGTTCGGCAGTGCGATTACGGATAACCTGGGCAAATTCGCTGTCGGCAACCTTCCGCCTGAAACATATCTGATTAGTGCAAGTGAAGATAGCTACGCAACCGCAACACAAAGCATCACGGTCACGGCTGGACAGACAATAAGCGGAGTCATCCTTATGATGTCTGCTCTGTCAGGCAGCATCTTTGGGCAGGTGACCAATCAGTTGACGGGACTCCCTATCACTGGAGCGGCTGTTAATGTGCAATTGTTTGCCAGTGGCCAATTTATTGCCAACACCGTAACAAATCAGAGCGGGCAATTCCAGGTGAATGGCTTGACGGCGGGAGTTTACAATGTCATAGCAAGTGCAGATGGCTTTGGCACGCATTACAGCACAGTTACAGTCCTAAACGGGCAGACGACGGTAACAACGGTCGAGTTGCTGCCAATCGTGGGAACCATATCAGGGATCGTCCTCTTGCCGGATGGCACGCAAGCAAGCGGAAACAATATTCAATTGTCGTTATTTCATGCAGACCAGATTCGCCTGCAAAATATTTTGGCTGAGCCGGATGGAACATTCCATTTTGTCAATGTGGCTCCGGGTACGTATACCGTTATCGGGACCATCCCGGGTATTGGTACCGGTCAGGCAGAAGCAGTCGTTTTGCCGAACCAAACGATCTTTATTATCATCCGCCTTTCTCAAGCAGGTACGATACAAGGAACGGTTCGATCCGGTTTGACAGGCTTGCCAGTTGCTGGAGCGACCGTGTATGTACAAACGGTGAATCAACCAAATAGGGCGACTGAGGTCGTCCAAACAGACAGCTTCGGCAGGTACAAGGTGACTGGTCTTGCTCCAGGCACCTACTTGGTTGTAGCCAATGCGATGGGGAGTGGAGAAGCGAGAGGAACCGTGACGTTGGGTGCAGGGGAAATCGTGACGCTCGATCTGGTTCTGCTTCCAGCAGCAATGAGCGGATCTTTTCGGGTCGCAACATGTCCGACCATTTTGCTTACCCCATTTTAATGTTTTGGAGAATTGCTCCACTAAAAAATATAAATATGGCGGATAACTCCGTTTTTGATATAATAGCTGTAGAAAATACAGCTTTTTTGTTTTGGGTAAAAACAACTATGAAAATCCTGACTTTTATTCAAGGGGGAGCGAGCTATATGGTGAAACAGCAAGAGGAGCTGTCCCATCCATTGACAGCTACCATCACAAAGACAAATACGCTTTTGCATATTCAGAGTCTCCTTCCCTCCTTTACGAAATCGGAGCAAAAGGTTGCCCATATCGTCTTACAGCAGACAGACAGCGTTATTTATTCATCAGTGATTGACCTTGCTGAAAAGGCGGGGGTGGGTGAGACGACCGTTTTGCGATTTTGCAGGAAAATAGGCTTTCATGGTTATCAGGAATTCAAGCTGGCATTGGCGCAGGAATTGGTCAATCCAGTCAAAAACTTGCATGGCGATGTAGGAGAAGACGATTCACTGGAGATTATCACGCACAAAGTAACGGCAACCAATCAACAGGCGATCGGGGATACCTCGGCCCTGTTTCAGATCGAAAAGCTGGAGCACTGTGTAGACCTTTTGCAAAAAGCAAACACGATCCATTTTTACGGGGTAGGCACGTCAGCGGTAACAGCCCAGGATGCCAAGTACACGTTTTTGCGGATCGGGCTTCGAGTGGACGCTTTTAATGAATCGCATCTGCAAGCGATGGCTGCAGCGACTCTGGGACCGGGGGATGTCGCAATCGGGTTGTCTGTATCAGGCAGTACGAAAGACACGATTGATTCATTGAAAGTCGCCAAGCAGGCAGGCGCAACTTGCATTTGTCTGACGCACTATCGACGCTCACCGATTACGAATGTAGCGGACATTACGCTTCTGACCGCAGCGCAAGAAGGTCCGTTGCAGGGAGGCTCTCTCGCAGCAAAAATTGCACAGTTGCATGTACTGGATGTTATTAGTACGACAATCACGATGCGCAACAAGGAAAAGGCCCTTTTATATAAAGAGAGAACAGCGAAGGCTGTCCTAGAGAGAAAGTATTAAGAGGTATCTTATATTGAATAGGAGTGGTTGGTAATGAAGCTCGTGATTGTGAAAGATTATACGGAGCTCAGCAGAAAAGCTGCTGAAATGCTCGTAAGCGAAGTAAAAGCAAATCCGAAGACCGTCTTTGGCCTTGCAACCGGAGGCACACCAGTAGGGATGTACCGTGAGTTGATCAAGCTGTCGCAAGCAGAGAGCATCGATTTTTCGCAAGCGAGCAGCTTTAATCTGGATGAATACGTCGGACTTTCCTCGACGCATCCGCAAAGCTATCGCTCGTATATGCAAGAAAACTTGTTCAATCACATCAATATTCCTGCGGAGAAAACACATGTGCCAGTTGGGAATACGACAGATCATTTGGCAGAGTGTGCCCGCTATGAGGAAGCGATTCGTTTAGCAGGGGGGATCGACATCCAGGTGCTGGGGATCGGCAATAATGGCCATATTGGCTTCAACGAGCCTGGCTCCCCTGCCGACTCATTGACACGCGTGGTCCAGCTCACTGACAGCACGATCGAAGCAAATGCCCGCTATTTTGATAGTGTGGACCAGGTTCCCACTCAGGCTGTTTCCATGGGGATCAAGACGATTCTTGGTGCTAAAAAAGTTGTACTTCTCGCAAGTGGAGAGGCAAAGGCAGAGGCAGTGCGATTGATGCTGGAGGGTGAGGCTACGGCAGATGTACCAGCTTCCTTATTGCAATTGCATCGGGATGTAACAGTCATTGTGGATCAGGGAGCAGCAAGCAAGCTGACTACCTCCGTGCTGGCAGGAACGAAACCAAGCGGCAGCTAATGCACCGCTTGGTTTTCATTTTTCTTGTTCACCAATCTGTTCCGAATACGCACTTGTTCCTTATGCTATACTGGGAATGTTGCAAGAATGTCACCAGATTTTTCAAAGGAGCTGATTGAGAATGAGCGCAAACGAAGCGTTGCTTACATTAGAAGGTTGGTATACGTATCATAATTTCCGCACCATCAATTGGGAAAAGTGGAAAGCAGCGTCCGCAGCAGAACGCCAAGAAGCGTTGGACGAGCTGAATGCATTGATCCGCACATGGGAAGCGAATGAGGGCGAGAACCAAGGCAGTACGGCTGTCTACTCCATCCTCGGACACAAAGCAGACCTCGTGTTCATGTTCCTGCGTCCAACTATGCAAGAACTCGATGAGATCAAAACAGCGTTCAACAAAACACGCTTTGCTGCCTATACAGAAGCTCCTTATTCGTATGTATCCGTAGTAGAGCTGAGCAACTATGTACATAACCCAGGCGAAGATCCAAAAGCGAATCCGCACGTGCGCGACCGCCTTTATCCGATTCTGCCAAAATGGGAGCACATTTGCTTCTATCCAATGAACAAAAAGCGTGATTTGCAAGACAACTGGTACATGCTCTCTATGCAGGAGCGCCAAGAAATGATGCGCTCCCACGGCTTGATCGGTCGCTCCTACGCTGGCCGCGTGAAACAAATCATCGGTGGCTCCGTTGGTTTCGACGATTGGGAGTGGGGCGTTACCCTGTTTGCCAACGATCCGCTGGAATTCAAGCATATCGTTTACGAAATGCGCTTTGACGAAGTGAGCGCACGCTTCGGTGAATTCGGCAACTTCCTCGTAGGAAACGTATTGAACGTAGAAACATTGGCGAAAAAGCTGGAAGTATAATCAATAAGCCCAAAAGATCCGCTGTGCGAGATAGTCGCATGAGCGGATCTTTTTTTGGGACTACATATCTTCTCTTTAATGGTAAAATAAGGTTATATTTCGTAACAAGAGAGGAGAGGTTGATCCGTGTTGAGACGTGCTACATCGTGGGGACTTTCACTAGGCGTGTCATCGTCCATTCTGATGACGTCTGTATTCGCAACAGCAAGTGTCGAGGGCCTTGCACCTATCGTGCGTGCAGCCGAGAAAATGCTTTCGCAGGAAGAGGCAATTAAACATGCCCAAAAGTGGGTGACAATTCCGGAGGGCTATAAGCTGAGAAGCGCCAGAATGACAAATCCGGAGGATGATTACTATTATTCAGGACGATCCTATTGGAATCTCACTTGGGAAAAAAACAAGGTCGGAAGTATTTATGTGACGATTGACGCTGTTTCTGGACAATTGTCTCGTTATTCCAACTATTTAGATGACGAACGACTCGGAGGCACAAAAAATAAGCTTACGGAAGAACAGGCAATGGGAGCAGCGACACAGTTTCTGAAAAAAGTGACAACCGAAGAGGAGCGGAGTCGTTTATCCAAACCGAATGAATACGCGGGACAAGACGATTATTATTTCAGAAATCAGGGAGAAGTTGTCCGTTTTACTCGCATGGTCAACGAGATCCCTTTTCTGGGAAATGGCTTTCAAATCATCTTGGACAGGAGTGGGGAGGTCATCAGCTTTCACCGGGAATGGTACGACGGAAAGCTCCCGGAAGCAACGAAAGTCATAGAGATAGCCGAAGCAGAGAAAAAATGGGAGGAGAAAGCAAGCCCATCCCTTGTGTACAAGGATTTGGCAGGGATGACGGATAACTATCAGCAGGGACCTGGCACTTACGAGCTCGTCTACGGGTTCCAGAATGAGGACCCGCAACTGGTCGAGGCAACGACTGGAGAAGTCATCAATTTATTTGGAAAAGCAGCAAGCGAAAAAACAATCAAGCCATTGGGGGATACGATCTCCAAAGAAACACCAGAAAAACGGCTGATTACAAAAGAAGAGGCACAAAAACTTGCAGAACAATACGTGAAAAAGCTGCCCGGCAACTATCGTTTTGACGGCAGCAGCGGCGGGGGCTCGAGTTCAGGACCAGGTGGAATCTCTGAACGCCACTGGAGCTTTGATTTCATGCCACAAAATGGAGGAAAAAAATCAGACGAGGTGGAAGTGGATATTAATGATCGGGGAGAATTGGTCGGTTATCAAGTAAATCCAAATGGTGCATTTGAAGAAACTCCCAAAAAGATGATCATCACGTGGGAGCAAGCCGAAGAAAGTGCTACGAAACTCGTAAAATCGCTCTTGGACGATCAGTTGGGAGAAATTTATCTCATAGAGGAGGAACCTTCGAAGGAGACTCTGCAAAGCTATGCCGATAATGGGGAGCATTACAATATTCAATTCGGCATGTTGGTCAATGGTATCCCGGTTGAGGATAAAAACTTCCGAGTCGAGGTCAATCCGGAGACAGGGGTAGCTGAGTCACTGAACAAAAGGTCTCGATTGGAAAGACAGCTACTGCCCAAGGCAAAAGTACAGCATATTGAACAACAAAAAGCGAAAGCTGTAATCAAAGAGCAGCAAAAGTTTCAGCTTGCCTACCATCAGCCTGTTCCAGAGTGGAAATCGGCGAAGCAGTCTGAACCGTTTCTTGTCTATCGGTACGTTGGCGATAACGGGATTGTGAAAGCAGATACCGGTGAATGGTACAGCTTTGTTGAAGCGCAAAAAAAGCAAGCACCGAGCGACATCGATGAGCATCCGCAACAGGCAGAGCTTGAATTTGCGCTTCGCAGGGGGTGGATGACGGTTATAGACGGCCAGTTAGGACCTGAAAAAGAGGTTACACGTGGGGAAATGGCCATGATTATGGCCCAGATGGCAGATGAGAGGGAATTCCGTTATCTGCGACCTTCCTTCGACAGCGATGAAGAACGGTTCATTCATGATTTTGCTGACGTACCTTCCTCACATCCAAGCTACGCTGCCATTCAAAAAAACGTCGAGTACAAGCTGATTTCAAAGTCAGGCAAAAATTTTGAGCCAGACCGAATGATTACACGCGCAGAAGTAGCGGATATGGTAGCGAGGCTGTTGGGATACAATAACCTTCTGGACAAGCCTGAACTATTCAAGTCTCCTTACCAGGACTTGCAGCCGCAGCATATACCAGCCGCTACTCTTCTCTCTGCTCACGATCTCTTCAAGGGAAAATCAGCAACGAGTTTCGAACCGGATGCAACCGTTACCCGTGCACAAATTGCTGAATTGCTCAAAATGATTTACGACCAGCAGCAATAGCGGCATTAATTTGCAACACAACTCCCGCGCCGACATTCCTGCGAAAATTTACGAACTCTTGTCTTTGGTTCCCGTACACTTTTTGTTAAAGTAAACAGGAAAGCATTTTTGACAGCGGAGGGGAACAAGACTGGGCTTTCTCAAGTTTAAAATTGGTTATCGTACGCTAAAAACAGCCATTGGAACGGCTATCTCGATTCTGATCGCCCAGCAGTTGGGCTTGATGTATGCTTCTTCTGCGGGGATCATAACGATCTTGTGTATTCAGGTAACAGTGAAGCAATCGTTTCAGACAGCGTGGAATCGGATTCTCGCCAGTTTATTGGGTCTGGGAATCGGTGTCTGCCTGTTTTCCCTTATGGGCTATACGCCGATTGCCATTCTCCTTTTCATTTTGCTCTTCTTGCCGCTCGCGGTGCGTTTTGGCATTCAGGAAGGCTTCGTCAACAGCATGGTTGTGCTCATGCATCTGTATTCTTCCAAGAGAATCGACGGGATGCTCTTGCTCAATGAGGTCGCATTGCTCGTCATTGGTGTGGGCGTAGCCCTACTGGTCAATCTGTACATGCCGAGTCTCGATAAAGAGCTAAAAGGAATGCAAGTAAAGGTGGAGAAGCTGTTCAGCAAAATCTTGCGGGAGTTCTGCTACTACTTACGTCACGGAGAAAGTGATTGGGACGGGAAAGAATTAATTGAGACAGCAGGGGTATTGGAAACGGCAATTCGCTTAGCCTCGCGAGATGTTGGCAATCGATTGGGCCGCCGCAACGATTCGTACTACGAGTATTTTGTGATGCGACAAAAGCAGTTCGAGCTATTGGAACGCATGATGCCGATCGTCTCTTCCTTGGATCATCAGGTAACAGAGAGCCATCGGATTGCAGATTTTCTTGCGCGAATCAGTGACTCGGTACATCCGGGCAATACTGCCTACCGCTTTATCGACCAACTGCGTGTGATGCAAGAGGAGATCAAGGCAGCAGATTTGCCGCGAACGCGAGAGGAATTCGAGACGCGTGCCTCGCTGTTCTACCTCCTTCGGGAGATTGAGAGCTATTTGTTCATCAAGCATGAGTTAGGTAAAAACAGGGACGAAAAGGCTCAGGCGGCAAGGAGTTAGACAAGCAACAGTATGTAACAATGAAAGAGTTGTAGAATATCGAGGAAGGACTGCGAATACTTTTCGCAGTCTTTTTTTTGTTTTTCGGTAAAAACTCGGTGAACTTTTCATTAAAATCAAAAAAATGCACCGTTGTCCTAGTACGTTTTTGAACTTACTTGTATACCGTGTACAAGCGGCGAAAAAAAATCAAAAGAGTAGGATCAAGGAGATGAGAGTGACCAGATGAAAATAATTGTGAATGAAAAAGAGTTGAAAGAGTATTTTCGAGGGCTACGTGGTCTTATTTGGGGAAAAGACCAAAGAGACGAAGAAGTCGAAACTGACAAGGAAGAAGCTGTTCGCTGTTCGCTTCGCAAAGAGCTGTACGCAGAAGAATTCGCCGCGTTTCTGCAAGAAAACCACAGTGATTTGCAACGTGATTCTTTTCGGAAAGTGCTGCTGCGCTATTTGCATGAAACCGTCGAGCTGGGAACAGATGCAGGAAGTGTTACAGGGGTCCTGGATGAGGTTGGCCGGGACTATGCTGAAATCATAGAGTCAGGCGGTACACGTGTGCTGATTCGTTTTACGCAAATTAATTATGTCCATGCGGTGTAAGGAGGAGAAGACAAATGAACTATGTACAGAAATTGAGAACGTTTATAGGTGATAGTGTACAGGTTGTAACTGGATTCGATGTGATGTCCGGTGAGTTGCTCGGCGTGACCAATTCGACATTAACCGTGCGTGCAGCAAGTGAGCCAGGCTATGGCGGTGGTCAAACAGTGGTATTTCAACTGGACCGTATCACGTATGTGCGCGTCGTCTAATGGTGGGGCGGCAAGGAGAAGGGGCCTTGTGCCCCTATCCATTCTCATTCCTGCCATGTATGGCACAGATCATCTGCTAAAGCTGATTGCCGCATGTAAACAGCTTGCACCTCTGGAGATTATCGTGATTTCGAAAAGGACTCTGGAGCTTGGCTCTGGTGTGCGCGTTGTTTTTGCAGAAGCAGTTGAGAATCTGTTCGCTTGGCGGAGAGAGGCTGCCAAGCATGCAAGAGGGAGTGTTCTGCTTTTTCTCGGCGAAGAACAAATCGATTCGCTGTCTGGATTGCAGCGATTCTTATTCCCGATTTTATATGGAAATGCACAGGTCGTTTTGTCCCAGCATGATCCTCGGAACAGGAGGATGACAAAACAACGGCCCATCCACAGTTTTTCCTTGTTGGTAAATAACCTCTTCGGTCGCTCTGACCTGCGTGAAGCTTCCTTGCTGGACACACCTCACGCCATGACCAGAGAGGCACTTTCCAAAATCGGAGTGGAACTGTTGGCACAGCCTGCCCAAGCGCACAAGCGGGCAGTTGTGAGTGGACTGTCCATTATCGCGCAAGCCATTGGAACGGGGACGGAAGAACGGATGTTTTTGCCACAGCTTCACGGTTCGTTGCTCAAAGAGCTCTCTTTATATGAAAAGCTGGTGATTGCCGAACAGCTTGATCTCGTCTCGCGTCTTCCTTTTCGCGGCGGACTGTCCGATGGAGGCAGGCGAAGAGATATCACAGAGAATGCGAGTGGTAAAAACAGTGGTATGCCCGTTACGCAGGTAGGGAAATGGCCTTTGCGACAAACAACTCTTTACAGTGGAAAAACGGTATCTGTAATTATTCCAGCCCTGAACGAGGCAGCGACGATCCAGCAAGTGATCCGTGAAGTTCTTCGGTTAGAGCCAGTTGAAATTATCGTGGTCGTCAATGGCTCGGTTGATCAAACAGCACGGCTTGCTCGTGAATGCGGAGCGACGACCGTAGAGTTCCCATATGCATTGGGCGTTGATACAGGACGAGCAATTGGGGCAAGTCTGTCGAAAGGCGACATTCTGCTGTTTGTCGATGCGGATACGATTATGACCGCTCATGATCTGTACCCATTTGTTCTCGCTTGCGAGTGCGGCGTGGATGTGGCCCTGAATGATGTTTCTGCATTTTTGAGTCAGCCTTGTGCAGACAACGTTTTTGTGGCTTGTCGCCAAGCTCTCAACTTGGCTTTGAATCGTAAGGATTTGGGTATCGGATCTATGGTGACCGTCCCCTTTGCCTTACGCAGGGAAGCGGTTGCTCCGCTCGGGTGGGACATACTGCTTTGTCCGCCAAAAGCACAAGCAGTATACGCACAGGCAGGTGTAAAGATGGAATTGGTTCATCAGGTGAACAGCTTCACCTCCAACCGACTCCGGCCAGAAAAACACTTCGCCAGCTCCGGAATGCCCCCTGCTGTCGAACAGATTGCAGGTGACCACGTGGAAGCCTTGCAGTTTCTGGCGAAAGGACGGTAGCGAGGATGCGATGTGAAAACAAGAAGACTGGAAGGAGGAAATTCAATTGGCAATAGAGCGAATAGAAGGTCTGGTAAGTGTTGTCATTACCAATTTCAACAGGGCTGCTTATATACGTGAATGCTTGGACAGCATTCTTCAGCAAACCTATGAAAATTGGGAGATTATCCTGATCGATGATGCATCGACAGATCATTCCGTACAAGTGGCCAGAGAATGGCTGGAAGAGAGTAAAAGGTTTTTTCCAAGAGAGAATCAGGTGCTGATTCATGAGCTCCCCCGCAATATTGGCTTTGCGGGTGCGATCAACGTCGGGCATTACCTGAGCCAGGGCGAGTTCATCGCGATTCAGGACTCGGATGATTTCTCTCATATCCTGCGTCTTTCGCGGCAGGTTGAATACTTGAAAAATCATCCCCAGGTCGATTTGGTCGGTACAAATTACTATGCGTTTTCGTCCGAAAATCCGGAAAAAAAGCAGCTCGCTGGATGGATCAAGTACGGCGATGACATTCGCAAAGTATACGGAAACGGTGGACACTGCGTCTGTCACGGAACCTGCATGTTTCGAGGAAGATTATTTGACCAGATTGGTGGCCCGACACGCCGGATTGAGGGTGCAGAAGACTATGAATTTATCGCCAAAGCTTTGAATGCGAGAGCAGGCGTGAACAATATCGCAGAAGCATTGTATTATTACCGCACCCACGCTGAGCAGCGCTCGGCCCACTATTATCGGAAGAAGGGAGGATAAAAAGTTGACTAGCAGTAATGATCGGATATTGATGGTGCTGGACAATTTGAGGACAGGCGGAACGGAGACACATGTTCTTAGCATGGGTAAAGCATTGAGGAAAAAAGGCGTCCAACTGTTTTATGCAGGTGGCAACGGCCCCTTCTACCAAGAATTTGTTGATGCAGGCTTTTTAGTTGAACCGATAGAATCCGCACGTGAGCCGCTCCAGGCACGCAGACAGCATCTGATCGAGTGTTACCGTGCATGTATGAAAAAGCATCGTATTACCATCGTCCATGTGCATCAGACACCATCAGGCTTTCTTGCCGCTACGGCAGCCAATGAGCTCGGCATTCCTGTCGTGTTCACCTTGCATGGAACGTACTACCCAAAGGATGAGGCGATAAAAGTAGCCCAGCTCTGCTCAGCCGTTATCAGTGTGAGCAAACCTGTCCAACTATTCTGGCAAAAGCGAGGAGTAAAAACCACCCTCATTTCCAATGGGGTTGATATGGAAGAGTTTCAGTCTGGCCTTACAAGAAGGGCTGATGTGCCGTCATTGCCGCCTGATGCTACAGTGGTTACGTATGTCAGCAGGTTGGCTTGGCAAAAAGCGACGGTGTGCAACATGGTGTTGCGGGCAACGAAAACACTTCGGAGTGAAATTCCCAACCTGCATATCGTAGTGGTGGGTTCGGGTGCCCAGGCCATTCATGTTCATGAGCTGGCAAAAGTGCTGAATAAAGCCGCAGGGCAGCCCTATATTCACATTGTGGGGGAGCAAACCGATGTCAGGCCGTATTACGCCATCAGTGATTTGGTGATTGGAACAGGGAGGGTCGCACTCGAAGCGATGGCGTGCGGAAAGCCTGTGCTTGCGATCGGAAATCATGGCTACGTCGGTTTGGTCGAACCTTCGTCCTACGATTTGGCTTGGGATTGTTACTTCGGTGACCACTCCTCCGTGCAAAAACCGTCTCCTTCGTTGATTGACAGTGCTCTGCGACAAGCGTGCCGCGACCGGAATCAATTGAAGGAAATAGGAGGCCAAGGAAGAGCGTGGGTCCAAAATCATTTTCATATCACGCAAAAATGTGCCTCCTTGCTTACCATTTATGCACAAATAAAAAATGGAGGGGGGGCGACAAGCATGAAAAAAATCTTGTACGTTGGCTGGTTAGGGTTCAACAATTTGGGCGATGAGCTGATGTGGCATGCCTTTTACAATTTGTCATGCAAATACCTCGATCCTACACAATACAAGGTCATACCTTCCCTGCCCGGGGTTGATCTGAAGGATGTAAGCGCGTATGACACCGTCGTTTTGGGGGGAGGATCGCTTCTCATCCCGGGGTATGTGGATGTAGCTTATCGTGCTGTTGAACAGAAAAAAAATCTATGGGTCTGGGGAAGCGGCTTTGACTCGCAAGATCAAGTCGTGCTGGATTCTTCCGGCAGATTGACGAACAAGCTGATTACGGGCCAAGATAAAATGAGCCACATGCTGCAAAAAATCGCCGAGCACGCCACGTTTTTTGGTGTACGCGGACCACTTACACTCCAATACCTCCAGCAAGCGGGAGTGGGAGAAAGGGCAGCGATTAGCGGAGACCCGGGGATGCTACTTATTCCCGCATCATTGCCAACAGTGGTAGATAAAAGCAAGCGATTCACGATTGGCATCAATTGGGGTACTTCCTATAACCGGATTTATGGGAAAAACGAGACCGCAGTAGAGGATGCACTGGTATATGCAGCCAAGAAGCTGATTAAGGCAGGCTACGATATCCACTTGCTCACCATGTGGGGACCGGATCGGGAAGCCATAAAAAGACTGTACAAAAAAATCGACGATCCAGCTCATACGATCCTCGACCTGGAGCTGCACGATCATACGCAAATGCTGCAACTGATGAAAGGCTTTCAGGCGACGATCAATTTTAAGCTGCACGCCAATGTGCTGAGTGCCGCTGCCGGTATTCCGTTCGTTTGCTTGGCGTATCGCGTGAAGGGCATCGACTTCGCTTATTCACTGGATCTGCCGGAGCTCCTCGTGCCAACAGACGAGCCACAATTAGGTGAACGGATTCTTTCTTGCACCTGGGAGGCCATCGCGCGTAGGGAGCAGATCGCAGCAAAATTGGCGGCGAGTCAGAAAAAAATGATCGAGAATTTGGAGCAGCCGTTCATCCAAGGCTTGTTGTAAGTCCATTTGTACAATGAAAAAAGAAAACAAGGGGGACCTGTGGATTTGCGACAGGTCCCCCTTATACGTTGTCGTAACAAAAATCAGTACTCACTGTGCTCCCGCAAGCTGGCTACAGGAACACTCATCTCCTGATCCGGCTTGTTGAGCGGGTAAATCCTCGCCATGTCGTTGTCATCATCGATGTGCTGGATGTATACGGGTATTCCATCGCAGGTAACATTCGCCATAACGGGTGAAGCGGCGATTTCTTTCGCGCGCTGTTTATTCATGTTGATTCCTCCTGTCATACGTAACAGCTTTAATATGTACGTCAGCCCAGCATGGTATACTTTTTACACCTGTTGACATTCCCTAAAATATGTAATAAATTGAAGAGGAAATTACTACGATATCGTACTAAAAGGAGTCACCGGTATGCAGCAACTATACGACCTCTTTCTGAAAACCGGTTTGCGTCCGTTCGCCTTTATGTCCGATACGATGCAACTGGAAGAAAAACTGACTCGCTCCGATTTGTCGACACTCCTCATTTTGCTGTTCCGTGGAGATTTGACCATGTCAGAACTGGCGCAAGAGATGGGGGCGCCGCTTAGTTCGATGACCAGCATCGCGAAACGGCTTGAACGCAAAGGCTACATCGCGAGGGCTACCTCTGTAGAGGATCAACGGGTGAAGCTCGTCACACTAACACAACCAGGCAAACAGCTCGCAAAAGAATCGGAGCAAATGATGTTGACGATGCTGGGCAGGCTTCAGGAAGCATTTACGCCAGAAGAAATGGAGCAATTCACCGCCCTTTTACTCAAGGCAGCAAAGGTATTTCAGGACGGAGGACCTGTCAAGCCTCGTGAAACAAAGGTTCGTTCCATCAAGATCAACATTGAGGAATAGTCGGTTCGAGCCTGCTTCTTTTTTTGTCTAATTACTACGAAATCGTATTAAATGGATCGTGAAGGAGAGAGTTGAGATGAGAATCATCATTTACACCGGCAAAGGTGGGGTTGGGAAGACGAGTGTTGCAGCAGCAACGGCTGTTAAGCTGGCCAAGCAGGGAAAGAGGACGCTCGTTCTCAGTACGGATGCCGCACACAGTTTGGCTGATTCATTGGGGACGATGATCGGACCAGACCCTGTACCAATCAGCGAAAATTTATGGGGCCAGGAAGTAAACAGCTTGCGGGAAACCGAGCGCAACTGGGGGGCAGTACAGGGATGGCTGACAACATTGCTCGACAAAGCACAGTTGACTGATATTACAACGGAGGAAATGCTCGTTTTTCCTGGCATGGAGGAATTGTTCAGTTTGCTACAGATCAAGGAACACGCCATGAGCGAGCAGTTCGACGTCCTGGTAGTAGATTGTGCTCCAACCGGAGAAACACTGCGTCTGCTCAGTTATCCGAACGTATTGAATTGGTGGTTGGAGAAAATTTTTCCGACGGAGCGCAAGCTGATCAAACTGGTTCGCCCAGTGGCCAAGATCGTCAACAAAGTAGAGCTTCCTTCTGATGATGTGCTAGACAGCGTCGAGCAGCTCGCTCGGGGGCTGGAGGAAATGCAACGCATTGTTTTGGACCCGGAGATTACATCAGTGAGGATCGTCGTAAACCCGGAAAAAATGGTGCTTGCGGAAGCAAAGCGCTCGTTTACGTACCTGAATCTGTTCGGATTCAATACCGATGCCATCATCGTGAATCGGGTGCTTCCGGATGAAGTGGGAGAGGGATTTTTTGCCCACTGGCGAGAGCTGCAACGAAAGTATGAGAACGAAATCGTGGAAAACTTTCAACCGCTCCCGATTTTGAAAGCACCGATGATGCCAAAAGAAGTGATTGGGCTGCCTGTTCTAGAAGAATTGGCTGATATCGTTTTTGGAACAGAGGACCCATCCGCCAAGCTTTATCAGGGCAGGACGGAACTGATTCGAGAAGTGGACGGCGAGTTGCAGTTGGAGCTGATGATTCCTTTTGTGGATAAAGCAGCCTTGGATTTAACGCAAACAGGGGATGAATTGACCGTAAATGCGGGGGCCTACAAGCGAAAAGTCATCTTGCCACGTGTATTAATGGGACGACAGGTTACGGGAGCGAAATATGCGGAAGATCGGCTGATCATTCGTTTTAGCGCAAGGGAAGGGGCTGTTCAGCATTGAGACGTACTGGATTGAATAAAGTGCTGACGATTATCGGGAATATGGAACAGCATGGAACCGAGCAACATGTCAAAAATGCCTGCAAGGAATGGCTACTCGCATCCCGGTCAGTAATAGACAGCGTGATCGATGCGTTACAGGATGAACAAGACCGTCCGAGAGCTCATAAAATCAACATTTCCAAGGAATAGGCCAACGTGAGAGGAGAGAAATGAAATGATAAGTGGGATTAAGCGCCAAATGGGTTTCACTCTAATCTTGACAGGACTGCTGCATACGGTTGTCGGTCTCTTTTTCTACGCGGAGCCACTTCAGCAGATCCTCGCAAACGGCTTTTGGAATGCGGTAGGGCAGGAAGAAGATGCTGCTTTCTGGTTTATGATGTTTGGCTTTTTGTTGATGCTGCTCGGATATATGGCGGATTGGCTGATGAAAAAGAAGGGAATGGAGCCGCCGGCTACGTTCGGGTGGACGATTCTTGGCATATGCGTGGTCGGGGTGATTACCATGCCTGTATCGGGCTTCTGGCTAGCCTTACCACAGGCAGCCATCCTTCTGCGTAAGTGATGTAAGAAATTTGCGGATAGGCAGATGGTTCAGATAAAATGAATGTAACCATTTTCCATATGTTTCAATATCCGAGGTGATCTTCTATGAACTTCTTAGATGCCAATAACCAATGGACCCCAGAGTTTTTGGAACACATCCAAACATCCGCAAAATCATCCATCAAGCTCACACTGAAGAAAGAAGCGGCTACCTTAACGGATAGCAAGGTTGGCGGTAAGCCTTGGCTGCCGCCACAAATGCCATACCCACAGGATGAAGAAGGGAAAAACTACTTGTTTATCGCACAAATCAACTGGGCGCAAATGCCGCGACTTGATGGCTATCCCGCTCGTGGCTTGACCAGTTTTTTTGTCAAGGAGGATGATACGTTCGGATTGATCGACCAATCCTTTCAAGTGCTTCATTTTGAAGAGGTCTTTGACACACAGGAAATAGACCCCTTTCAACCAGAGGACCGCGACGTGTACAGTCCCGTTTTGGGCGGACCATACAAGCTGACAGGAAAACTAGAGTCGCAGTACGTCCCTTATCGAGATCCACAGGCGGTGAATTTTCAGCTTCCTACTGATGAGGATGAAGTGGCTTACTCGAAATATTGGGACCTCGCCGATGCAAGCGGGTCTCGGATCGGTGGATATCCCTACTTTACCCAAGAAAATGTGAATCAGAATGGGTGGGAGCTGCTCCTTCAACTGGATATGGAAGGCGACAACTACGATTACTATGTCTCGTGGGGAGATAGCGGAGTGGGCAACTTCTTCATTCGCAGGGAGGATCTGCTTCGTCTGGATTTTTCAAAGGCTTCGTATACATGGGATTGTCTATAAAAGAAAGATGGGGATACAACAATGGAGCACATACATGACGTTCAAAGCGTAATCAAAGAGTCGCAAAAGACCAGAGTGAAATACTTGTTCTTTTGGGGACATACACAGAAGGAATCAGGCACTATCGACAAATCATGCTTCAGCCAATGGTATCCTGCTGCTTTTGTAGAGGATGGCATCACGTACTTGACCGCTGAGCATTACATGATGGCGAAAAAGGCTGAACTGTTCGGTGATCTTGCCATCCGTGATGAAATACTCAGGAAAAGCCATCCAAAACAAGCCAAGGAATTGGGACGAAAGGTTCATTCCTTTGACGAGGCTGTGTGGAATGCGAACAAAACGGCGATCGTTCGCCAGGCAAACCTGTTAAAATTCAGCCAGCATGCCGATTTGAAAGCATACCTCTTGGACACAGGTGACCGCATCATTGTCGAAGCGAGTCCTTATGACCGAATATGGGGGATCGGGATGGCTCACGATCATCCGCATGCGGAACAGCCCGAAAAGTGGCGAGGAGAAAATTTGCTCGGTTTTGCATTGATGGCAGTCAGAGAGCAGTTGCGTTCGTGATATTTACGCGAAAAAGTGGTTGAGCAGACGTTGCGCTGCCAACCACTTTTTTCTATCTACTGAACGGAAAACGCATTTTTTACCTGATCAAGCGACATGACCATTTGCCCATACAGCTTGCCGTCTGATGTTGCGGGGTCATACGGATTGGACTGGGGTAAGGAGACAGCGTAGACGAGCCCATGTGTTTGTGCCAGCACATCACCCAGCGGAGGTCCTTCCATTTTGGACAGGTGATTCCAATGGGGTACCGTCATGACAAAAATGGTGAGGAGTGAGGACTGCTCCTCTTTTCGCTGATTGGGAGCGAACATAAAATGCGCTTCGTATTTCGTCGGCACATCCAGCTTGCCCTCCAGTGGCTGTTGGCGAGGGGGGCGCTTCCTCGTCGATGAGAACTCCTCCACGATGTAATTTCCTGTCCAAGAGGGAGGAATGGTAAACGTAAATGTCTCGGTGATCGGGATCGGCACCGTGAACTGATTGTTTATGGTTCGACCTTTGATATCCTCCGTTGTTGGTCTTTTGACTTCCGGATCAGGGTCAGATGGAGCCGCTTGCTGTGGCGGTGGCGCTGCTTGTGGACCTGGCAGCGAACAGGCGGAGAGTAGAAAAATGATGATGAGTCCTACATAGAAGTACGTTGCTACTTTCATTACGATCCTCCTTGATGTATAAAACACTCCCGTTTATTCATTCCACGCAAGAAGGAAAACTATTCCATAGTCCTATCGTGAATATTTATTCAATAAAACATATTTTTCTTGAATATCAGAAAATATATAATTATAATTTAAATCAGAAATCATTTCCGGTATTCGGAAAAAGGAATACGCAATTCATCCGGGAGATAAATGGGGGATAGCAGGATGATTGAGGTTAAGCAACTTGTCAAATCTTTTGGCCCGTTAACCGTGTTGAAGGGCGTTACGCTCACGGTGGAAGAAAAGGAAGTTGTTGTCTTACTTGGAGCCAGTGGTTCAGGCAAAAGTACTTTACTCCGATGTTTGAATTTTCTGGAGTTTTATGACAGCGGAGAGATTCGAATCGGTGGTCAGCAGATTGATCCACACAAGACGAATCTCAATCAGTTCCGCGCCGAGGTCGGCATGGTTTTTCAGCACTTCAATCTGTTTCCGCACAAGACCGTTTTGGAAAACTTGATCGAGGCACCTGTTCACGTCAAAGGGATGAATGCAGCAGAAGCCAAACAATTAGCGTACGAGCTCCTGAAAAAAGTGAATATGCAGGATAAAGCCGATGTCTACCCGGACATGCTCTCCGGTGGACAAAAGCAGCGGGTTGCCATTGCCCGGGCACTTGCAATGAAACCGAAGATCATGCTTTTTGATGAGCCTACCTCGGCACTCGATCCCGAGCTCGTTGGTGAAGTGCTACAGGTTATGAAGCAGCTCGCCAAAGAAGGAATGACGATGATTGTCGTGACACATGAAATGGGATTCGCTCGTGAGGTAGCAGATCGGGCGGTGTTCATGCACGATGGGCAAATTCTGGAGCAGGGACCACCGAAAGAATTCTTTGAAAACCCGCAGCATGATCGTACCAAGCAGTTTTTAGGTAGCATCCGTTAAAATCCACTAAATATAGAGATGAAAAACAGGGGGAATCACCAATGAAAAAACGTGCAAAATGGTCCGGAATTTTGTTGTCTACTGTTCTGATGGGCTCGTTGTTGCTCTCTGCTTGTGGATCACAGGAAAGTGCACCGGCAGCAGGTGGACAAGCTTCTGGAGACGGTGGAAAGAAAGATTTTACGTACGCAATGAGTGGCGTGTACAAGCCGTTTAGCTTCAAGGAAAACGGGCAACTGACTGGTTTTGACGTAGAGATCGGACAAGCACTGGCAGAAAAAATGGGCATGAACGCAGTGCCGATCACTAATCCATTCGAGACAATCATCCCTGGTCTGGACGCGAAAAAATACGACGCTGTCATTGGGAGCTTGACCGTCACACCTGACCGTCAAAAAGCTGTTCTGTTCACCAATCCATACTACCGTTCCGGTTCGCAAATTTTCGTGCAAGAGGGCAATACAACGATCAAGAGCAAAGAGGATTTGAAAGGCAAAAAAATCGGCGTCGTGAAAGCATCCAACTACTTGGATTGGGCGAAAAAGCTGACCGATGAAGACAAAATCACTCAATATGATAGCGATATCACCGCTTTGCTCGACCTGCCGACAGGACGTCTCGATGCAGTGATTACCGACCAGGTAGTTGGCTTGCGATTCATTAAAGAAGGCGGCGGAAAAGTGATTGATGTAGGCGAACCGCTCAGCTTTGACGAGCAAGCGATTGCTGTGCGCTTGGGTGACCAGGAGGCAGTGGAGCGGATCAACAAGGCATTGGATGAGATCGTCAAAGACGGTACCTATGAAAAGATCAGCCAAAAATGGTTTGGTCGCAATATCTTGCAAAAACAGTGAGTGGGCAACGGGGTGTCCGTGATGGACGCCCCCCTTTTTAACGCTTCATGTGAGGAGGATTGAACGTGATTATTGATATTTTTCTATCCAGTTATCCCCTTTTTCTAAAAGCGACATGGCTCACGGTTCAGTTGACGGCAGTTGCCCTGATCCTCGGTTGTGGGGTAGGTCTTGTCATCGCCTTTTTCCGGATATCCGATTCCAAAGTGTTGAACTACATCGCACACACCTACATTACCGTCATTCGTGGAACGCCTTTGATCGTGCAAATCTGTATTCTGTACTTCGGCTTGGCGAATATGGTGACGTTGTCCCAGTTTTGGGCAGGGGCCATCGCGCTTGCGGTTCATAATGGTGCGTATATTGCAGAAATCTTCCGAGGCTCCATCCAGTCAATCGATCGCGGGCAGATGGAGGCTTCCCGATCACTCGGAATGTCGTATCCGTTGGCGATGCGCAGAATCATTTTGCCGCAGGCGTTCCGTCGGGCGATCCCATCGCTTGGCAATCAATTTATTATCGGGTTGAAGGATTCATCGCTGGTCGCCTACGTAGGGATGCAGGATTTATGGGGAACGGGTCTCGGTGAAGCAGCTTCCAACTACAAGCAGTTGGAGACGTATATGGTCGTCGGGTTGTACTATCTCGTGCTGATCATGATCTTCTCGTATTTCGTGAACAAGCTGGAAGCAAGGCTTGCCAAAGGAAAAGCCCCCACAAAACAAACGAAAGATAACACGAGTGTTGCAGCGTAACTTTATGTCATGGAGGACGAAAGAAGGATGGTTCAATCAGTCGAACGGGCGATGAAAATTATTCGGGTACTGATTTCAGACGAAAAACATGCTTGGCCGATTTCGGAGCTGGCGAGCGCAACAGGTCTTCCAATCAGTACGCTCCACCGTTTTCTCGAATCCATGATCCAGTTCGGATTGGTTGAGCAGGATCCAGTCACCAAGCATTACAAGCCGGGATATACGTGGATGGAAATCGGTTTTATCCTGCATGAAAAGCTGAACCTGCGGGCTGTAGCGAGACCTTTCATGGAGGAGCTGGCGAATGAAGTCGAGGAGAGTATCTTCCTCAACGTATTGGCGGGGGCAGATTCGATGCCGATCGAAAAAGTAGAAAGTCCACTGAAAATACGCATAGACGAGAACCTGGGGGAGCGGATTCCTCTCACAATCGGCGCCCCTAGCAAAATCATTCTCGCGTATTTAAAGCAGGATGCGATTACAAAAGTCGTTTCCGCGCAGCTTGCGCCAGACAAGCAGCCGTCCTTTTTGGAGCAGTTGAGTGAAGCTAAGAAAAGTGGTTATGCGATCAGCTACGAGGAGAAGACGGAAGGCACCATGGCTGTTGCTGCTCCGATCATCGGCTACGGAAATCAACTCGTCGGAGCGATCTCGATCAACGCCCCGTGCTTTCGGGTGACAGAAGATCGATTGCCCCTCCTCATCGAAAAAGTGAAACGCCAAGCTACGACGATTTCGGCAAGAATCGGCGGAGCATGAGCAAACCCTCCATTCCAGCATCTGTTGGTGGAGGGTTTGCTTTTTTTAATAGGAACCATTGGATCTTTCAATTTTTTCACCTCGAAAAACTGTGTTAGTGTGAAAGAAACAGTGGGGAGGGAAGACAGACATGTTTCCATTTCGCGTCATAAATCAGGAAACCACGGAAGATGTGCTGGATATGGCCAGCGTGATTGAAGTGGTCGAGCAAGCCTATCAAATGAAATCGAGTCAGCAGGCGACGTTGTTTCCACTCATTTTTCACGAGTTCGTAGAGGGTAGAGCCGACATGGATATCAAATCAGGTCATTTGCCTCAAGCCGATATATTTGGACTCAAGCTCGTCTCGTGGTTCGGTGACAATGACAAGAAAGGCCTGCCACAATTAGTGGGTACGGTGATGGTATTGGACAGCCAAACTGGGGTACCCCAAGGGATTTTGAGTGGAGAGCACATTACTTGCATGCGTACGGGAGCGGCCGGTGGAATCGGTGCAAAGTATTTGGCACGTCCTGAATCGGAGAACCTACTGATTGTCGGGACGGGACACCAGGCTCCCTTTCAAATCATGGCGACACTGATGACGATGACAGAGATCAAGCGGGTGTTCATCTGCAATCCGCGATCACCAGAAAAGGCACAAAGCTTTGCCGCCAAAATAAAAGAGAACCTCTTGACCAGATTTGTCTCCAAATATGCAGGAGAAGAATACGAGTGTTATGCCAAGCGTTGTGACGTGCAGTTTATTGCCGTGGACAACCTCGAAGAAGCGACTAGACAAGCAGATATTATCATCACGGCAACCTCTTCACATGAACCGATGATCCAAGCGGAGTGGGTGAAGCCAGGGACACATATTACCTGCATAGGGGCAGACATGGAAGGTAAACAGGAAATCGACGAACGGCTTTTTGCAAAAGCCCGCGTCGTCGTTGATGATGTAGGACAGGCTGTACGTGTGGGAGAGACGAAGGTAGCTATAAAAAAGGGCCTGATAACAGAACGCGATATCGCAGCAGAGATCGGAAATGTCATCCCTGGTCATGCCCAAGGACGACAACATGCAGAAGAAATCACGATTTTTGACAGCACCGGGATCGCGTTTCAGGATTTACTGACGGCTGCACACATTTTGAAAATGGCGGATAAGCGCGGTGTAGGTACGATCGTTGATCTGTAAGGATGAAAGGATAGGAAAAGGAGAGGAACGAAGATGAGAATTGCACCATTTAAAGTAGAAGAATGGATGAACGCCTACGAGATGGAGGCTGTTTACAATATTGCGGAAACATGCGTCGATTCGCTGACCGTAGAAGAGTTGATTCGCCTTTCCGATGAGCCGGAAGATTTTTTTCGCGAGATGGCCCAGAAGAAGCTGACGTACGGGCATATCGAGGGTTCGCCGGAATTCCGAAGCCTCGTCGCGAGTATGTATCAAACGATGAAGCCGGAGAACATTTTGGCGATGAACGGGGCGATCGGAGCGAATTTTCTCACCTTGTTCTCGCTCGTTGCGCCTGGTGACGAAGTCATTACAGTCCATCCGACGTATCAGCAAATTTATTCGGTACCGGAGTCGTTCGGAGCGCAGGTCAAGCTGCTCAGACTTTTGCCGGAAAATGATTTTCTGCCTGATCTGGATGAGTTGCGCTCGCTCGTTACAGACAAGACCAAGCTGATCTGTATCAACAATCCGAACAATCCATCCGGAGCTTTGATGGGTGAAGGGTTGCTGCGAGAAATCGTAGAGATTGCCCGCTCCGTTGGTGCCTACCTGCTGTGTGACGAGGTGTATCGAAATTTGCATCAAGACCCGGAGGTTGTGGTGCCATCTATCGTGGACTTGTACGAAAAAGGGATTGCGACAAGCAGCATGTCCAAAGTGTTTTCATTGGCCGGCTTGCGCCTGGGATGGATTGCAGCACCTCAGGATGTGATCAAGAGCTGCTTTACGCACCGCGATTACACCACCATCAGTTGCGGGATGCTGGATGATATGCTGGCTGTCCATGCACTGAAAAACCGCGACAAGATCATGGAGCGCAACCTGAAGATCGTGCGGGACAACCTGCAAATTCTCGATGAGTGGGTAGCGAAGGAGCCGTTGGTCTCTTACGTCAAGCCGCAGGCAGGAACAACCGCGATGCTCAAGTACGAGCTGGATATCCCTTCGGAAACGTTTTGCATTGACCTGTTTAAAACGACAGGGGCGTTTTTGACACCAGGCAGTTGCTTCGACTTGGAAGGCTGGGTACGCATCGGGTACGCCTGCTCGACAGAAGTGCTTCAAGCAGGTTTATCAAAAGTATCGGAGTTTTTGGAGTCACGCAAATAAGGGATAGAGTGGGAGTGTCTCTTCGGTGGAAGAAAAGAGACACTCTTATCCTGGTATTCTAGCATGCTGGCATTTCTGATCACGATACCTAACTGGGGGGATATCATGAGTCAGCTCCATGTAGATTTGCAGCCGAAAAAGCAGAAGAAGCTGTGGGAAGTCAATGTCTTCGCGTTACTTTTTGCCGTGATTGCGATTGCGGTCATCCTGACGTATATTTTGCCTGCTGGAGAATATGGACGAGTCGAGGTGAATGGCAGAAGTGTCATTGAGCCACAGTCGTTTCAGTGGATTGAATCATCTCCAGTCAAGCCGCTCGGGCTGGTAAACAGTGTGCATACCGGTTTGGTGGAAGCTTCAGGTATTATCTTTTTTGTATTGATAATTGGCGGAACATTCGGTATTTTAACGGCTACTGGCGCGATTGAAGCGCTCATCGTCACACTATCGCGTCTGCTCAGGAATCAAGAGAAGTGGCTGATTCCCATCATGATGCTGTTTTTTGCGGCAGGCGGCTCGCTCATGGGAATGGCTGAAGAAACATTACCCTACATCGCGATCATGATTCCGCTGGCGATTGCTCTTGGTTTTGATGCTATGACTGGTGCTGCCATTGTGCTGGTAGGAGCGTCGGTCGGTTTTACATCTGCACTAATGAATCCGTTTACGGTGGGGGTTGCCCAAGGCATCGCCGAGCTGCCCACTTTTTCGGGAATGGGTTATCGAATTGCTGTTTTTGTCGTGATGTACTTCGTATCGACTGCATTCATCCTGCGGTATGCGTTGAAAGTCAAAAAAGACCGTTCGCAGGGCTTCTTTGGATTGTTTGAAGGGAAAAACACGGCGGAGCTTTTGCGTGAAGATTTGAAGCTGACGGCCAGACATAAAGGAATCTTGACTTGCTTTGTTCTCAATTTTGTCGTGTTGGTTTTTGGTGTCATTCAATATGGCTGGTATCTCACCGAGCTATCCGGAATCTTTCTGTTGCTGGGTATCATCATCGGAATCGTGGGAAGACTCGGCATCAACGAAATGGTAGACAACTTCATGAAAGGTGCTGCTGGCCTGATAGCAGGGGCTTTGGTCATTGGAGTTGCACGGGCAGTTGTTGTCGTGCTTAATGACGGTCATATACTCGATACGATTCTTTACTATTCTGCTGGTGTGTTGAATCAATTGCCTAGTGCACTTACAGCATTTGGCATGCTCGTCCTCCAAACCGTGATCAGCTTTATTGTTCCGTCTGGCAGTGGAATGGCCGCTTTGACCATGCCGATCATGGCGCCTTTGGCAGAATTAGTTGGCGTTACGCGTCAAACCGCGGTTCTTGCCTATCAGTTCGGAGATGGCATATCCAATATTTTTATTCCGACATCAGGCTATTTCATGGCTGGTTTGGCTTTGGCTGGCATCCCGTGGTTGCGCTGGATGAAATGGATTATGCCGCTGATCCTGATGCAGTACGGAATTGCGACAGTAGCAGTCGTCGTCGCGCATCTGATTGGTTATGGACCATATTGACGGGAGGAGATCTTGAATGGCACTTTGCACACCAACTCTTGCACAATGGGCCATCAGTGAACGACGATACTTGCATCAATATCCAGAACTGTCTGGTCAGGAGTATCAGACAGCGGCCTATGTTCGGAAGTATTTACAGGAATGGAAAATGGAACTGATTCCATGTGAGCCGCCGAATGTGATCGGCATTTTGCGGGGGACGGATGGCAAGAAAACCATTGCGTTAAGGGCGGATATGGATGCGCTACCGATCGTTGAAGAGGGAGAGAAGGCGTATCTCTCGAAAAATGAAGGGGTCGCTCATGTATGCGGTCACGATGGACATACGGCCATTTTGCTAGCAGCAGCCAAATGGCTCTCGGAAAACCGCGCAGACGTAGCACCAAATGTGCTTTTTCTATTTCAATCCTCAGAAGAAATGCTCCCTAGTGGAGCACAAGCTATCGTCCGTCAAGGTGTAATTGATGATGTGGATGCTGTCTTTGGGCTGCATCTCTGGCAGCCTCTTGAGAAAGGAAAGATCGGAATCAGTACAGGCGCGATGATGGCGTCTGCTGATGACCTGCGCATCGTCATAACCGGACGTGGAGGACACGGCTCGATGCCGCACGAAACAGTCGATCCGATCTATGTGGCGAGCCAGGTGATAAACGCGGTACAAGGAATCGTGGCGCGAAGCGTTAATCCGATCGAACCTGCGGTCATTTCCATCTGTCGGATGGAAGCTGGCTCGACCTATAACGTCATCCCGAATCAGGCTGTTTTATACGGAACGCTGCGGGCGCAGTCGGAAAAGACGAGGCAGCTCTTGGCTCGCGAGCTGAAGCAGAAGATTGAGGCATTGTGTTTGGCATGGGGCGCAGATGGTGAAGTCATCGTGGATTGGGGGACGCCACCTGTTGTCAACGATGAGCAGATGAGCCGATTCGTTGCTGACGTCGTAGCCGATCAATTTGGCGAGAGTTCTCTTGCTTATGTGGAGCCGGTTATGGGGGGCGAGGACTTTTCTTACTATTTGGAGCGCAAGCCTGGCAGTTTTATTTTTATCGGAATGGGTGGAGAAAAGAGCAGCTATCCCCACCATCATCCGCGTTTTGACATTGATGAGGATGTCATTCCGACTGCTGTGGAACTATTGATTCAATTAGTGAAAAGATTTTAACAAGGAGGAGTAGTTCATGTCGTTGTCCGTATCCTTTCTCGATATTGTAAAAGCTCACAAGAATTTAAAGGGGCAGGTTATCCATACCCCGTTACTATCATCACCCGCGCTGTCTGCCATCACAGATGCCGATGTCTGGCTGAAGCTGGAATGCCATCAGATAACAGGTTCATTCAAGGCGCGGGGTGCGCTTAACAAAATCGCATCCTTGACGGAAGAGGAGCTAGCTCGGGGCGTGATTACTGCTTCAGCAGGCAACCATGCACAAGGGGTCGCGTATGCGGCAGCGCTTCGAGGGGTGTCAGCCTTGATTGTCGTACCAAAAACCGCACCAGAGACCAAAAAAGCGGGGATCAAGCGCTACGGTGCGGAGTTGGTCGTGTATGGAGACAGCTATGATGACGCAGAAAGTCACGCCTATGAACTGGCGAAAGAAACGGGGCGAACGTTCGTCCACGCCTTTGAAGACAACGAGATCATAGCAGGTCAAGGGACAGCAGCGCTGGAGGCTCTTTTGGAAGAGCCGGATTTTGACGTCATTCTCGTACCTGCTGGTGGCGGCGGGTTAATTTGCGGAGTGGCGCTCGCAGCAAAGGCAATCAATCCGGATGTGCAGGTGATTGGGATTCAGACACACGCGTCTCCGCCCTGGTACTACTCGTTCCGCGAAAAGCGGTTGGCTGATGTGGTATATAGTGATTCGCTCGCAGAAGGTCTTCATGGGGGAATTACACAAGGCAATCTGGACTTGGCTCTGCAGATCGTCGATGACTTCCTGCTCGTAGAGGAAGAACATGTTGCTCAAGCCATGTGCTGGCTGGCAAAGGAGCATCATCTGATGGTAGAAGGCTCAGGGGCGGTAGGTATCGCTGCACTCATGCAGGGAACGGTACCCGAACTGGGAGGGAAAAAGGTGCTGACGATCGTGAGCGGAAGTAATGTTGATGCTCGCAAGCTGGCGAGTATTATAGGGAAGCACGTATAGGGTATCGGTTGAACATAGAGCCACTCTCGGCTACACTTTTTCTAACAGAGGTTGTTCAAAAAGCCGACTTTTTGAACACGCACTTACACGAAGAATGGGTGTCGTTCGGTGAGGGAGTGGATAATCAATCATGGAGTTACGCAATCTGAAGACATTTCAGGTCGTTGCCGAGCATCTGAACTTGACGAAAGCTGCTGAGCAACTCGGATACAGCCAGCCTACGATTACACTCCAGATTCAAGCTTTGGAGCGGGAGCTGGGACATCCTTTGCTCAATCGGGTAGGCAAGCGCACGTTTTTGACACCGGCTGGAAAAATAGTGAAACAGCATACGGATCAGCTTTTCTACGTTCTCCAGCACATGGCGGAGGGACTTAATTACTTAGACATGCCTGTAGGACCGCTGGTCGTGGCGGCCCCGGAGTTTTATTGCATCCAATACATGCCCCAAATCCTGAAAGCATATGTGGAGACACATCCACAGGTCAATCTGCAGGTGATTTCATGCACCAGTCAGGAGACTTTGAAAAAAATCCAAGCCCACGAGGCGGATATTGGGATCATTGCGGGCACCACCTCGCAACCAGGTATTCATTCCAGTGTCGTGGACTTAGAACAATTCACTTTGATTGCTTCTCCTGATTTGATAAAGGACAAAACACTGGCAGATGCACTCCTGACCTTTCCTTTTTTGTCCTATCAGGAGGGATGCAATCTCGATGAATTTATTACCCAATGCCTGTTGGAGTTAAACTACATCCCACCCTCTGTCATTAAATGTAGCAGCGAAGAAACGATCAAACGGTCAGTCCTGAATCAAACAGGCATAGCCCTGCTCAGTAAGGTTCTCGTGGAAAAAGAGCTTCAAAAAGGAGAACTAATCGAGCTGTACCGCTTTTCCAAGAAAGCAGAAACATCGCTGGTCTGTCTGGATCGCCGAAGAGAAGAACCAGCAATCCAGACCTTTATGGAGCTCGTCAAAGACGTCTGGTTATCCGTAAGAGAAGAGTAGTCATGACAAGGGGCTGTCTAAGAAGTCCCTCAAAAGTAAAGAAGCTGGGAAAAAAGGTTTCGTTTTTTCCAGCTTCTTTTTCGTTTGTATTGTCTGAGTCTGATGTTTATACAATTAGAATGTGGGGCAAATTGTCTCTTGGAAACAATATTATCTTCTTGCACCTCTAGAACGAGGATTGTTTGCGTGATATATTTTTTTATTTCTTTCATTTTTGTGTGGAACGGCCATGATATTGTAAAATGACAGAAGGTAAGAGAAATAGGAGATGACAACAAATGAGTAAGCAAGTAAACGAAACCGAACTCGTTTCGCATGTAGCTACGAAAACAAAAGTAGACCCGGAAAAAATCAAGATCGTACTCAAGCATGAGCAAGCGTACATGAACAGTGCGAAGGCAGATGCAAAAGGTGATGTCGACGTTGATTTTGATGATCTCGTAGATTACGTCATGAGTAAGTCAGATGTAAAGCTGGATGAGATCACCGTCGAGAAGATCCTGGATGTAGAGATGGAATACTTGATTAAAAAAGGAATCGCTGGATACATAGACTAATAGAGGATTTCTGGTTATCAGGAAAAGAAGAGTAGGGTTCCAAGCACATTTCCCCTGTAGAGGGTGATGTGCTTTTTTATATATCTGAATGACAGTGGCTGCGGTGGGGAGAAGAATATTTCCAGTCTAGGCTCCAGGCTCCGTCCCGCTGAGGGTTGAGACTGTCCGCTCCGAAGGGATTCGCGGGGAAACGCAAAAGTGGTAGCCGCTACGTCGCATGGGCACGGTTGCGTTTCTTTTGCCCGCAAATCCCTTCTCCGCTAGGTAGGACTCCACAAGTCGCTACGTCTGGAAATATTCTTCTCTGTCGGAACTGATGAGATTCTTCAATCTAGTAAGGCTTTTAAACCCGTTTAACACGGAAAGCTCGTAGAGGAAACAGGAGAAAAAAGCGAAGATCTTAGGGACACCGACCGAGGCGCAATGAAAAAAAGAGAAACAAGCTCTTAGCGTCCACCTCTGAGACGCCTACTGAATGGACGACTTTGGACGCGGGTTTCGCTTTTTTTCATGGAGCCGGGCAGTGAATCCCACAGGGGGTGGACCTAGAAGCTGAGCGTTTTCTCCTGTTTCCTCCCCGCCACAACAGCGTGAAGACCACATTTTTAGTATTTTTTAACAATGAATATATATACTAAAAAATCCAAAAAATATCTAAAAGACAAATGTAAATTGTTTGACTATTTGGAGTCGCTGTGCCTATAATTTGGTTATCTTTGTTAGTAATGTTAACTAACTGTGTGGCGGTGATCGATGAAGCGTGCATGCTCCCAAAAAAACAGGTAATAGCAAACTCGTGAAAAAACTGAATAAAGAAGAAGTATTGCAGCAGGTCGTCTTGCACGGGCAAATTTCCCGCGCGGATATCTCCAAACAGACACAGCTCAGCCGTCCATGTGTTTCCGCACTCGTAGATGAAATGATCCAGGAAGGACTCCTGCAAGAAGTAGGAATGGGCGATTCCAAAGGCGGCCGCAAGCCGATTTTGTTGGAGTACAACTACCAGGCCTACGCCATTGCCGGCGCGATTTTTGAAGGATCTACCCTGGACATGGCCATCGCCGATATGAAAGGTGAGTTTTTGGCTCGCTATCGAAAACGGCTGGCACAACCAGCGAATGGTGAAACCGTCATCGAAGATTTGGCCGCTGGACTTGATCGTTTGTTGCGTGAAAGTGGCATCCCGCGAGAGCGCCTGCTCGGAATGGGTGTCGGTTTGCAAGGGGTCACACAGCGTGGCAGTGGAACCGTCAGCTTTTCACCCAGCACAGGCTGGATGGGTTCACCGATTCAGCAGACCATCGAAGCGCGACTCGGACTGCCCGTCATTATCGACAATGACGTGAATATGATGACACTGGGCGAGTACGTCCGTGGAGCAGGGGTCGGCCATACCAACGTCGTCTACATGTACGTAGGAACGGGGATTGGGGCCGGGATCATTTTGGATGGACAGTTTTATCGGGGGAGTCGTGAGGCAGCAGGAGAAATCGGCTTCATGATGATCGGCCCGGTACATAATCGCCCGAATGGCGCGTCAGGCGTGTTTGAGACGCATTATTCGATTCCGGGCATCCAAGAGCAGGCTAAGGGGTTTCTCTCTGACCTTCAGGAAGGGTCGAGTGTCATAGAAGAGCTGATCCGGCACGCCAAACAAAATGCAGAAGCAAAAGAGCTTCTTGCAGATGTGTATCGACATTGGGCGTACGGAATGGCGAACATCATCAGTATTTTGAACCCGGAAATATTGATCCTGAGCGGGGAGATGGTCCACGTCGATGGTGAAGGGGTGAAGCAAATTCACGAATGGCTGAGAGAATGGGTGCCTGAGGTACCTAATCTCGAAAAAGCGAGTCTGGGGGAGCGAGCTGGTTTGATTGGTGCTGTCCACAGTGTTTTGGAAGCGTTTCCTTTCACACGACTGCTTGACAAAGAGTGAGAAGAACAAGAGGGGGAGTTCGTTTTGAAGAAGACAACTAGCAAGCTGAAAACATGGATGAAGGGCGTATTTGTCAGCTCCTTGGCTCTGACTGTGGCTGCGTGCGGCACTGGAGGACAGGAAGCAAAGCCTGCCGACAATGGAGGCCAATCTGGCACGGCTGCTCAGCCTGCTGATTCATCGGGTGACCCACAAAAACTGGTGATTTACACCGGACGGGACAAAAACATTTTTGAAATCGTATTGCCAAAATTCAATGAAAAGTACCCGAACATTGAAGTGGAAACACTCGAAATGGGTGCCCAACAAATTTTGGAGCGCGTTCGTGCAGAGAAAGCGAATCCGCAGGCTGACTTCTGGTGGGGCGGTACCCAATCTGCTCTAGCGACAGCAGCCAATGAAGATCTGCTGGAGCCTTACAAGCCGACTTTTGCAGACAAGGTTCCGGATTTGTACAAAGATCCGCAAGATCGCTGGTACGGCGAAATGCTATTGCCAGAGGTTATCATGTACAACTCGCAGGTGCTGAAGCCAGAAGAAGCTCCGCAAGATTGGGATGAATTGATCGATCCGAAATTCAAAGACAAGATCGTGATCCGAAACGTACTGCCGTCCGGCACCATGCGTACCATTTATTCCGCAATGATCTTCCGTCAAGGGGCGGATACTCCTGAAAAAGGTTATGAATGGCTGACCAAGCTCGATGCCAATACAAAAGAGTACACGCAAGACCCGACCAACCTGTATCTGAAGCTGGATCGTCAGGAGGGCGTCATCTCCCTGTGGAATCTCCAAGACGTTCTGATCCAAAGCAAAAAGAACAACCATCCGTATGACTTCATTTATCCGAAGAGCGGGGCACCGATTCTGGTAGATGGCGTGGCTCTGGTAAAAGGCGCGAAAAACCTGGACGCAGCGAAAAAGTTCATGGAATTCTTGATGAGTCCTGAAATTGCTGCCCAATTGGCGAAGGAGCGCTTCCAGTTCCCATCTCGTACAGACATCAGCAAGGACGAACTGCCAGACTTCATGAAAAATCTCGAACTGAAGCCGATGGAACTCGATTGGGCTGTCATGGCTGAAAAAGAAAAAGAGTGGATGCAGCATTGGGATGAAAACATCAAGGGGAAAGGCAAGAAGTAAGGAAGGTTTTTTAAAAGCAGCTAGGCGGGAAGGAGTTGTCCTTTCCGTCTAGTCACATATAGAAGTTGTTTTTATACGGACGCAGCTTGAAATGACTTGCGATGAAGGAGGAAACACAACCCGATGAGCAGCGTAACACTTGATCACGTTCACAAAAGGTTTGGCCAAGCAAAAGGGGTCGAAGATGTTCACATTCATATCGAATCAGGAGAGTTTTTTACTTTTCTCGGTCCGAGTGGCTGCGGCAAAACGACTACCCTGCGCATGATTGCCGGCTTTTATTATCCAACGGAAGGCCATATCCGCTTTGGATCACAGGAGGTTACATCTCTTCCTCCCCATAAACGCAATACCGGGATGGTATTCCAAAACTACGCGTTGTTCCCGCACATGACTGTTTTTGAAAATATCGCGTTTGGCTTGCAGGTTCGGAAAGTCAACAAAACCGATGCAAAAGAGCGTGTAGAGCGGATCATGAAGCTAGTCCGTCTGGAAGGCTATGGCGAACGCCGTATTGATCAGCTTTCTGGAGGACAACAGCAACGGGTAGCACTGGCACGGGCGCTGGTCATCGAGCCGCAGATTCTGCTGTTGGATGAGCCGCTGTCCAATCTGGATGCGAAGCTTCGAGAAGAGACACGCTTCGAAATCAAGAGACTCCAGTTGGAGCTGGGGATTACGACGATTTACGTTACACACGATCAGGCAGAAGCGATGTCGATGTCAGATCGGATTATGGTCATGCAGAGCGGAGAAGTGCAGCAGATCGGAACACCGCATGAGATTTACCATCGTCCTGTAAACCGTTTTGTCGCTTCTTTTATCGGCGAGACGAATCTGTGGGAAGGGACAGTTACAGGGTTTGACGGCGATGAAGTGCTGGTTCGCACGGCTTCTGGACAAATGCTAAGCGGATTTAAGGAAAATGCTTCTCCACGTGCACAGTTGTCAGTTGGGGAGAAAGTAACAATGTCCATTCGTCCTGAATCCGTTCTGGAGAGTACAGGAAACGAAGGACAAAATGTAGTGACAGGCTCTGTTGTTATGTCTGAATTTACAGGGGCGTGTGTCAATTACGTCACGGAAGTAGGAACGGAGAGCTTGCGCAGCATGTCCATCAACCTGGGACGACCGATTAAACAGCGCGGCGATGCCATCGGCCTACATATACCGAAAGAGAGCATTTATTTTGCCGGATAAGGGGGAAGAAGCTTTTGAGAGCAGAGTTGCAGCAAGCGCCGACAGCAGCCAGACGAAAGTCCATCACCGCTTCACCCGCCTTCGTCTACGTGCTGGTATCGCCACTCTTTTTAATATTGTTGGCTTATGTCATTTATCCATTGTTCGAAACGTTCGTTGCGAGTATCAAAATCGATGAAGAAATTACGTGGAAAAACTACATTCGCTTCTTCAGCCTGGAGCATACCGCCAACCTGGAAGCGTTGTGGAACAGTATTTACATATCGGTTCTGAGTGTTGTTACGTGCGGAATTGTTGGTGTCGCGATGGCGTTTTTATTGGAACGCTATGATTTCCCTGGACGAAAAATACTTTCTGTGCTGGCTTTGGTTCCGATGGCATTGCCTCCACTCATTGGCGTTCTCTCGTTTACCTTTTTGTACGGAGAGAGCGGAATCATTCCACGGGCGATCAAAGAGCTGTTCGGGCTTGCCCAGGTTCCTTTCTCATTAAAAGGAATTTGGGGTGTGGTCGTCGTTCATACGTTTACGATGTACACCTATTTCTTCATGACAGCAACGGCAGCAATCAAGGGACTCGACCCGTCCTTGGAAGAGGCGGCAGCCAGTCTTGGAGCGAATCGCTTTACCGTTTGGCGGCGCATTATTTTGCCGATGCTCACGCCAGCCATGGTCGCGTCTTCTCTGTTGGTTTTCATGATTTCGATGGCTTCTTATACGGCACCGCTCATTTTCGGAATTGACCGGACGATGACGATGCAAATCTATCTGTCTCGCACCAATGGAGATTTGGACATGGCTGCGACACAGTCTACGATTCTTTCGATTGTTTCTGTGGCTTTTCTTTTGATCATGCGTTGGTACCAAGGCGCGCGCAACTACCAGAACTTGAGCAAAGGAGTCAGCGTGCATCGTACCGAGATTAAGAGCAAAGCGGGACGCTACACCACGATTGTGCTGTCTTTTATCGGTACAGTCATTCTGATGCTGCCAATTCTCGTATTGGTACTCATCTCCTTCTCGGTGGATGGTACCTGGACGGTGCAAATATTACCTCCGGAGTATACCCTATCGCATTACATGGATTTGTTCACGGATAGCAAGACATGGCGTCCGATTCTGAACAGCTTGCAGTTGTCTGCTATCGCGGTAATCGGGATCGTCATTTTCGGTGTAGCTGCGGCATATGCCATGGTTCGCCTCAAGTTTCGCGGGAAAACGCTTCTTGATGTGTTGATCATGCTGCCATGGGCATTGCCAGGGACAGTTGTGGCGATCAACCTGATTGCAGCGTTCAGTGAGCCGAATGCATTCAGTTTTGGTCAGGTTTTGATCGGAACATTCTGGATTATCCCGTTGGCGTATTTTGTCCGACATCTACCACTTGTGTTTCGCTCTACAAATGCGACTTTGATGCAGATGGACCCATCTGTCGAGGAGGCTGCGCGGAATCTGGGTGCTTCCTGGTGGTACAGCTTCAGACGTGTCGTGTTCCCGATGGCTTGGGGTGGAATTCTCGCAGGTACGCTTTTGGCATTCGTTCAGTGTATCGGGGAGTTCGTAGCTTCGATTTTGATTTTTACACCGAAGACGACGCCATTGTCTGTCGCGGTATTCCAACGCATGTACAGTAATGAATTCGGCACCGCTTGCGCCTATGGTGTCTTGCAAATCGTGGTCATCATCATCGTGTTGTTCATCTCTAGAAAACTGACCGGAGATAAAGCGGGAACGGCCGTGTAAAGCTGGATGCGATCGTGAAAAAGGGGGATCTTCACGTGGACGTCAGTGAATCGATGGACAAGAAATCACCGATGGTACAGCCGACCAAATTGCCCTGCCCGCCTATTCCCGCATCTGCTCGCACCATGCAGGGGGAACACGGACTGCTCGATCTGTGGAAAGCGATTAAGCCACTCGCTACCATTGCCAGTGCCATGAACACAGGTGCCCATCCGGACGATGAGCACAGTGCCATGCTCGCTTATTTGGCGCTGGGGAGAGGCGTGTATACCACGAGTGTGATCGCGACGAGAGGGGAAGGCGGCCAAAACGAAATCGGCTGCGAGCAAGGCACCGCGCTTGGGATTATCCGCACGCGCGAGCTGGAAGAAGCCTCGTCTCTTAGCAATGTGACGCTTGGCATCTTAAGCGAAGAGCTGGATGATCCCATTCATGATTTCGGGTTCTCTAAATGCGCCGAAGAAACCTTCCGCAAATGGGGTGAAGAGGTCGTGTACGAGCGGTTGATTCGAAAAATCAGAGAGCTGCGTCCCGATGTCGTCATCGCTTGTTTTGAAAATGAACCGACGACACACGGACATCACCGGGCGATTACGTTACTGACACAGCGAGCTTTCCACGAAGCAGCCGATCCACAGATCTTCCCGGAACATAGGCAAGCTGGACTTTTGCCGTGGCAAATGAAAAAGCTGTATTTGCCTATTATGGACAACGATGATTATCACGTCGCTGTACCCGTAGGGGAATACGACCAAATTTACGGCTCATCCTATGTTCAGCTTGGTGAGCGATCGAGGTTTATGCATAAGACACAGGGGATGGGTGTTCATTACGACGAAGGCCCGACCTACAATTACTACCGCTTGGATGCATCTGTTACTCCGGCACCGGAAAAAGAGCGCGACTTTTTTTCCGGACTTCCCGTCAGTTTTGCTGATTTGGCGCAGAGCATCACTGCAAAAGGCGGGCAAGAACTCGCGGAAGTGCTTCACCGTATGCACGATGCGGCTACAGATGTACTGAATGCCTACCCGCGTTTTGCTGAGGTGGCACAAAGGGTTCACCGCATGAAGGCTTTGCTTGCGACTGCACAACGAGAAGTAGGCAAGGCTCCACTCGATGAAGAAACCAAGATTGATTTGTTGTATCGGCTAGGACTCAAGGAAGCGCAGCTAAACCGTGCCAGTGCGGAGGCTCTGTCTTTGGTCGTGAAAATCAAGCCGGAGACAGGCGAGTGGGTGGCAGGCCAGACAACAACCGTTACCGTAACGGCTTACAACGGCGGCTCGCTTGAGGTTGAGCATGTGCAACTGCGCATGCGTGTCCCCGCTGGATGGACGGCGAAACCGCTCACGCCAACGGCTTTTCCACGACTTGCTTACAATCAGACGGTGTGCACCGTATTTGAGGTATCGATTCCGGCCCAGACGGAGCTGTTCCATCCATACAAGACTCCCTTACTTGATGTCGAGGTGCTCTATTTCGCCTTCGATACAGCCAGTACGATTCGCGTGGAACCGGATAGTCGTGTAGCTGTGCTTCCGCCGTATGCCGTGACGCTGACTCCGTCCGATGTGGTGCGAAACACGCTGCATACGGATGAGACAATCCCGGTTAAGGTAACACTGAAACAGTACCGTCCGGGAAGCTCTACAGCCAAGGTCGCTCTCGTTGTCCCGGAAGGCTGGACAGCGGAGCCAGCCTTTGTCGATGTGCCGTTTTCTTTCCGCAGCGAAACGAAAACGATCGCGTTTACTGTTCATACCACACCGCAGGTGACGAATGGCAAATATCAGATCAGCGCTACGGTCGCGGGGACAGACGGTGTGACAGAGATTGCGCAAGATGTGCAGGTCATTGAATACCCGCATGTCGGCCGCACGTATTTCATCCGGCCCGCTACGCTGACTGTTCAAGCCTTTGACCTGGCCATCCCGAAAAATCAACGGATCGGCTACGTATCCAGCGGCTTTGACAATATGGATAAATACTTGCGCGCGGTTGGGGTGAATTGCCTCAATCTCGACGCAAACGAAATACAATCGGGCGATTTGTCCCGGTACGACACGATTGTTCTCGGCATTCGCGCATACGGATTCTGCCGCGAATTAATCGAGAGCAACCAGCGTCTTTTGCACTATGTAGAAAACGGCGGAAATCTCGTCGTTCAATACCACAAGCCGGAGGACAAATGGAAACCGCACTTGGCACCATACCCTATTTTTATCGGCGAATCGTTGATCGATTGGCGGGTGACCAATGAGCAATCAGACGTCCGTATGCTGGCCCCTGACCATCCGATGTTCCAGGAGCCAAACGTGATTACCCAAGCAGACTGGGATGGATGGGTGCAGGAGCGCTCCATCTACAATCCTTCTCGCTGGGGTAGCGAGTATACCGAGCTGATTGCGACAAGTGATCCGGGAGAACCGGAGTTCCGCGGCATTTTTCTCACGGCGCACTATGGAAAAGGGACGTACACCTACAGCTCGCTTGCCTGGTTCCGCGAGATTCCACAGCTAGTCCCTGGCGCTTTTCGCTTGTTCGTCAACATGATCAGTCAGAAGCAGTAATGCCCCATCCACTCCGGGCCTACCGTGGGTCGATCCATGGCTACATCAATGACATGCAAACGTACAGACCGCCATGATTGATATAGACCTCAATCTGAAAATGGAATGGAGGAACGTTCATTGAGTAAGGGGAAACTTGCCAAGCTGTACACGATTACGACTGCTGCGGTGCTAGCCACAAGTCTGATTATGCCGGTAGCACCCGAGACCGCCCATGCAGACCGCGGGGTTGTCGACCTGTGGAAAGCCATCAAGCCGCTCACCACGATTGCCAGTGCGATGAACACCGGCGCACATCCGGACGATGAGCACAGTTCGATGCTCGCGTATTTGTCGCTTGGCAAAGGGGTGGACACATCCAGTGTCATTGCGAACCGAGGCGAGGGAGGACAGAACGAGATAGGCAGCGAGCTGGGTAATGCGCTGGGGATCATTCGTACCCGCGAATTGCAGGAAGCTTCCAAAATCACGAACATCCATCTGGAGAACCTCAGTGAAAAGATCGATGACCCTATTTTTGACTTCGGCTTTTCCAAAAGCCCGGATGAAACCTTGCAAAAATGGGGCGAGGATGTCGCGTACGAAAAGCTCATCCGCCGTATCCGGACACTGAGACCCGATGTCGTGATTCCCGCATTTTTGAACGAACCTTCGACTCACGGTCATCATCGCGCGATTAATGTCATTACAGTGCGGGCATTCAAGGATGCCGCAGATCCAAACGTTTTTCCACAGCATGCAAAAGAAGGCTTGGCTCCTTGGCAGGTGAAGAAGCTGTATCTGCCTGCAAAGGAACAGGATTACTCGGTCAAGGTGCCTGTTGGCGACTATGACGAAATTTATGGTGCCTCTTACGTCCAACTCGGCGAAGAATCCCGTTTCATGCACAAGAGCCAGGGGATGGGACGCCACTATGACGAAGGGCCAAGCTTCAATTATTACAAGCTCGATCAAGCCATCGTAGAGACAAAAGACAAGGAAGCAGACTTTTTTGAGGGAATTTCCTATTCGTTTGACGATTTAGCCAAGGAAGTGGCCAGCCAGTCTGGTGGGGAAAAAGTCGCGGGTGAATTGAAAAAGCTGCAAAAGGATGCCGCAGAGGTCATTGCTGCATACCCAAGCTTTGCCTCAGTAGCCAAGGAAGCGCATGAAATGCTGGCGGATGTGGAAAAAGCGACGGCAGTAGTCGAAGCGTCCTCCCTGCCAACTGACACGAAAACAGACTTGCGCCATCGTTTGGGAGTGAAGAAATCCCAACTGAACAAGGCGAGTGCCGAAGCGCTCTCGCTCGTAACCAAAGTAAAGCCTGAGACAACTGAGCTGGTAGCAGGCCAAACAACGAAAGTAACGGTCACGGCTTACAACGGCGGCCAAGCAAAAGTCGGGAAGATCAATCTCAGGCTGAATGTACCAAAAGGCTGGCAAGCCAAGCCGCAATCGACCACCAGCTTCTCATCGCTCGGCTACAATCAGACGGTGAAAACGACATTTGATGTCACGGTTCCTTCTGATGCTGCTCTGTTCCAACCGTATGCCGCTTTCGCCATTACGGCAGACGTCAGCTACAGCTTTGCAGGCTCGACGGCGAATAGCCATGTGACACCAGCAGATGCCATTGCAGTTCTTCCATCTTTTTCTATGGTGCTGAGTCCAAATGCGACGGTTTTGAATACGCAGAAGCCAGAGGAGCCAATCCCGGTCAAGGTTACGGTGAAAAACTACAATCCAGGTGCAGCGAAAACCAACATCTCTCTGGACGTACCAAAAGGCTGGAGTGTAGAACCACAAGCAGCACCGCTCGCCTTTAGTGCCAAGGGAGAAACGAAGTCGGTTGCCTTTACGGTCAAAGCAGATGCTTCGGTCCAACCGGATAAGTATACGGTGACAGCAGTAGCGTCTGGCAGTGGTAAAGAGAGCCGACACGGGGCCCAGGTCATCCGTTACCCGCATATCGGTACGACTTACTTTGTCCAACCAGCGACGCTTGCCATCCAGGCATTTGACCTGAAGGTGCCGGAAGGATTGAAGGTCGGTTACGTATCCAGTGGCTTTGACAATATCGATCAGTATTTGTCCCAATTGGGAGTCGATGTGACCAATCTGTCGGCAAAAGACATCGAGTCTGGCGATCTGGATCAATACGATACGATTGTGCTGGGTATTCGCGCTTATGGATTCCGACCTGAGTTGATTCCTTCGAATGCACGCTTGCTGAAATACGTGGAAAACGGCGGAAATCTGGTCGTGCAATACCACAAGCCAGAGGATAAATGGAAGCCCGAGCTGGCACCTTATCCGATCAAAATCGGTGCTCCGCTGATTCAATGGCGTGTCACAGACGAAAACTCCAAAGTAACAGTACTGGCGCCTGATCATGCTTTGTTCCATTCGCCAAACAAAATCACGGAGGAAGATTGGGACAACTGGATTCAGGATCGTTCCGCTTATAATCCATCCGAGTGGGGCAAGGAATACACAGAGCTCATCTCCAATGGAGACGAAGGCGAGAAGGAATTTACGGGTACGTACCTTACTGCCAAGTATGGAAAAGGAACGTATACCTACAGCTCGCTCGTATGGTATCGCGAAATTCCATCACTCGTACCGGGTGCGATCCGATTGTTTGTCAACATGATCAGCCCACAGCAGTAATCATAGTAGAAGGAAGGCGATCGTTCGGCGGTCGCCTCCCTCCTAAAAGAAAGATCAGACACAAAAATAGAAGCAGCTTACGAATGGGTAGGGAAGGAGATGCAAGGAAGATGAATTACAGAGAGCGAATTTTTCAACAGGAGGGAGCCAGTTTCCCTGGCAAGACATACGTGGAGGCAGTATTGGAGCCTGCATTCAATGAAGCGAAGCAGCATCTGCTGCATCCGATGATGGCGATCAACAAGGCGCATTTGATCATGCTTCGTGAACAAGACTTGCTCACAGACGATGAGGCCAAAAGAATTGCTGGTGCACTGTGTGGGATCGAAATGGAAGAGCTGCGCCAATCGCATTACACCGGACAGTTTGAAGATCTGTTCTTTCAGGTAGAGAGCCGTCTACTGGAACTGGCTCCTGATGTGGCAGGAAATCTGCATCTGGCTCGCAGCCGCAACGACATGGGGATTACCATATACCGCATGGTGCTGCGTGAAAAATTGTTGGTAACTTTGGCTTCTGCCCTCTATCTGAAAGAGCATTTGCTCCTCTTTGCAAATGAGCATGTGGATACGATCATGATTGGTTACACACACACGCAGCAGGCACAGCCGACGACAATGGCGCATTACATCATGGCGGCTACTGACATGCTCAGCCGTGATATCAAGCGACTGATCCAGGCCTATCACACAGTCAATCGCTCACCAATGGGAGCAGCGGCCTTGACGACTTCTGGCTTTACAATCAGCCGGGAGCGGATGCGCGAATTGCTCGGATTTGATGAGCTGGTGGAAAATTCCTATGATGCAGTCTGCGGCGCAGATTATTTGGGGGAAGTAGCGACAGCCGTTCAATTGGCAGCGATTAATTTGGGGCGTACGGTTCAAGATATGCTGCTGTGGTGCACACAAGAGTTCGCGGGGTTAAAAGTCGCGAGTCCATACGTGCAGATCAGCTCCATCATGCCGCAAAAGCGAAATCCGGTTTCCTTTGAGCATATGCGCTCTCTGTTGTCCAGTGCAGCAGGAAATGCGACGACAGTGCTTACGATGATGCACAATACCCCTTTTGGCGATATCGTGGATACCGAGGATGACATGCAGCCATACGCGTGGCGGAGCATGGGAGTACTCGAGCAGATGTATCGTTTGATGGCAAGCGTTGTGGGTACGATGGAAGTGAACAAGGACGTCCTTTTGGAGCGGGCAAAGGGCAGCTTTGCGACTGTCACGGAGCTGGCGGATACATTGGTGCGCACGGATCAGCTCTCGTTCCGCAAATCGCATCACATCGTGAGTCGTGTGGTAAAAGAAGCAATGAGCGAGCAACTCGCTGCAAACCAAATCAGCTTGGAGCTGGTAAACCGTGCAGCCATGGAAGTAATCGGGCGGGAGCTGTCGCTCACAGCAGAAGAGCTCAGACTGGCGCTTGACCCGGTTCATTTCGTAATGATCCGCAAGCTACCTGGTGGCCCCAATCCAGAAGAAATGAAGCGCATGATCGCCGTTCGTCAAACAGTTCTCCAGCAGGAAACAGAATGGTTGGCACAGAAAAAGCAGGCGATTGCGAATGTGATGAAAGGGCTTGATCAGATGACAGCCGAATGGAGTGTGGGGTAATGGCAGTGGTGCGAATACCTCTTCTGGCAGTGGACGGAGGGGGCACCAAGTGTCTGGCGGTATTGGTGGACCGCTCCAGAAATGAAATCGGTGCAGGACGCTCCGGTTCATGCAATTATCAAGGGATCGGGGAGGAAGCGGCAGCTCGTGAGTTGGTTGCAGCAATCAGCCAAGCTCTGGACGATGCGATTGCTCGTCAAACAGTTGATCCTTTTATAAGCGGCGCTCCGACACCGGATGGACCAATCGAATGGGAAATCGAATGCGCGGTGTTCGGGATCGCTGGCCTGGACACGGAGTATGATCGACAGGTAATCTCGCGGATGGTGAGCAAGGTGCTGCACCAGCTCGGTATTCGCGTCCAGCAGTTGATTGTGGAAAACGACGGGTTTGCGGCCTTGCTCGGTGCGACCGGAGGGAAATCCGGCATTCTGGTCATCGCAGGCACAGGCTCGATTGCTTTTGGTGTAAACGATGAACAAGAAACGGCGCGAGCAGGAGGCTGGGGGCATCGGGTCGGTGACGAGGGCAGCGGCTACTGGATCGGCAAGCAAGCGATTATGGCTGTATTAAAAGCAGCGGATGGCCGCGGTGAGCCGACCGTACTGAAGGAGCTGCTCCTCCCGCACGTTGGACTGGGACGCGTAGATGAATTGTTTAACTGGACGTACAGTGAGCATTATTCCGTAGAGAAGGTAGGAGAGCTGTCGCCGTTGGTCAGTCGAGCGGCACTTGACGGAGACAAGGTGGCAGTAGCTATTTTGCAGGTCGCAGGCGAAGAGCTTTTCGATGCTGCTCGGGCTGTCATAGATACGTTGCAAATGAAAGCCAAGCCGTTTCATATGATCATGCAGGGAGGCGTTTTGCAAAACGATGATCGGGTGCGAGAGATCGTCGTAGAGCGCGTCCGAGAGTATGCTTCGCAGGTCGTCATCGAAAATGCGCAAAACGATCCGATTTACGGTGTCATAGCAAAAGGATTGGCTTATTTAGAACGCCAATCGAGCGGCAAGTGAGGTGCTAGTAATGAAAAGAGTAATGGTTGTCTTTCCCCATCCTGACGATGAATCTTTTGCCTGCGGGGGAACGTTGGCAAAGTGCAAGGACGCTGGATATGAAACGTGTTATTTGTGCATTACCTCCGGCTGCAAAGGACGCAGCGGTCCATTCGATATCGATTGCAGAGAAAAGCTGGCAAAACATCGAGAGCTAGAGCTGAAAACAGCGGCGGAAGTGCTCGGAATCAGTCGTCTCGACTTGTTCCGGTACGCGGATGGTTCCTTGCAAAATGCTGATTTGGATGCGCTGGCGGCTAAGATTCGGGAAGCGATAGAGGAATGGAAGCCCCACGTCGTCGTTACGTTTCCGCCTGACGGGGTAACGGGTCATCCCGATCATATCGTCACGTGCGAGGCGACAACGCGAGCGGTCGAACAAGCGGAGGCAAGCTTGACTCCGGCAGAATATCCTGATCTGTACTATGTTTCGATCCCGCACTACTACGATCATTGCCCGGATCATGGTCCAAAGCCAGCAGTTCCGATTACAGGCAAGGTCGATATTTCGGGCTATCGGACTCAAAAAGGAGAGGCGCTGAAGGCTCACTTAAGTCAGGAGTATTCCGTGAATCGCGCTTATCCGGGAGTTATCGATGGGGATTTTGGTGTCATTGGTTGCTATGAGTATTTTACTTTGGTGCGGTCTGCGGGCAAGGTGATTGAACCGGTTAGTGTGGGTGGGAGTATTCCTGTCATTGACCTGTAGTCTAAAAAGTAGAAAGGGCTGACCAGCATGATTTTTGCTAGTCAGCCTCAGACTGTCGAAAAAGTCGGCAGTCTTTTTTATTTGTCATAATTACACACGACACCCCGCTGATTTAGAGCGACGCAGGAATGAACTCCGAGGTGTCCGCTTCGATATGCACATGTTTTTCAAGCAATGCCAGTAGATAATGAAAGGTAGGAACCGATTCTTTGGCAAGGATAATTCCTTTTTTGTCGATCAGGACAGCAGATGGGATGGCATCGATTTGGTACATTGAAAACGAAATACTAGAGTCGATATACTGAATATCGTCCTGGTTTTGGGTCTCGTGAAAGGGCTTTCCTGAATAAACAACGAGTAATTTAAGCTGAGGAAATCGTAGTTTTACCTGCTCGAAATGAGGAATGATTTGCTGGCATATGGGGCAACCTTCTGCCGTGAAAAGTACAAGTGTAGAGTGGCTTTTCATCTCTGTAAAATCAATGCTTGTTCCAGATGGACTGTTATCGATCAGAACCGGGGCTCTGGAGCCTATCCAGTTGTCTGCACTCGGTTCTTTTTCTTTTGCTTGTAATTTATTGATAAAATCGGCTACTAGTTTTGTTAGCAGGTAGATAACGACGAATTGCACAATGACAAATACCCATAACGCAATCACAGACCATTGTATAAACGTTTCCACAGAGGATCTCTCCTTTTTCGTGAGGGAATGATATTTATTTTTGTGCAACTAGCTCGTGTACTTTCTTCCGAATGCTCGTTAGATGTTGACCAATCAGAATCACAAGTGTGGACAACAATGCGATGATCATTAACGTCCAGTACTCTTCTCCATATACGGTCCTGAAATTTTCTGTTTCTAATGCCCATGAGAGATTCCCATAGGTGGTCGGTATTTGATAGACCCAGAGACACATCGCAATGAGCAAGACGTTTCGGCTGACCAGTACCCATGATAGATTGTGATTGCCGACGATGCCACCGCAGCCACATGATATTTCTCGTCTTCCGCGCAATAAATTGACCACAATAGCCACGCTATACAGGAGTAGTAAACCACTACCAGCCAGAGCTGCCCAGGAATAGTACAGCCCGAAAAGGAGTAGCAATCCAATCAGCCATTCAGAATAAGTGTCGAGGACGGCAAAAAATCTAATAGATCGTTCAGGCAGTATTTTGTAGTCTTTTACAATTGAAGCATGAGTCGTGCTGTTTTTGATTTTTGATACAGACGAGCTTATAAACAATAGTGCTAGAATCATGCGAAAGATAAAGGATGCGATTTCCAATTTTTCACCTGCTTTCCTCTGGTGTTGCATACCATTGTGCTTGAGCATGATACATCTGCGCATATTCTTTATTACGTGAAATCAGTTCATCATGCGTTCCAGACTCGACTAACTGACCATCCTTCATCACGATAATCCGATCTGCCATTTTAGCGGCAGCCATACGGTGTGAGACAAACAGGGTTGTTTTATTTTCGGTCAGATTTCGTACGAGTTGGTATACAGAAAGCTCAGTCATGGGATCAAGAGCTGCTGTTGGCTCATCTAAAATCACAATATCACTATTTCGAAACAGAGCACGAGCCAAGGCAATTTTTTGCCATTGTCCTCCAGAAAGATCGGTTCCCTCTTGCAAATAGCGACTTAAATAGGTTTGGTAGCCATCTGGAAGTTTGGAAACGATTTGATCCACGCCAGCCGTAGCGGCAATTTCTTGCATCCATTTTAGATCGTTTATTCGTTCGGTATCACCAAAACCAATATTATCTTGTAACGTATAGGCGTATTTGATGAAATCCTGGAAGATCACGGTCATATTTTTGCGTAAATCATCAGGTTTGATCTGGCTAATACTGAGGCCATCGAAGGAAATGTCACCCTGTGATATGGGATACAACCCCATCACACATTTGACTAAGGTTGATTTACCCGAGCCATTTTCACCGACGATTGCGATTTTTTCACCAGGCCGTATGTGCAAGTGAATATCCCTTAGAACAGGATTTGTCGTATTCACGTAGGTAAATGACAATCCATTTATAAAAATGCCCTGTTGTAGCGGTGCAGGAAAGAGAGCCGAGCCTTCGTCGCTTGTATCCTTTTCAGGGTGTTCATATTCGATGAAATGAAAAAAATCGTTTATATAGAGAAGCTCTCCAAATATTTTGGCGAACTGGTTAGATAGCTGATTGGTCAATCCTTGTGTTCCCTGCACAGCTTGTCCGATTGCTACAAACTCACCGATTTGGATAGAGGTGGTACGGATTAACCAGATAATAATTCCCGCTGTCCCAAAGTACAAAAGTGCGGTAAACCCATCTAGGCCGACCTCAGTTGCTTGTTGTTTTCGCAGCACCTTTAATGTTTCAGTGAACTGGTGGGTAATGGAGGTTGTCCATCTTTTCAGTAGCATTTGACCTAAGCCAAATAGTCGAATTTCCTTGGCTGACTGCCGATCTTTCAATAAAAAACTGGTATATTGTATGTCGCGAATTAAGGGGGTTAAGCCGTATCTGAGCCAATAATTGATACTGCCAAACCGAATTTGAACAAAGAAGACGGGAATTGCCGCGATCAGACTTAAAATGACGAGGCTCCAGTGAACGGTAAGCAAAAAGAGCAAGAAACTGAAAATAGTAATGCTGGCTCTAACGATCTCTAGTAGGATCGTGAGTGGTGATAAAAAGCGTGTGCCCACATTCAAGTGAACTCTCTCTAAATGATTGTAAAAATCGGGAATATCAAAATAGAAAAGCGGTACCGCTTCTACCTTTTGAAGTACAAGTGATTGCGCCGCGAGTTCCAAAACATTTTCAAGCTTTCCATTCAGGTATTGTTGGATATTGAGAAGCACAGATGTAGCCATCGCTATTAAAAATTGAAGGGAGAGTAAGAAAAAAGCATAACGATAATCACCCACTTGGAGTTGAATGATTTTCGCGACCTCATTGATCATTTCTTTGGATAGCCAAAGGGTGGCTACTGGTAGTAGACCAATCATGATAGTTAAGCAAACTAAAAGCGTGAGAAGTAGCCGGGCATGTGCCCATAAGAAAGTGAACAGCTTGATAAATGATTGAACAATCATGAGGAACACCTTTTCTAGTTTTATTGGATGTTGTGAAGCTTTTGCTTCTCCTTGTGCTGCAAGATGTCTACTAGCTCACCAACTGAGCGTCCTACGTATCGAATGATCCCCTGTGAGTCAACAATAAACAGGCTTGGGAAGTTGATGATTTGCAATTCGCTCATGGTTTTTTTGTCGACGGGAACCATAGTAATTTTTCCGCTAAATGTGTCGATAAAGTGCTGATAGTCAGAATCATCCTGCTTAACCGCACATAAGAAAGGAAGGTTGGTTGTTTTTTTCTTGATATGGGTTAAGTATCTTTCTACTTCATGATGGCATGTATCACATGAGGGGGCAGCGAACATGACAATGGTTGGTGTTTGTGAAAAATGCGTGGGGAATATAAGGGACTCTTTGAGATTTACACCGATAAAATACTGGTTTAGAAGTGAAAATAAAGAATCTTCTACAGAAAAGAGAGTAACGATATTCCTGAACTTTCGGTATGAATAGAGTTGCATGCCGAATAAAGCAACTGCTACCGTTAATGGAATGAGAACGTACACAGAAACCTCCCTTAAACTTCATTTTGGTAATTATTAGAAAATAATGTATCATTTGACAGTTTGTTTTGCAATTATTATAATTGAATTGAAAGTAAAAAATGTAAAAAAATGGAGGTTATGACTATGTTAGATCAATTTTCAAAGTTAATTGGTGTCAAGAAAGATTCAACAATCGGTTTCGATCCTCCCTGCACCATTAATGTGTTTTGTATTTTAGAAAAGGGGACAGCAAAACATAACTTGCAGAACCCTCTCAATTTTACTTGCTGCTAGGAAAAAGAATAATTTAGAGGATGAGGGTACCAGTATGACACGAAAAATTTGCTAGGATACTAAATCATCCTCTACAAACAAACCTTCAAAACCACTAGAAATGTGGAGCTGGAGGTTTGTTTTGCATTCACAAACATTCTTCCTATCCGTACACCTCATAACGCAGTCGCCATTTCACTATGGATGTTTTGCCAGCTCTTTTCGTTACTCGTTAAAACAGAGGTTCTCTACAGTCTTGGGCTGACCAGCATGATTTTTGCTAGTCAGCCTTTTTCAATGGATAGCCCATCAGTCGGATTGTTTTGCCCAGCTAGATTTGCTTAAATGTGATCAAGTGCAATTGGAAATCAAAGGGAGAGAAGACATGTCACACAGAGTCTATGTATATAACGTCAGTGAACCTTCTCAAGCGCAAGACGACGACACGATGATGGTGGAATGGGGCTATGAGGTTCCCCTACTCTTGCAACCGCTCTTCATAGAAGGTGGTTCGATCGCCGGAAACAATTACAACAACCATACCGAACCGGACAATTCCGGACTCTATTACGACGCGCAGACAGGCATCGCAAACATGAAGCGATTCTACGATTTCCTGAAGAGACAGGAAGGGTTAATCGGTAACAAAGAAGCATTTTCGGAAGCGAGAAATCAGCTTCTGAGCTATCTGGAAAAACGAACGCTTCCGTATTTTCACATCGATGCCTGGGACGTATTCAATATGGATGACATCCCTCATGAAGAGCAGGCGGAAACTTTGCGGGCCAATATTGCCCATAACAACGAGATCATGACAAAGGCAATGGACAACGATGACATCTCGCTGTTGAACTACTCCGAATTGATGGACGTGAACCCGGGCTTTCGTACTTTTGCCGAGCTGCTCAATTATGAGGAGTACCAATACGGCTGGGGACACATCTGGCAGCCTTATGAAGAACATCCTGACGTGGAGATTTTTGAGGAAGCCGGCTTGTTCGGCATAAAAGACGAAGAGGGAAACGTATTGCTCGCCCCTCAGTTCGATGCCTTTTACGATTTCGCTTCCGAAGATCTCGCCGTGGTTGCCCGAGATGGCAAATACGGCTATGTACATAAATCCGGGAGAATCGTTATTTCATTGGAGTGGGAGGATGCCTACGATTTTGAATACGGCTCGGCTGGTGCCATTGTCAAACGAAACGGTCGATATGGTCTGATCAATCTGGAAGGAAAAGCAATTGTCCCGACCGACTTTGAAGAATTGGAACCGCTCTATTACCAAGGATTTTATACGGCAAAGAAAGACGGAAAGTGGGGCGTACTAGACGAAGCTGGTTCTGTAACGATAGATTTTGAGCATGAAGAAGCTTTCAAGTGTGGGGACGGCTTTTACCATACGGCGGTCAAAGGCAGGAAGAATCGGAAAATCTTTAACGAATATTGGAAATACGTCGGGGAATTCCCTCTGGCGGCGGTGGAACGGATCGACGAAGGGCTTATCCTCGTCAAACCACACAAGGGTGCAAGTCATAGCACCTTATACAAAAAAGATGGCACTGTCGGAGCATCCGGCTTCGATAAATTGAATCGGCAAACCCATTTTCCGAATCTGCTCGTTCTGCGCAAGGGGAAGAAGTACGCCGCTTATGGCAAACAGCAGGAGAGCCTTTTGCTGCCGTACGAATATGATGAACTGATTGATTTACAGGTGTATACGGAGAAAGGGCAGGGCGATCAGGTGCTGGCGAAAAAAGATGGAAAGCTAGGCGTTTTTCATGGGGATGCCGATCAGCCAGCATGGTTATTCCCTTTGGACGATTATGAAAATATTTGTTGGCTGCATCAGGATGCGTATGCTTTGAAGAGAAATGGATTATGGAACATCGCCTTTTCGCCGGAAAAACAATGGAGTGATTTCGAATTCGATCTGGTGGTGAAAAAGGCATTGGTTGAGGGTTATGCTTATGCCTTCAAGGGCCACGACGTTTATTTAGTAAGCGAGTACGGGCTGTCGAGGGCAGATAAAACGCTCGTTCTGGAGGAAGTCGAAGATCGTTATTACAGCTATTATTTTGATGCCGAGGTTCGCAAGCGACTGCTGGTCTATGCCAAAGGAGAGCAATACGATGTTGACAGCGTAGATCAGTACACGCCAGTAGAAACGTTGTACAACCTGGGCATGGAAGCGTATGAAGCAGGTGATTATGAGAAAGCCATTCTGTACGACACGCTTGCTGCCGAAAAGGGCTATCCCCCATCCATGAACAATCTTGCCCATATGTATTACAGTCTAGAAGGCTTCGAGAATGCTGATAAAGCTTTTTACTGGTATGAATTAGGGGCTGCGGCAGGCAACCACCATGCTATGAACGGATTAGGCTGCTGCTATCGACATGGGATAGGCACGGAGCCTGATGCCGATCAGGCTATGTACTGGATGGGCAAGGCGGCAGAACACGGTCATGCGCTGGCTCACAACAATCTTGGCGCCACCTATTATGACGGGGAGCTGGTGCCGCAAGATTTGGACAAGGCCCTCTGGCATTATGAACAGGGGGAGTTATTGGGTTCGCCGGTTTTTGAGTGGCTTGGCTATCTGCACGATTCAAAAGGAGACTACGAAAAGGCACTGCATTATTATCACCAGGATTACGAAGCAGGCGGCGATATCAGTGCCTATAATTTGGGAATCTTCTACTATAATGGCTACGGTACAGCAAAAAATATCGACGCCGCCATCACTTATTTTCACGCTGCTTTGGAAAGAGATTATCCGCATGCGCATATCGAGCTGGCAAGGATTTACCGGAACGAAGCACAATATGCGGACGAGCTCCTGGTGAAAAAGCATATCGAAGAAACGGAGAAGGCAGGTCTTGATATCCCTGAGGAGCTCACACAATCGTAAAAAAGCAAAAAGCGGATCGACAGGAAAAGTCGTCGGTCCGCTTCCAACTAACCAGCATGCTAAACAATGGCTTCCACTTCAATTTCAACGAGCAGACGCGGGTCAATCAATGCCTTGACCTCAACCATCGTAGCGACTGGCTGAATCTCGCGGAAAAACTCTCCATGTGCTTTTCCGATGTCTTCCCACTTGCTGATATCCGTTACAAACATCCGCGTTCTGACCACATGAGACAAATCAGCATCTAATTCTTGCAATGCTTTCTCAATCGTCTCCAGGATGAACCGCGTTTGTTCATAGGCATCGTCCAAACCAACGACTTCCCCGTCCTTCATGGCAGTAGTGCCAGCCACTTCAATACGGTTCCCGACTCGAATTGCGCGGCAATAGCCCACGACAGGTTCCCAAGGCGAACCCGTGAACACTTTCTTTCGGTTCATAGTAGAATGCCCCTCTCTTTTCCGCAATAATTGGAATATACTACAAAAAGGAAGGCGAGTGGAGCGGATGATGGATTTTTTTCTCACCCTTTTTTCCAAGTACAAGTGCTTGATCCACACTGCGTTTGGTCATGAAGGATACATACGTGTGGTAAACAAGCTAAGTGCTCATGGCATTCGTTTTCGCACACGCATTCATTCTCATGCAGTTCGTCATTTAGGGGGAGACATGGGGATGTTGCCCCAAGAACAAGATCATAAGCAGTATGATATTTACGTGGCAAAAGAAGACGAACACCAGGCACATTTAGCGATTCATTCCCGTTGATGGGTGCCTATACGATATAATAATTGGGATTCGTAAGAAAATGGTAAAACCGAGGAGGAACCCAGCATGTCCGTACTAGAGGCACTTAAAAGCAGAAGAGCCGTGCGTAACTATATTCCAAAAGAAGTAGAAACCGAAAAAATCCAAGCGTTGCTAGATTGCGCAGTGTTAGCCCCGAACGACCGCTTGCGTCAGCCGTGGCATTTTTACGTGATCAGAGGAGAAGCGAAGCTGCGGTTCGAGGAAATCGCGAAGCAATTTTTGCTGGAGCGTTTTCCGACCAAGCCGAATCTCGTGCAGGATTCCTTAGCCGTCCTGGAAAAAACACCGCTCGTCATTGTCGCCACCGCTGATGTAATCCCAGGGGATGAAGCATCCTCAGAAGATAACGAATACGCGGTTTGCTGCGCGATTCACTCCATGTGGCTGGCAGCGAAGGAACTGGGACTGGGCATGGTATGGCGCACGAGAGGAGTCGGCTTGGTTCGCGACGAGCGCTTGCTGCAATTCCTCGGATCGCCTGAAAATAAAAAGGTCGTGGGCACACTGTTCATTGGCTATCCTGAGGCAGATGCTCCGAAGACCAGTCGGGTGGCAGCGGAAGAAAAGACGACCTGGCTGTAATCAAGCAGGCCTCCTTAAAAAACTGGGTGAAGCACAGTAGTTGTTTGCAACTAAGTCCCTCCATGCACGTATAAATGGTAAGGTTAGACGTACATATCGAGGGGAGCTGTTTCATAATGTTTGGAAAGCTTGCGGCAGACGCACTTGGCTTGAGCAATGTGGGAATCGTGGTAAAACCAGCGGATTACGACAAGGTGGACGCTGATGATTACATCATGCACGAGGATAATGAAAAAATTTACTTTTTGATCAAATCAAAGTCCGACGAGTATTGCTTCACCAATCTGGGGCTGGTTCATCTGGATGGAACGAGTGCCACTAGCAAAAAACGCATGCTGCGCCGCTATTCCTACCATACACACCCGATCTCTGACGTGTATTTGGAAACAGCCGGAACCGTCGATTTGGATGTAGAAATCAAGTTCACGATGGGCAGTGAGCACTACTCGATCGATGTCAACAAAAAGCATTTGGAGGAGCTAAAAGACCTCTACAAAGCTCTTGTGAAGATCGCCTCGATTATGCACGATAACGAACTTGCGCTCCAGCATGCAAAAGAAAGCCTCCACGTCGCCCAAAGCACACTGGGCCGCGTAACAGGCCAGCAAGCAGACGTAGCTTCACAATTCAAGTCCATCAACCAATACACCTTCGATTGGCTGGAAGACATCCGATACAAGTATGTCGTTAAAGACTTTGGTAAAGTCTTTGAAAAATATATTCATAACTAAAAAAAGGGAAGAGCCTCTTTAAAGAGAGCCGTGCAAAACGACTCCTATAATATGTAAAAAGACTGA
>NZ_LMPN02000007.1:0-66031 GCF_001423865.2 Brevibacillus sp. Leaf182 | reverse complement strand
TAATGATAGACTCATTAACGCTTTCGCTGTTCAGTTTTCAAGGAGCAATTTCCTGTCCTCAGTGATCATCGTTATTTGTGATGGCGTCTTAAGGACAAGAATTAATCTATCACGTTACCTATTTTTGAGTCAATATGTTTTTTTAAAAAGTTTTTAAGTATAATGCTCCTCCCCGAGTTTTCTGCGTCTGACGTACTTGGATAACTCATTGGGAGAGGCGATTCTTGCATACATGCGAAACATAATGGAGTATCTCTCTTCCATGGCCCGCTTCACTAGTTGATCAATTCGTTTATCGCTAAAATCAAGGAGCATCTCTTCCAGCTCACGTTTTAACAAGTATTCTAGTTCCTGTACTTCTTTTGTATTAAACAAAAACCCTAGCAACGATATCGCCCTCCGCCTTACGAGTCTCTCCTCTATCCTTTCCATCAAAATTCAGCCCTATTCAAAATAAAAAGCCCTCCGTTTAGGAAGGCTTCAATTTGTTCGCAAATCTGAATTATTTCAGTAAGTTCACTTGCTGCAGTTGTTGCCCCACAGTTTCCTTGAGAATAGTTGGAGTAATCGTGCTCTCCACAATAGCAGCGACGAATAACAGAACGACCACAGTAAGAACCGCTACTGGAAATTGCTTGAGTGTATCGTACCAGTCATTTTTCAATCGTGCCAGCTTTTGGGGTTGGATTAGAACTCCCACTGAGCGTAAAGTCAGCACCCCTAAACGAATACCCACTCCCGCTGCAAACAGGATAGCTGGGAGCTCAAAAATTCCATGTGGCAAAATACCTGCACTAAAAATAACCCATGGACTTACTCCCACTGCACTGTATTTGAAAAAAATAAATCCAAGCAGCACTCCATTTGTAAGCATTCCAATTATGGGAAAGAATGCAAACAATATGCCCAGCGCCATCATCATCAATGCACTGAAAACATTATTGGAAAAAATCATCCAGAACACTGCTAAAGGTCCGCCGCCGTTATCTTTTATCCGTTCAGCAATTTCCTTTAATTGGCCCATCATTTGATCGACCATCTCTTCAACGAGCGGTGCTTGAAAATAACCAATCAAGGCACCACCAAAAAACAATAAGCATGCGGCGAAGAAATATTTTCGGTTATCAAGCCATAAATGCCGCAATCGATTGCCCATGCACCACACCCCTTTACTGCCTCTTCATTCACTATATGCATTGTACCTCAACAATAGCCAACAGGCCAAAGAATATCCTTGTCTTCCCTGCATAAACTGTTATCGGACAAAGGAGGTGCTTATCCATGAAATTCATTTACGTGATTAGCGTGAAACGATTAAAGCAAATCTTAATTATCGTCGCGGCCATCGTACTCACAGCTGGTATTGGTTATGCGGAACGCGATTCAATTGCTGCCTTTGCGGAAGGTGCCAGCACGCAAGCCCCCCAAGCTATTTATAAGGTCGACACCAAAGAAAAGAAAATCGCCCTTACCTTTGACATTAGCTGGGGCGAGACACGAGCATTACCTATACTGGATGTCTTGAAAGAAAAAAAGGTAAACAAAGCGACCTTTTTCCTCTCCTCCCCTTGGAGTCAACGACATCCGGACATCTTAAAACGCATCAAAGAAGATGGCTTAGAAATTGGTTCGCACGGTCACAAGCACGATAACTACACCAAATACTCCGATGAAGAAATTCGCTCCCAAATGGCTAAAGCGGACTCCATTCTAACCGAAATGACTGGAAAAAAGCCTACGCTCATTCGGATGCCAAATGGTGATTTTGACAAACGAGTGCTGGAAATCGCCAATCGCATGGGTTATTCCGTCATCCAGTGGGATACGGACTCAAAAGATTGGACCAATCCGGGAACAGATGTGATCATCAATAATGTATTATCGAAAGCTCATCCAGGAGACATTATCCTGATGCATGCGAGCGATTCTGCGAAAGATACACATCTTGCCCTCCCTGTGATCATTGATCAACTTCGCAAGGATGGCTATGAATTCGTTACAGTATCTGAACTCATTTCGGGTACAAGTGTAGACAGCAAAGAAATTCACTAAAACAAAAAAAGCTGACCTTCATTGGGTCAGCTTTCTCTTTTTACCAGACGGTGCAATTGCATGACTTGCCAGACGTTACAAAACAATAGTGGGACAAGCATGGACAGAGTGGCACGCACATTATCTTCCTTCAATGCCGGAATCCATTCCAGAGCCGTAACGACAAACATAAAGAACGTCGTCGGTATCCATGCAGATTTATTGGTCAGACTCACTTTTCCATATGCGGTAACAATAGCGACAATCAATAATAGCGTTGGCTCAATAAAGTACGTGCCAAATCCTTTTCCTTCACCGAAGGACGTATAGCGTAGATAAATCATATCGAAAAAGACAAACAAAATAAGAAATACTTGGACACTTTTCCACAGGGAAGGTGTTTTAAATATCGTTTTAGCAAAATAATTAATCGTCATATACGCAAAAAAACCCATCTGAGCCACAATACTAATGGTCATTCCATACAGTAGATACATGAACAAGCCGACAAAAAAGTTACCCGTACTTCCTACGAGCAGCTTGTCCAAATAAAAAATAAGGGCAACCAGGATCCCACCTAAACCCCCAAGCAAGAGCGTGGTAATAAAAAGCCAACCATACTTACGCAAACTCACCAAGTATTCCCTCCCATCCACATCGAATATGATTGTACCAATGGATACAAGAAAATACTAGCGTAAGAACAAAACAAAATGCACACGTTACTTGTAGGCAGAGTAAAGAAGGAGGTGTCCACCCCATGAGAAAAAAGACAATGTCTTTTTGGTTAACCGCTCTTGTCTGTCTGGTGCTGACCAGTTGCGGGGGTAGCGGACAAGCACAAAGTTCGTCTCAGCCTGATTATAAAAACGTCAAAGACATGGTGCTGGACATATTGCAGACGGACGAAGCGAAGCAATCTGTAAGTAAGATGATGAAGGACGAAAAGTTTAAGCAAAATCTGATGCTCGACGAATCGACAGTACGGACAACTTTGATTCAAAGCATGACGAATCCCAATAGCACGCACATCAAAGAGGCGTTTAAAGACCCTAAGTTTGCAAGCGCCATGGCGAAATCCATGAAAAACGAGCAAAAAACACTAATGAAGGACCTGATGAAGGACCCTGAATACCAAAAAGAGCTTATAAGCGTAATGAAAGACCCTGAGTTTGAGAAAAATTTGATGGACCTGATGAAAAGCTCTGCTTATCGACAACAAACCATGCAAGTGATGAAGGAATCCTTGCAAAGTCCTTTGTTCCAGGCTGAACTCATGAAGATCATGACCAAAGTTTCCGAGGACATGACAAAACCAAAGGAACTGAAGCCGAAGAAAAAAGGAAAGGGAAAAGAAGGTGGTGGAGGTTCCGGTGGCGGCGGTGGTGGTGGCAGCGGCAACCCTTCCTCTTAAAAAGCAAAGGTGAGCTCTATTGCAGAGCCCACCTTTTTCATCTTCTTGGATCTTATTGTTTGACAGCTTCCCCGCATTTTTCTATGACACGTTTGGCCATATCGATGTACAGCTGACCAATTTCCGTCTTTTCTCCATAAATCGATGGGGAATAATCAGGTTCAGATGGATGATTATCTGGTTGGCCCAGTGGAATTTGAGCGAGCAGCTCACATGTCAATGTCTCGGCAAGCTTGGCTCCTCCACCACGCCCGAATACGTACTCTTTCGAACCATCCTTTGCTTCGTACCACGCCATGTTCTCCACAATACCGAGGATTTCATGACCGGTCCGTTTTGCCATAGCGCCTGCGCGAGCTGCTACAAACGCTGCAGTAGCATGAGGAGTCGTTACCACAATCTCCATGCTTTGCGGAATCATGGTGTGCACGTCGAGGGCCATATCACCTGTTCCTGGAGGCAAGTCTAACAAGAGGTAATCTAATTCTTCGCCCCAGTGTACTTCCGTGAAAAAGTTACGCAGCATTTTACCCAACATAGGGCCTCGCCAAATGATCGGAGAGTTATCCTCCACAAAAAAGCCCATGGACATAACCTTTACGTTTTGCTTTTCAACAGGCAGAATGGTTTCACCAATTACCGTTGGACGTTGTTCAATATTCATCATATCGGGCACACTAAAGCCGTAAATGTCTGCGTCGATAATGCCCACTTTTTTTCCTAACCGCGCGAGCGCAACAGCCAGGTTCACTGTCACCGTCGATTTTCCGACGCCACCTTTTCCGGAAGTGACCGCAATAAAGGTCGTATTTGAATCCTTCGCCAAGATCGGGTTCAAGAGGGGAGCTTGTCCCGGTGCCATGTTATGTGTTTGCCCACCTTGGTTCTTGCGAAGCTGGGCAGACAGAGCAGCACGCTCCTCGTCTGTCATTGATCCGAATTGCAGGCGTACTTCTTCGGCTCCTAACGTTTTCACAGCTGCGATGACATCGTCCTCGATTTTGGCTTTGAGTGGACAGCCCGAAATCGTCAGAACGACGGTGAGGCTTACTGTCTTGCCTTCAATATGGATATCCCGAATCATGTTGAGCTCGACCAAGCTACGATTAATTTCAGGGTCTTTTACATCGCGTAGTGCTTCGAGAACCTGTTCTCTGGTCAACATTCTGGTTCACCTCATCTATGATCTTTTCAAACATTTTCATGCTGGTATAACGACAGCGTATGCGCGTTCATTATAGCATATTCGGGCGGTCGGGACACGACCACCGCCCTCTTAAGGTGTAATTGGTGCTTTTTCTCCCGAGTACTGACGTAAGATCCCCTGATAAATGGCATTTGCCATAGCCTTTTGGTATTCAACGCTCTGAAGTCGCTTTGCCTCCTCCGTATTGCTGACAAAGCCTACTTCTACCAAAACGGCCGGGCAGTTTACCTCCCGAATCAAGAACACATTATTCGTCTTACTCGGAACCCGATCTGTATGACCGATCACCCGTTTGATTTCATCTTGTATCAAATAAGAAACTTCTGCGCTCTTTTTGAAGCTAGGGGAATAAAAAGTCTGTGCACCCGACCATTTCGGAGAAGGGATGGAATTGACGTGTATACTGACCAAAAAATCCGGTGTACTATCATTGACCAGCCTTACTCGGTTTCGGATATCCTCAGATTTTCGTTTGCGTGCCTGCGCCGCATCTGGACTCGCCAAATCCTTGTCTTCCTCCCTCGTCATAACTACAAACGCTCCTGACTGCTGAAGGAAATCCCGCAAGTACATGCTAATGGCCAACGTCACTTCTTTCTCCACCACATCCCCGGCTTTGGAAACGGCCCCGCCATCTATTCCCCCATGCCCAGGGTCAATGGCTATGACCGTTCCCGTCAACGGCAACGACCATGCCTGCCAAGAAGAGCGATCAGGTGCTTCGTAGGTGAACAACAGCATGAGTACCGCAAAAGCCAATATCCAGCCTACTCCTTTTCGTGTCACAGTGTATCGTCCCCTTTGTCCCATTCTCGTTCCATCATATGGACAAACATGGACAAATATACCCGTTTAACACTTTCATTTACACCGTTGACTTAGAGTGTACTCTAACTTGTAAACTAGACACAAAATGAGGGAGGGAACTTGTAATGGGCGATCAACCACTAACGATTCAACAAGCCGCAGCCAGAACTGGACTTAGTGTACATACTCTTCGCTACTATGAAAAAATGGGGCTAATGGAACCGATTCCTCGGGGAGAAAACGGCCATCGCTCTTACTACGCACATGATTTGGAATGGATCGACCTGATCGCCAGACTGCGTACAACCGGAATGCCTATAGCAGAAATGCAACGGTTCGTTAGGCTCGACAGGACTACAAGTCAGTGCACTTGTTTTAGGCTGCCTAAATTTTGGTTCCAAAACCGACCAACACACTTCTTATCGATTATTGGATCACTATCGAGATGCTGGTGGTACTTTTTAGATACCGCCAATAATTATGCCTTTTGGAATAACGGATGTGTTGGTGGGGAAAGTGAATTGCTGCTTGGGCAGTGGATGAGAGAACGCCAGAACCGCTCCCATATGTTTATAGCGACCAAGGTGGGAGCAAAACCGCTTTTTCCAGGTGGGGATTTGCAAACAAGGAAGGCTTGGGAAGTAGAGACCAGAAATATTAGTAGGGAGAAAAATATGGTCTAATACTCATGTATTTAACAACGCTATACGTATCTTCGCCCAAAGTCAGAAGCTGATTTCGGCGTTCAGGTTATCGCAGATGTTGAGCTGCTGGAATATTGTCTGCTATATGGCACATTGAATCAAATCATCCTCGCATGCTTAATCTCCACTATATGGGGTCTTGACCATATACCCGAGCGGCTTTTTCATCGTATGTTCACTTCATTGTAAAACAATTGATTAAGCCATAGGAAATCTGTCTAATCTGTTCAAACTGTCTTTTTTGTCTATTGAATAAAAACATAGACAAATATACATATATTGACAATAGTTAAACATATACCTAGAATTTGTAAAAAAGGAGGTTTAAGATGGAATGAAATTCTTTAATACATGGAGAAGGTTTGCTTTGATACTTCTGATTATTTCTGTTTTTTCATATTCTTTAGGCATCCAAGCAAATGCTGAAGGCGTTGTTTGGCAACGAACTATCGGAGATTTCAAAGTAGTTATATCTGATGTCCATAAGGGTTATGCTGGTCCTAAGTTTAAAGGAATGCAACCCGATCACGTAAACTTATATATTTATGAAAAAGATCGTCGCGGAAGACATAATATAGACTATGCTAACTATCACATTACTAGGTATCAAACTAAAAACTCATCTGCTTGCCTTTATATTTATGAAAGTGTCAGCAAAAAGGAACTATTAGATATTTGTTCCGATTCATGGAAGGCCGCAGTTAAAAAAGCTGCACGTAAGATGAAGCAACATGTTGATAATGAAATTGAAATACGAAAAGCTGCATTACTCGGCATGGTTGTAGCCTTTATTGCAACGGTAAGCTTACTTAAATCAAACGCCCCTATTTTACGTAGCGGGACTGAGGAAACTATTGATCCAACTGAAATCATGAATGAGACCGGAATTGATACAAACCTATACAATGACTTAGGGTTAGATCAACTAGATCCTCTCCGAGTGGATGATCCACTTATTCAGGAGTGATCATCAATTTTTCCTAAACTAATTGGAGTAGGTGGTCTAATTGGGACATTTTATTATTTCTAACATCAATAGGTTTAGTAAATGGAAAGAAACTTTTATGCTAATGTTGGAAAACACAACTGAATATAAAGTCTTTTTTCCTGGATCAATTAATAGTATTCCTGGACCGTTAAATCAAGGTAAAGATGATTTTGTTCAATTAAATGGAATTACCATTAACGACTGGGATGGGATGAAAAACTCTATAGAAATTCACGGAGTAATGAATGATGATGCTCGCAAAATATTTCTCCGTTTTCAAGATGATGCCTTTCAGGGATATATGCCTCAATTGTGGAGCTTTCAATTTCACGATAATCAAAACAGAGTCCTGATTAGAGTAGAAGACTTTACAGTGTGTCTTTGCTGGTTTTCAGATGATATGATTCACACGATGGAACAAAAAGGATTGTTACCTTCCGAAGACATTGAACCATCCGAGTAATAGATATAGATATCCTCCCAACATATATAAGCCGGCGATCACCAACTCAAGGTGATCCCGGCTTTTTTCACACATTAAGTTCTTTATCTAAGAGTTAATCTTAATCAATATTGGAATCCCCAAACATAACCTCTGCCATTTTCTTAATAAGTGATCGTTTAATCTCATACAAATAGAGAACGTGATACCCCTATGTGTCGAGCAATCATTTTCATCTTCACACCATCTATCATTCACTCAAAAGATATACAAATATGGTCAAAATATGGTCACGGGCTACTGGGTAAAAAAATATCGCCCCGACCATTGGAGGACAGAGGCGATATTTCTTGATAATAGAAAGCTTCTTAGCGCTTGGAGAACTGAGGTGCGCGACGAGCTGCTTTCAAGCCGTATTTCTTACGCTCTTTCATACGAGGATCGCGAGTCAGGAAGCCAGCGCGTTTCAGAGCGCCACGCAGTTCCGGATCTGCTTTCAGCAGAGCGCGAGCAACGCCGTGACGGATTGCACCAGCTTGACCAGTGGTTCCGCCGCCGTTTACGTTAACCAATACATCGTAACGACCAAGAGTTTCAGTCAGAACGAGTGGTTGTTTTACGATCAATTTCAGTGTTTCCAAACCAAAGTAAGTATCCATTTCACGCTTGTTGATCACGATGCGACCTTCACCTGGAACCAGGCGAACGCGTGCTACGGAGTGCTTACGACGACCTGTACCGTAGTATTGTACTTGTGCCACGTATATTTCCTCCCTTTACCTTAACCGCGAATTTGCCAAACTTCTGGTTTTTGTGCTGCGTGTGGATGCTCAGTTCCAGCGTATACTTTCAGCTTGGTGAACATTTGACGTCCCAGGCTGTTTTTAGGCAGCATGCCTTTTACCGCCAGTTCGAACATACGATCTGGGCGCTTGTTCAGCATTGCGCCAGCAGTGGTCTTTTTCAAACCACCTGGATACAGGGAGTGAGTGTAGTAAATTTTGTCATTCAGTTTGTTACCAGTCAATTTCACTTTGTCAGCGTTGATTACGATTACGAAATCGCCAGCGTCAACGTGAGGAGTGAATTCTGGTTTCAATTTTCCGCGCAGGATAGAAGCTACTTCGCTCGCCAGACGACCCAGCGTTTGGCCTTCAGCGTCAACGATGTACCATTTGCGCTCAACTTCGAGCGGTTTCGCCATATATGTGGTACGCATTTTTGTCCCTCCTAAATATCTTACCTAACACATATCCATCTACTTATAACCAAAACAACCGAAACTTGCAATGGAAGATAATTGCTGTTACGGGTGAGCAACTCTTCCAGGTGTTCCATGTATTCACGATCTTGTCTTTCAATCCCGGGGCTAGAGTGGGGCTAGGCGGGGTTAAAATACCAAGGAATATCGTACTACATAGACGCCCCTTAGTCAAGTGCTGCTCGTTCGTCTAATAGTTGGAAATCAGAGAACTAGTAGACAACTTCCCACATGGTCAGACCCTTGGCTGGTGCTGTCTTACCTGCCTTTTCCCGATCACATGCGGCAAGGATTTCCCTCAGTTCAGTAGGACTTCTTTTTCCTTGCCCTACTTCAACCAAAGTCCCCACAATAATTCGAACCATGTTGTACAAAAAACCATTGCCTCGGCATGTCACCCATACCTCGTCTCCGATTTTTTCCACGGTGAGCCCGTACACAGTCCGAACCTTGTCCTCGACGAATGTTTTTGCCGAGCAAAAGGAAGTAAAATCATGTTCACCCACCAAATAATGAGCAGCCTGCTGCATCGCGTCCACATCTAACGGAAACCGGACATGGTCGGCGTAACGATGTCGAAATACATCTGCCACTGGATTGTTGTCGATGCAATATCGATATTCTTTTACTTGCACGTCAAAACGCGCATGAAAAGAGGCATCGACCTCTTCGACTGTCCGAATGACAATAGAATCAGGCAACTGATTGTTCAACACAAACCGCCATTTATCCATCGGAATGTTACTCGACGTGTCAAAGTGAATCACTTGACCGCGTGCATGAACGCCCGCATCTGTCCGGCCTGACCCGAAGACTTGAATATCCTCTCCAGTAACCCGATTCAATGCGGCTTCAATTTCACCCTGGACCGTTACTTGATCTGGCTGTACCTGAAAACCGCTGAAGTCAGTTCCGTCATATGCTAATACACATCGCAGCCGCTTCATGTACGCCACCATCCAATCACGATTACCAAGATCACACTCACAACACCTACGATTCCATCACGCCAAGTAAACGTCAGCTTATTCAGTCGCGTTCTACCCACTCCCCCGCGATAGCCACGAGCTTCCATCGCCAAAGCCAGCTCTTCAGCACGCCGAAACGCACTAACGAACAATGGGATAGCGATCGGAATCAGATTCCTGGCTCTGCGTACGAGACTACCACTGGTGAAATTGGCTCCTCTGGCGGTCTGCGCCTTGATGATCTTATCCGTTTCTTCCATCAGGGTCGGAATGAACCGGAGTGCAATTGACATCATCAGGGCTATATCATGAACCGGTATGCCGATCTTCCCTAGTGGTCCTAGTAAACGCTCCAAACCCTCCGTCAAATCGATTGAAGAGGTGGTCAGTGTTAGCAAGGAACTAATGAGAATCAAAAGTCCCAAGCGCAAAGAAATGAAGATCGCCTGGCGAACTCCCTGTTCTTCTACTGTAAACCATCCCCACTGAAAGTAGACCGTTCCGCCTTTCGTAATAAAAATATGCAAGACGACGGTAAATAAAATCAGGATCCAGACTGGCTTTAAGCTTTTTAATATATAGGACAATGAAAGCCTAGAAAGAAGTGCAGCATACAAGGTAAAACCAATGAGTATGGCGTAGGTTACCGTATTGTTAGCCAGAAAAATCAAGGTAGCAAAAAGGATGATGAAGAGAAGCTTGCTTCGCGGATCTGCACGATGTAAAAAAGATTGCCCTGGTACGTATTGACCAATTGCGATATTCTGCAGCATGCCTAGCCCTCCTTTGGTACGGACAGTCGTTCCAGCAGATGGGCAATCAGCTCTTCCTCCCGATAAAGGGAGCTCGGCAGACTAGCCTTGTCCGGCAGCATTTGATTCATTTGCGATACAAGAGCCACCGTTTCCGGTACATCCAAAGACAGCTCTCGGAGACGGTCCACATGCATGAATACTTCTTCAGGCTTCCCCTGCAAAGCTACTTGGCCTTGTGCCATCACAAGCAAATAGTCTGCATAGCGGGCTGCCTCCTCCATGCTGTGCGTAACCAATAGTGTCGTGAGGTTTTGTTCCCGATGAATCCGGTAGATCCCTTCCAGAATCGTTACTCGTCCAGCAGGATCAAGGCCCGCAGTTGGTTCATCCAATACCAGAACCTTCGGCTGCATGGCAAGAACACCAGCCAAAGCAACACGTCGCATTTGCCCGCCACTCAAATGAAACGGCGAGCGATCCTTGATCGTGGCATAATCTAGGCCAACAATTTCAAGGGACTCCTTTACGCGGGCTTCCACCATTTCCGTTGGCAAGTCAAAATTGAGCGGTCCAAAAGCAACATCCTTCGCAACCGTTTCTTCAAACAACTGATGTTCAGGATATTGAAAGACGAGCCCAATATCGCGCCTTTGAGCATGTGGTAATCGCCGCTTTGGAGTAATGACCGCATCACCCAGGGTAATCTGCCCTGAACTAGGCATCAGCAAACCGTTCAAGTGCTGAATCAGCGTTGACTTACCTGAGCCCGTGTGGCCAATAATTCCGACAAACGAACCGGATGGAATCGTCAGCGAAATATTGTGTAAGGCAACTCGTTCGAACGGTGTTCCCTTTGCGTAGATATGGCTTACTTGGTCAAAAGTAATTTGCATACGTGCTCCACCAGCTCCTCTTGATGCAGGACAAACGGTAAATCAATCCCTTTGGAATGAAGTGCGTGTCGCAGTCGAACGGCAAATGGCACATCAAGTCCCACCTGTTTCAATCGATCTACCTCATTAAACACTTCAGTTGGATTACCTTCCATCAGGACCTCACCCGCATTCATAACGATGACCTTATCTGAATAGATGGCTTCTTCCGGAAAGTGGGTAATGTTAATGATCGTGAGTCCCTCGTCACGGTTCAGTTGACGAGCCAGATTCAGCACTTCCATTCTCCCTTGTGGATCAAGCATCGCTGTCGCTTCATCCAAGATGATGACAGAAGGACGCATCGCCATAATCCCTGCGATCGCCACACGTTGCTTTTGACCCCCAGACAGACGATGTGGTTGTGCCTGTAAATAAGACTCCATCCCTACAGAAACGAGCGCCTCATCAATGCGTTCTCGCATCTCTTTGGGGTCCACACCCATGTTTTCTAGGCCAAAGGCGACATCATCTTCCACTGTAGCCCCAACAATCTGATTGTCCGGGTTCTGAAAGACCATGCCAACATGTCGTCGGATTTCCCAAAGCTGCTCCCCATCTTTCGTATCCATTCCACTGATAAGTACTGTACCGCCTTCTGGAAGCAACAGAGCATTCATCAGCTTTGCCATCGTTGATTTGCCGGAACCGTTGTGACCCAGTACGGATACAAAGGAACCTTTTTGAATGGTAAGGTCAACACCTTGTAATACCGGAACCCGTTGGCCATCCTCACCATCGTAGGTATAAGAAACATCTCGCAATGCCAGCAGGTTATCTTCATTCATGAGGCATTCACAACCTCCCCAGCCTTCACAGGGAACTGACTAGCAGGATTTCGATGAGAAAGGAAAAAAGGGTTGAATCAGAGTCCAGCCTATGACCAGATCTGCCCCCACCCTTTTCGCGGTAATCTACCAGGCTTAAAACCTGAGTAAACGACCAGTTTACATGTATTAAACGAATTCGATGTACGCCATTGGAGCAGCGTCGCCACGGCGAGGGCCGGCTTTCAGGATACGAGTGTATCCACCGTTGCGCTCTTTGAAGCGAGGAGCGATTTCATCGAACAGTTTTTGAACAGCATCGCGGCCTTCAGCATTCGCAACTTCTTTGCGAACGAAAGCAGCAACTTGACGGCGAGCATGCAGATCGCCACGTTTCGCGAGCGTGATCATTTTCTCAGCGATTGGGCGCAGTTCTTTCGCCTTCATCTCTGTAGTTTCGATGCGCTCGTTGATGATCAGGTCTGTTACCAAGTCGCGGAACAGCGCTTTGCGAGCTGAGCTACGACGACCCAATTTACGTTGTGCCATGTGGTTTACCTCCCTCTTAATCGAGAGAACAAAAGTTTGCCTCTTGGTTTGCTATTCTAATCGTCACTGCGCAGGGACAAGCCCAGTTCAGCTAACTTTTCTTGAACTTCTTCAAGAGATTTGCGCCCCAGATTGCGTACTTTCATCATGTCCTCTTCGGTCTTCTGCGTCAGCTCTTGCACGGTATTAATACCGGCACGCTTCAAGCAGTTGTAGGAACGAACGGAAAGATCGAGCTCTTCGATAGTCATCTCCAAGACTTTCTCTTTCTTGTCCTCTTCCTTCTCTACCATGATTTCTGCATCCTTCGCCTCGTCAGTCAAACCGACGAACAGGTTCAGGTGCTCCGTCATGATTTTTGCGCCGAGACTCACGGCTTCTTCCGGACTGATGCTACCGTTAGTCCAAACCTCAAGTGTTAACTTGTCATAGTTGGTCATTTGCCCTACACGGGTATTTTCCACTTGATAGTTAACGCGCTTGATCGGCGTGTAGATCGAATCAATCGGAATCACACCAATAGGCAGATCCTCAGATTTGTTTCCGTCAGATTGAACATAACCACGACCACGTCCAGCTGTCATGCGGATATGCAGACGACCGCCATTGGCCAACGTTGCAATATGAAGATCAGGGTTTAAGACCTCCACATCACTGTCAGCACGGATATCTCCCGCTTTGACAACGCCTTCGCCTTCTGCATCGATCTCGATTACTTTTTCTTCATCGGAATGGATCTTCAGCGCCAAGCCTTTGATGTTCAGGATGATCTCGGTTACATCTTCAACGACGCCTTCAACCGTAGAGAATTCGTGAAGAACCCCATCGATTTGAACAGTACGAACTGCCGCGCCTGGCAAGGACGAAAGAAGAATTCGTCTCAGCGAGTTGCCAAGGGTAGTTCCGTATCCGCGCTCTAGAGGTTCTACAACAAACTTTCCATACGAGTTGTCGTCGCTAACTTCCACAACCTCGATTTTTGGTTTTTCTATTTCTATCATTAAACAAACCCTCCTTCAAAACGTCGAAATCCTTGGGTGGGCCGCATACGTGCCCACTCAGGAATTTCCCCGGCGGTTTACCGTTTGCGTGCATGACAAGCTATAAATCAGAATTTACCATTCTAGTATGGACATGTTCTGAACGATATAAACCAGTTACACGCGGCGACGTTTTGGTGGACGGCAACCGTTGTGCGGAATTGGCGTCACGTCTTTAATCATGTTCACTTCAAGACCAGTTGCTTGCAGGGAACGGATCGCAGCTTCACGACCAGCACCTGGGCCTTTAACCGATACTTCAAGGGAACGCATACCGTGTTCCATAGCAACGCGTGCAGCCGCTTCAGCAGCCATTTGCGCAGCAAATGGAGTGCTTTTACGGGAGCCTTTGAAGCCGAGGGAACCAGCACTGGACCAAGAGATCGCGTTACCGTGTGGATCCGTGATAGTGACAATCGTATTGTTGAAAGTTGAGCGGATGTGTGCTACGCCGACTTCAACATTCTTACGGTCACGACGACGGGTACGAGTTGCTGTAGCTTGTTTTCTTTTCGCCATGTCAGATTACCCTCCTTTACTTCTTCTTGTTTGCTACTGTACGGCGTGGACCTTTACGCGTACGAGCATTTGTTTTAGAACGTTGACCGCGAACTGGAAGTCCACGACGATGACGGATGCCACGGAAGCAACCGATTTCCATCAGACGCTTGATGTTGAGGGAGATCTCACGACGGAGGTCACCTTCCACCTTCACAGTTTTGTCAATGTACTCACGAAGTTTGTTCACTTCATCTTCTGTCAGATCGCGAACACGAGTGTTCATGTCTACGCCAGTAGCGGACAGAATTTTTTGAGACGTGGGGCGGCCAATACCAAAAATGTAGGTAAGAGCAACTTCAACGCGTTTTTCGCGCGGCAAGTCTACGCCTGCAATACGTGCCATGTGTCAAAAGCACCTCCTTGTTTACCCTTGTTTTTGCTTATGCTTCGGATTTTCACAAATAACCATTACGTTACCTTTGCGACGGATAACCTTGCATTTCTCGCAGATCGGTTTAACCGAAGGTCTCACTTTCATGGTTCTTGCCTCCCTTTTCTAGGGGTTTTGCTTACTATTTATAGCGGTACGTAATACGTCCGCGGGTTAAGTCGTACGGCGACAGTTCAACAGTTACTTTATCCCCCGGCAGGATACGGATAAAGTGCATGCGGATTTTTCCTGAGACGTGAGCAAGGACTTTATGTCCATTCTCTAATTCTACTCGAAACATAGCATTTGGCAAAGGTTCGATTACCGTACCTTCCACCTCAATTACATCATCTTTTGCCATGGTAAACTCTCCTTTCTTCTGCTCTTCAGTCGGACCATGAGTTTTGCGAAATGATCACACAACGAACTTATCGTCGACACGTTGGACGACAATCCCGAACCGTTCGGAACTACCGTTTTTATGTCCGTGTAAAAATCTCATAGCCATCTTCCGTAATCGCGATGGTGTGTTCAAAATGAGCACAAGTTTTCCGATCCACTGTTACTACCGTCCAATTGTCCTCCAATGTGCGGACATAACGTTCGCCGGCATTTACCATTGGCTCAATTGCCAACACCATGCCTGGTTTTAACCGCGGTCCTCGATCAGGAGGTCCGTAGTTAGGAACCTGCGGATCTTCGTGCAAGTTTTGCCCGATCCCATGCCCCACATACTCGCGAACGAGTGTGAAGCCGGCAGCTTCTGCATGAACCTGAATCGCATGAGAGATATCGGATAAGCGTCCACCCGGAACAGCTTTTTCAAGCCCTTTGTACAACGACTCTTCCGTTACTCTGAGCAGCTTCTGGTTTTCTGTTGAAATCTGACCGACCGGATACGTCCAAGCGGAGTCGCCATGGTAACCCTGAAACTGGGCACCAATGTCGATACTGATAATGTCTCCTTCTTGCAACGCCCGTTTACCTGGGATCCCGTGTACGAGTTCTTCATTGACTGAAGCACAGATACTTCCTGAAAAGCCACCATAGCCTTTAAACGATGGAATTGCTCCCATGCTTCGAATAAAGGTCTCGGCAATTTCGTCTAGCTGCTTCGTCGTGACACCAGGCTTGATCGCCTTGGCCAGTTCTTGATGGGTGAGTGCGACGATACGACCAGCTTCGCGCATAACCTCAAGTTCTGCTTTCGACTTTAGGATAATCATTCGCAATTACCCTCGCAACAAAGACTTAATTTCCGCAAACACTACCTGGATATCTTGTTCTCCATCGATATCTCGCAGAAGTTCCTGTGCGGAGTAGTAGTCGATAAGTGGCTGTGTTTGAGCGATATTTACGTCAAGGCGTTGTGTTACCACTTCGATCTTGTCGTCATCACGCTGATACAGCTTACCACCATCTTTATCACATACGCCAGCCTCTTTTGGAGGATTGAACATCGTGTGATAGCTAGCACCGCAAACAGGGCAGATCCAGCGACCGGTCAGACGTTCAATCAATTGCTCGCGTTGAACGTTGATGTTAATTACATGGTCAATTTCGCGTCCCAGCTCTTTTACTGTAGCTGTCAACGCTTCCGCCTGAGGAACTGTGCGCGGAAAACCATCTAAGAGGAATCCCTTTGCGCAGTCATCCATCGAAAGGCGCTCCCGCACAATACCAATGACGACCTCGTCTGGGACGAGATGACCTTTATCCATATAGGATTTAGCCTCTAGTCCGAGCGGCGTTTCGTTTTTGACCGCAGCTCGGAACATGTCGCCAGTCGAAATGTGCGGGATGTCAAACTCTTTTACGATACGTTCTGCCTGTGTCCCTTTACCGGCTCCAGGCAGTCCCATCAGAATTATATTCACGTCCATTCCCTCCGTCCCATCAAAAAAGCTACAGAAGCTTTTCTGTAAACATCCAAGTCATTACTTGATAAACCCTTGGTAGTGGCGTTTGATCATCTGGCTTTCAATCTGCTTCATCGTATCCAAGCATACCCCAACCACGATCAACAGTGATGTACCACCGATGTAAATGGATTGCGGCAAGTTTGCAATACTACCGAAGAAGAATGGCAAAATCGCAATAAGCATCAAGAACAAAGCGCCCGCCAATGTTAACCGGTTTAAAGTACGAGTAATGAAAACCTCAGTGTTTTTACCAGGTCGGATACCAGGAATGTAACCGCCATTTTTTCTCATGTTTTCTGCCATTTGTACAGGGTTGATCTGTACGAATGTATAGAAGTAGGTGAATCCGAGAATCAAGATAGCGTAAAGCGTCATTCCTAATGGTTTGTTGACTTGGAAGTTCTGATAAATCCAGTTAGCAAATCCTTGTCCAGATGCATCCACCCAGAACTGAGCAATCGTTGACGGGAACATTACCAGCGATACCGCAAAGATAACAGGAATAACACCAGCAGAGTTGATTTTCAGCGGAATGTGGGTAGATTGACCACCGTACATTTTGCGTCCAACCACTCGTTTCGCATATTGCACTGGAATCTTACGAAGACCTTGCTGCATAAAGATAACCCCGACAATAATGGCGAGGACCACCAATAGGATAAGCAGAACTTTGACGATGCTGAAAAAGATATTTACAGATGGATCACCGAACATCGTGGAGTAGATCGTCGTAGCTGCATTAGGCAGTCCAGCAACGATCCCGGCAACGATCAGGATCGAAATCCCGTTACCGATACCCTTCTCTGTAATCTGTTCCCCCATCCACATCATGAATGCGGTCCCAGCTGTCAAAGTCAACGCAATGAGTGCATAGCTGCTAACCGACGTGTCGTTTAGCAAACCAGGCGCCATATTGTTGAATCCAATCGTCATCCCTACAGACTGAATCAAACCAAGGATAATTGTAGCGTAACGGGTAACGGTGGCAATCTTGCGACGACCAACTTCCCCTTCACGAGCCCATTGCGTAAGCTTAGGCACAACATCCATGGACATCAGCTGCATGATAATCGATGCCGTAATGTACGGCATGATACCCATGGCAAAAATCGAGAAGTTATGCAGTGCTCCACCAGAGAAGGTGTTCAACAAGCCCAATAGTTGGTTTGTATTCTGCTGAAACAACTCGACATTTACGTTAGGAACTGGCACATAGCTTCCGATACGGAAAACAACCAGCATCATGAGCGTAAAAAGGATCTTGCGACGAAGGTCGCTAATTTTAAAAATGTTAGTTAAGGACGCTAACATTAGATCACCTCGGTTGTTCCACCGACTTGAGCGATCTTCTCAGCAGCTGCTCCGGAGAACTTGTGAGCTTTTACAGTCAGCTTCACAGTCAGTTCACCGTTAGCAAGAACCTTAACACCGTCGCGCAGCGCGCTGATAACACCAGTTTCTTTCAACAGCTCAGGTGTTACTACAGTGCCCTCTTCGAAACGGTTCAGCGCGTCCAAGCTAACAATCGCAAATTCTTTGCGGCTGATGTTAGTGAAACCACGCTTAGGCAGACGACGGTACAATGGGTTTTGACCACCCTCGAATCCTGGGCGAACACCTCCGCCGGAACGAGCGTTTTGACCTTTGTGACCTTTACCAGCAGTTTTGCCAGTACCGCTACCAATACCGCGACCGATGCGCTTACGAGTGTGACGGGATCCTTCTGCAGGTTGCAGTTCATGCAATTTCATACGTTGCACCTCCTAACTAATTGAGATGTTCAATTAAGCTTCTACTTCTTTCACTTCTACCAAGTGCTTCACTTTGAAAACCATTCCACGAATTGCAGGATTGTCTTCCTTCACTACAGTGGAGTTGATTTTGCGAAGACCCAGAGCTTTTACAGTGTCTTGCTGATCTACTGTACGTCCGATCAGGCTGCGTTTGAGGGTGATTTGCAATTTTGCCATGTTCATTCCCTCCTTATTAACCCAACAACTCGTCAACAGTCTTACCGCGCAATTTCGCGACATCTTCCGCTGTTTTCAGACGGCCGAGACCTTCCAGCGTAGCGTTGACCATGTTGATAGGATTGTTGGAACCAAGAGACTTACTCAAAATATCGCCTACACCAGCCAGTTCGAGTACGGCACGAACAGGTCCACCAGCGATAACACCTGTACCAGGGGCAGCAGGCTTGATGAGAACCTTACCAGCGCCAAATTGGCACAGTACTTGGTGCGGAACAGTTGTTCCTCTCATCGGTACACGAATCAATTTTTTCTTAGCATCGTCAATCGCTTTGCGAATGGCGTCTGGAACTTCTTGAGCTTTACCCATACCAGCACCTACGTGGCCGTTACGGTCTCCCACAACAACCAAGGCGCTGAAGCTCATACGACGTCCACCTTTAACCGTTTTTGCTACACGGTTAACTGCGACTACTTTTTCTTCGAGCTCTAATTTGCTAGGGTCGATACGCATTCCTTACCCTCCTTGTTGTTAGAATTGCAGACCAGCTTCACGAGCTGCTTCTGCCAGTGCTTTAATACGTCCATGATAAATGTAACCACCGCGGTCAAAAATCACTTCTGTCGCACCTTTTTCTTGTGCACGCTTAGCGATCAGTGTGCCAACAGCTGTAGCAGCTTCCACGTTAGCGCCATTTTTCAGGCCCAGCTCTTTATCCAAAGAAGATGCAGATACCAGTGTTACGCCAGTTGCATCATCGATCAATTGAGCGTAGATATGCTTAGAAGAACGGAAAACGTTTAGACGCGGGCGAATGGTAGAACCAATCACGCGTTTGCGGATTCGCAGGTGGCGTTTTTTCCGAGCTTTGTTTTTATCAGCTTTCGTAAACATTAAGCGGCCTCCTTTCTCATGAAGCTAGAAGCTTATTTACCTTTTTTACCTTCTTTACGACGAACAACTTCATCGCTGTACTTGATACCTTTACCTTTGTATGGCTCAGGTTTACGCAGAGAACGGATTTCAGCAGCAATTTGGCCTACGCGCTCTTTGTTGATACCTTTTACCACCAAAGTGGTTTGGTTTGGTACATCGATTTCGATACCCTCTTCTGGAGTAACTTCCACTGGGTGGGAGAAACCAAGAGAGAGAGTAACACCGTTGCCAGACTTGGCAGCACGGTAACCTACACCGACCAGTTCCAGGGTACGAGTGAAGCCTTCAGATACGCCAGTTACCATGTTGGATACCAGCGCACGAGTTGTACCATGCAGGGAACGGTGAAGTTTGTTATCGCTTGGACGCTCAACGATTACTTCGTTTTCAGCGATGTTGATTTTGATATCTTCATGGAAGCTACGAACGAGTTGACCCTTAGGGCCCTTTACCGTCAGCTCAGTACCGTTCAGAGTGAGGGTAACGCCTGCAGGGACCACGATCGGTTTTCTACCGACACGAGACATGTGGTGCACCTCCTGTGCTATTTACAATCTGTTAATTACCAAATGTATGCGAGAACTTCTCCACCTACATGAGCTTGACGAGCTTGCTTGTCAGTCATTACACCAGTGGATGTAGAGATGATCGCGCAACCGAGGCCACCCAAAACCTTTGGCACTTCGTTGTTTTTCGCATATACACGAAGACCTGGTTTGGAGATACGCTTCAGACCTGTGATGACGCGCTCGTTGTTAGTACCGTACTTCAGGAATACGCGGATGATTCCTTGTTTGTTGTCTTCAACAAACTCCGCATCGCGGATGAAGCCTTCTTCTTTCAGAATGCGCGCGATTTCCTTCTTGATGGTAGACGCCGGGATTTCCACCTTCTCGTGGCGAACCATGTTGGCGTTACGGATGCGAGTCAACATATCTGCGATTGGATCAGTCATAACCATGAGAGAAAACCTCCTTCCCGTTTCAAATTACCAGCTTGCTTTTTTCACGCCTGGAATTTGACCTTTATAAGCAAGTTCACGGAAGCAAATACGGCAGAGTTTGAATTTGCGCAATACGGAGTGAGGACGTCCGCAACGCTCGCAACGAGTGTACGCGCGTACTGCAAACTTCGGCTCCCGCTGTTGCTTGATGATCATTGATTTCTTTGCCACATTCTTCCCTCCTTACGAGTGGGTTTATTTACGGAATGGCATACCCATTTGAGTCAGCAACTCACGAGCTTCCTCATCCGTTTTCGCGGAAGTAACAATAACGATGTCCATACCACGAACTTTATCAATTTTATCGTACTCGATCTCAGGGAAGATCAGTTGTTCCTTCAGACCAAGTGTATAGTTACCGCGACCGTCAAAAGCCTTGGAAGAAATTCCACGGAAGTCACGAACACGCGGGAGAGATACGTTCATCAATTTGTCGAGGAAGTGGTACATACGCTCGCCACGCAGAGTTACCTTCGCACCGATCGGCATACCTTCACGCAATTTGAAACCCGCGATGGATTTCTTAGCCTTTGTTACTACAGGCTTTTGACCAGCGATGATTTGCAGGTCTTCAATTGCAGTATCCAAGGACTTAGCGTTAGCTACCGCTTCGCCAACACCCATATTGATGATGATCTTTTCTACTTTCGGCACTTGCATGATGGAAGTGTAGTTGAACTTGCTCATCAAACCAGGCACGATTTCGCTCGTATACTTTTCTTTCAATCTTGTTGCCATCTAGGATATCCTCCTTTCCAACCTGACTACTTGTCGAGTACTTCGCCAGACTTTTTCGCGTACCGAACTTTCTTGCCGTTATCCAAAACTTTGTAACCGATGCGAGTAGCTTTTCCGGACTTCGGATCGATCAAAGATACGTTGGATACGTGAATAGCTGCTTCTTGAGTCACAATGCCACCTTGCGGGTTAGCTTGGGACGGACGGCTATGTTTCTTCACGAGGTTGATACCTTCAACCAGAACGCGTTCTTTCTTTGGATAAGCAGCGAGAACGCGACCTTTTTTGCCTTTATCTTTGCCCGCATTTACGATAACAGTGTCGCCTTTTTTAACGTGCATCGCTTGGTGCACCTCCTATCGAACAAACTGCCTGAGTTTTGCCGTTCAATTAGATAACCTCTGGAGCCAGAGAGATGATCTTCATGAAATCCTTATCGCGGAGCTCACGAGCCACAGGTCCAAAGATACGAGTACCACGTGGGGATTGATCGTCTTTGATAACTACAGCTGCATTTTCATCGAAACGGATGTAAGAACCATCGTTACGACGAACGCCGCTTACTGTGCGTACTACTACCGCTTTAACTACTTGACCTTTCTTGACAACGCCGCCGGGTGTAGCGGATTTTACGGAGCACACGATAACATCACCGATGTTCGCCGTTTTACGACCGGAACCACCCAGAACCTTGATGCACATGAGTTCCTTTGCACCGGAGTTGTCAGCAACAGCCAATCTCGTCTGAGTTTGGATCATTTACTGTTCCTCCTTTCGGAATTAATATCCGAAAATCTGACTTATACGATTACTGCCTCTTCGACGATACGTACCAAACGGAAACGCTTGTCTTTAGACAATGGACGAGTTTCCATGATTTCTACGATGTCGCCCACTTTTGCCGTGTTGTTCTCGTCGTGAGCCTTGAACTTTTTCGAGAATTTCATGCGTTTGCCGTACAAAGGATGTGTCTTGTAAGTTTCAACAAGAACAACAATGGTTTTATCCATTTTGTCGGAAACAACGCGACCTACAACTGTTCGACGCATATTGCGATCTGCGGTCATCGTTCAAACCTCCTTCCTATAATTAGCCGATTCCCAATTCTCTCTGGCGCAGGACGGTTTTCGCACGAGCAATATCCTTACGCACTTGTTTAATACGAGATGTGGTTTCGAGTTGACCCGTAGCCAGCTGGAAACGAAGGTTGAACAACTCTTCTTTCAAAGAAGTAACGTTTTGTTCGATCTCGGCAGTGGTCAAATTACGGTACTCATTAGCCTTCATGTGCGTCACCACCCACTTCTTCACGCTTCACGAACTTGCACTTGATTGGCAGTTTGTGCATAGCCAGACGCATAGCTTCGCGAGCGACTTCTTCAGGAACACCAGCAAGTTCGAACATGATCTTGCCTGGCTTCACTACCGCTACCCATTTCTCAGGAGAACCTTTACCGGAACCCATGCGGACTTCGAGCGGTTTTTGTGTTACTGGTTTATCTGGGAAAATTTTGATCCAAACTTTACCACCACGTTTGATGTAACGAGTCATCGCGATACGAGCTGCCTCGATCTGACGGTTAGTTACCCAAGATGGCTCCATTGCTTGCAATCCGTATTCACCGAACGCAACAGTAGTACCGCCTTTTGCGTTACCAGCCATTTTCCCGCGGTGTTGTTTACGGTGTTTCACGCGTTTTGGCGTCAACATGATTACTTGCCTCCTTCCTCAGTAGCGACGTTCTTTCTCGCTGGAAGGACTTCTCCACGATAGATCCACACTTTAACACCGATGCGACCATAAGTGGTATGTGCTTCAGCAGTACCGTAGTCGATGTCAGCGCGCAATGTGTGAAGTGGAACAGTACCTTCGCTGTAACCTTCAGAACGTGCGATGTCCGCGCCGCCAAGACGACCGCTTACCAAGGTTTTGATACCTTTAGCACCAGAGCGCAGCGTACGAGTGATCGATTGCTTTTGCGCACGGCGGAAAGAAATGCGGTTTTCCAATTGGCGTGCAATATTTTCAGCTACCAGAGTAGCATCCAGATCCGGACGTTTGATTTCGTTGATATTGATATGAACGCGTTTGCCAGTCAGCTCAGTCAAAGATTTGCGCAGAGTTTCAACCTCAGCTCCACCTTTACCAATTACCATACCAGGCTTAGCGGTGTGAATCGTAACGTTCACGCGATTAGCTGCGCGTTCGATTTCGATCGTGGATACAGCAGCATCTTTCAGACGCCCTTTTACATACTTACGGATTTTCAAGTCTTCGTGCAACAGAGTTGCGAAGTCCTTGTCAGCGTACCATTTGGACTCCCAGTCACGAATGACACCGATCCGAAGACCTACCGGGCTTACCTTTTGACCCACACGTAATCCCTCCTTATTTCTCGTTTAGTACCACTGTGATGTGGCTCGTGCGTTTATGGATGCGGCTAGCGCGACCCATAGCGCGCGGACGGAAACGCTTCAACGTAGGACCTTGGTCTACGAAGATTTTACCCACTACGAGGCTGTTAGGATCCATCTCATAGTTGTGCTCAGCGTTTGCAATAGCCGACTTCAGTAGTTTTTCAACAACTGGAGAAGCTGCCTTTGGCGTGTGTTTCAAGATCGCCAAAGCTTCACCTACTTGCTTGCCTCTGATCAAGTCTACCACCAGGCGGACTTTACGAGACGCGATGCGAATATTGCGTGCAACTGCTTTTGCTTCCATCTTTGTACCTCCTCTCTGTCAAGAGAAAATTAGCGCTTCTTGGACTTCTTGTCGTTGTCGACGTGACCCTTGAAGGTACGAGTTGGTGCGAATTCACCCAATTTATGACCAACCATGTCTTCCGATACGTATACTGGTACATGTTTGCGGCCATCGTAAACTGCAAACGTGTGTCCTACGAAATCAGGGAAGATGGTGGAACGGCGAGACCAAGTTTTGATCACGCGTTTCTCGTTCTTTTCATTTTGCTCGTCAACTTTTTTCATCAAGTGGTCATCCACGAAAGGACCCTTTTTTAAGCTACGTCCCATTAGTGAACCTCCCTTCGCCAAAGGCGTTCGGTTATAGTATCAGCCTACCTTACTTCTTGCGGCGGCGGATGATGTATTGGTCGGACTTGTTCTTCTTCTTACGAGTCTTGAGACCCAGGGTTGGTTTACCCCAAGGAGTAACAGGTGCTTTACGACCGATTGGCGCGCGACCTTCACCACCACCGTGTGGGTGATCGTTCGGGTTCATTACGCTACCGCGAACTGTTGGACGGATACCCAACCAGCGGGAACGTCCTGCTTTACCGATGTTCAGCAGTTCGTGATCGAGGTTACCTACTTGACCGATAGTAGCGCGGCATACGTTGTGGATGCGGCGAGTTTCACCGGAAGACAGGCGAACGATTACGAACTCACCATCACGACCAAGCAATTGAGCAGATGTACCAGCAGCGCGCACCAATTGGCCGCCTTTACCAGGTTTCAGCTCGATGTTGTGGATGGTAGTACCTACCGGGATTTTCTCCATTGGCAGTGCGTTACCGATTTTGATGTCGGCATCTGCTCCGGATACGATCTGGTCGCCCACTTTCAGGTTGTGTGGAGCGATGATGTAACGCTTTTCACCGTCTGCATAGTTGATCAGCGCGATGTTAGCGGAACGGTTTGGATCGTATTCAATGGTTGCTACGCGACCAATGATACCATCTTTGTTACGTTTGAAGTCGATAATACGGTATTTACGTTTATGACCGCCACCTTGATGACGAACGGTAATTCTACCTTGGTTGTTGCGACCAGCTTTTTTGCTGAGAGGCGCCAACAAGGATTTTTCGGGAGTCGACGTGGTGATCTCCTCGAAAGTAGAAACCGTCATTTGGCGACGACCAGGAGAAGTCGGTTTAAACTTTTTGATACCCATGTTAATACCCTCCTTTTCGGTAGTCGTCGAGGTTATACTCCCTCGTAGAAGGCCAATTCTTTGCTGTCATCAGTCAGCTTAACGATTGCTTTCTTCCACTCGGATGTGTAACCGGAGTATTTTCCGTAGCGTTTTGGTTTCGCAGGTACACGAACTGTGTTAACTGCTTCTACTTTTACGCCAAATACTTTTTCAACAGCTTGTTTGATTTCTGTTTTGTTGGCTTTGAGAGGAACTTCGAAAACGTACTTCTTCTCAGCCATCATATCAGTGGTGCGCTCGGTAATGACAGGGCGTTTAAGGACATCATGAAGGCTCTTCATTATGCGAGCACCTCCTCTACTTTCGCAACCGCTTCTTTCGTCACGATTACTTTGTCATGCGCTACCAGATCAAGAACGTTAATGCCTGCAGCATCTACGATTTTTGCACCTGGGATATTGCGGGAAGCGAGCGCTACGTTTTGGTCGTACTCGGAAGTAACGATCAGAACTTTGCGATCTACTTTCAGGCTGCTGAGTACAGCAGTCATTTCCTTAGTTTTAGGAGCTGCGAAGTTCAGAGCTTCCAATACCAGGAGTTCGTTGTTTTGTACTTTCGTGGAAAGTGCAGATTTCAGAGCCAAACGGCGAACTTTACGGTTCAGTTTGTAACCGTATTTGCGCGGAGTTGGACCGAATACAACACCGCCACCTTTCCATTGCGGAGAGCGAATGGAACCTTGGCGTGCACGACCTGTACCTTTTTGGCGCCATGGCTTGCGGCCACCACCACGTACTTCAGAACGGTTCTTTACATCATGTGTACCTTGGCGTTGGGATGCTTGTTGCATCACGATCGCATCGTACAGAACTGCGCTGTTAGGCTCGATACCAAATACGCTGTCTGCCAGATCGATTTCGCCAACTTGAGAACCGGTTTGGTTATAAAGAGCTACTTTCGGCATGTCAGTTCCTCCTTTCCTTACTAGTTCTTCTTGACTGCCGTGGATACCAGTACGCAGCTGTTTTTCGGACCAGGCACGGAGCCTTTTACGAGAACCAGATTGCGTTCTGCATCTACTTTAATTACTTCCAGGTTTTGAATAGTAACGTTGTCGCCACCCATTTGACCTGGCAGTGTTTGACCTTTAAATACGCGGTTCGGAGCTACAGCACCCATGGAACCTGGACCGCGATGGTAACGCGAACCGTGAGCCATAGGACCGCGGGATTGATTGTGACGTTTGATCGCACCTTGGAAACCTTTACCCTTGGATACGCCAGCTACGTCAACCATTTCTCCCTCGGCAAAAATGTCAGCCTTCAACTCTTGACCAACCTCGTAATCAGCGAGGTTAACTCCGCGAATTTCGCGAACGAAGCGCTTAGGAGCAGTATTAGCTTTTGCTGCATGTCCTTTTTCCGGCTTGTTAGCGCGCTGTTCTTTTTTGTCTTCGAAGCCGATTTGAATCGCTTCATAACCGTCAGTCGCAACGTCTTTCTTCTGAAGAACAACGTTGGAACCAACCTCGATGACCGTTACAGCAGTCGCTGTTCCGTTTGGACCAAAAACTTGAGTCATGCCAAGTTTTTTCCCTAAGATTCCTTTGGTCATTTGTGCCACCTCCTGTGCTTATTTCAGTAAAACGTTTTTATGTTGTATCAAGTCCCCACCGATGCGCAGGGGTGCCATTTTAAGGGTTTGTTGCTTGGTGTAACACGCTTATCAAGACAACGTCTGCGCGTGTATCGCTTTTTGGGACCTTACAGTTTAATCTCAATATCCACACCAGATGGCAGATCCAGACGCATCAAAGCATCTACTGTTTGTGGTGTTGGGTTCAAGATGTCGATCAAACGTTTGTGTGTACGCATCTCGAATTGCTCACGAGAATCTTTGTACTTATGAACCGCACGCAGGATCGTGTAAACTGCTTTCTCCGTAGGGAGTGGAATTGGACCGGATACGTTAGCACCGGAACGCTTCGCAGTGTCCACAATTTTTTCTGCGGACTGATCCAGGATTTTGTGATCATACGCCTTCAAACGAATACGAATCTTTTGCTTTGCCATTGAAGTCCCTCCTTTTTCGCCCATTTTTTAAACAGACATTTCTCCGTGGAAATATCCTGCACCCCGGTCATGGCAAAGGGGCCGGGTGTGTCAGCAACCTCCCACATCATCGCAAGTCCATGACCAACATTCAATATTGTACTAAAAAGATTTGGGCAACGCAAGTTTTTTCTTGGGTTTCCGTATATTTTTTTGTACATAGTGTGCCTACTGAATGGCTCACCTTGAACATATTACAGATTTCAGGGAAGAAAGGCAAGCGGGATTACCTACCAACTCTCCAACTCATCTTTCTATAATAGAAGGAAGACGTTATACTTATGGTTGTAATCGTTATGAAATGGAGGGTTTCCTCAATGTCTGATGTAAATCAAACCCCTTATGAAATCATTGGCGGTGCAGATACTTTGTCCCGTCTTGTCGATACCTTTTACGATCTGGTAAAGCAGCATCCCGACATTACCGAGCTCTTCCCTGAAGATTTAACCCACGTGAAAGAACGTCAATATCAGTTTTTAACACAGTTTCTCGGTGGCCCAAGCCTGTATTCGGACGCCCATGGTCATCCGATGTTGAGAGCACGACACATGCCGTTCCCTATTGGACCTATACAGGCAGAGGCTTGGCTCTCTTGTATGGATAAAGCCATGGACCTGACTGGCCTGGAAGGCGAAATTCGCAAGCAAATCTTTGATCGCTTGCGATTAACTGCTCACCATATGGTCAATAAGTGGGATCAATAAGAAAAAGCGTAGGACAATTACTGTCCTACGCTTTTGTTGTTAAATCAGAGGTTGCTGCCGCACGTGTAGCTTTCGGTCTCACCAAGCTACGAGATCCCAAATATACACCACCTACGATCATACACAGTGCTAGTAAGTGTACAAGTTGAAGGCTTTCTCCCAGGAATATCGCCGCAAATACCAAACTGGCCATCGGCATTCCATTTAGGAAAACGGCTGTTCGACTTGCTCCGAGCTGACGTATCCCATAATTCCAGCCTATCGAACCAAGTGCAGTTGATAGCGCACCTGAAGCAAAAATCACAAGCCACTGGAAGGAAGAAACGTCCAAAGATAGATAATAGGAAGCTGGTTGAACAGTCAATGCGACTCCCCACAAGAAGATGACCCCAAACATTTGCGATAAAGCCGTAATTAAGAGTACCGGTACACCTCTTACGACCAACTTCCGAATGAGTAAGCCACCCGTTACATACATGAGCATGGAGAAAAACATAATAGCATCTCCCCAGCCATTCATATGAAGTCCGCCGTGTTGAGAGATGACAACAATCAACACTCCTGCAAAACCCATTCCAATGCCAAGCGCTTTTTTCAACGACATGCCTTCCCCTAAGAAAAGCATTGCCAAGAGCGCCGTTGCCAACGGATTTAATCCAAGAATAAGCGATGCATTCCCTGCCGTCGTGTATTGAACACCGGCTGCAAGCGTTATTTGATGAAGTGCGATAGAACTAGCACCGACTCCAGCCAACAAGAACCAATCTGTTTTGCTAAAACGCAAACTCTTTCGGTATATGAAGATGAGTGGCGATAAACAGATTCCACCAACAGTCATGCGTATAGCCGCGACATATAATGGAGGAAACGTTGTTAAATACTTGACCATGACGACGTTCAAGCCCCACAGCGTGACAACACCCGCAAGCATAAGAAACAATAATCGCTCATTATTTTTCATCTCTAATATCCCCCATCCAATCCTGATGGTATTGTAGCATATTGCTACAAGAGGCAAATTGAATGATTTTGATGGGAGTTATTTAAAAGTTCGATAATTGCACATAAAAAAACCCGACAACCAAAGTTGTCGGGTTTTTTGTATCCGTATATCTTACGCGTCGATAGAAGCTACAACGCCAGCGCCTACTGTACGGCCACCTTCGCGGATCGCGAAGCGAGTACCTTGTTCCATCGCTACTGGAGCGATCAGTTCTACAGTGAACTCAGTGTTGTCGCCAGGCATGATCATTTCAACGCCTTCTGGCAGTTGGATGATACCTGTTACGTCAGTTGTACGGAAGTAGAATTGTGGACGGTAGTTAGCAAAGAAAGGAGTGTGACGTCCGCCCTCTTCTTTGGACAGAACGTAAACTTCTGCTTTGAACTTAGTGTAAGGCTTAACGGAACCTGGTTTCGCCAAGCATTGTCCACGCTCGATGTCGTTACGGTCTACACCGCGCAGCAGAGCACCGATGTTGTCACCAGCTTGAGCTTGATCCAGCAATTTGCGGAACATCTCAACACCAGTTACAGTTGTGTTTTTAGTTTCTTCAGCCAGACCAATGATTTCTACTTGGTCACCGACTTTAACAATACCGCGCTCTACACGACCAGTAGCAACAGTACCACGACCAGTGATCGTGAACACGTCCTCTACAGGCATCAGGAACGGCTTGTCAGTTGCACGCTCAGGAGTTGGGATGTAGCTGTCAACAGCTTCCATCAGTTCGCCAATTTTCTTAGCCCACTCGCCAGTTGGGTTATCCAAAGCTTCTTTAGCAGAACCTTTGATTACTGGAGTGTCGTCACCTGGGAACTCATATTGAGACAACAGGTCACGGATTTCCATTTCAACCAGTTCCAACAACTCTTCATCGTCTACCATGTCGCATTTGTTCATGAATACTACGATGTAAGGTACGCCTACTTGTTTGGAGAGCAGGATGTGCTCGCGAGTTTGTGGCATAGGGCCATCAGCTGCGGATACAACCAGGATTGCGCCGTCCATTTGAGCAGCACCAGTAATCATGTTTTTCACATAGTCCGCGTGACCAGGGCAGTCAACGTGAGCATAGTGACGGTTTTCAGTTTCATACTCAACGTGAGCAGTGTTGATAGTGATACCGCGCTCTTTTTCTTCTGGAGCAGCGTCGATAGAAGCATAGTTCATTGCTTGTGCTTGACCTGTTTGTGCCAAAACAGTTGTGATAGCAGCAGTCAGGGTAGTTTTACCGTGGTCAACGTGACCGATGGTACCAATGTTAACGTGCGGTTTATTACGCTCAAATTTCGCTTTTGCCATGAGAGAAAAGCCTCCTTATAGATAAGGGTTTTATGGTTTGAAGAAAGGTTTACCTTACGAATGGTTGTCCCTTCAATATTGTAAACCTTTCTGATTGCAAGATAAAGCTGTAACCTGTAATTATTCGCCTTTAGATTTCTTGATGATCTCTTCAGCGATAAATTTAGGTACTTCTTCGTAGTGGTCGATCACCATGGAGTAAACGCCACGGCCTTGGGTACGGGAACGAAGAATTGTGGAGTAACCAAACATCTCGGACAGTGGTACCATTGCACGGATTACTTGTGCATTTGCACGAGCTTCCATACCTTCGATACGACCGCGGCGGGAGTTCAGGTCGCCCATAACGTCGCCCATGTACTCTTCTGGCATTGTAACTTCTACTTTCATGATTGGCTCGAGCAGTACAGCGCCACATTTTTTCGCAGCTTCTTTCAGAGCGAGAGAACCTGCTACTTTAAATGCCATCTCGTTGGAGTCAACATCATGGTAGCTACCGTCTACGATAGTAGCTTTGATATCAACCAGCGGGAAGCCAGCGATAACACCATTTTTCATAGACTCTTCGATACCCGCTTGAACAGCAGGGATGTATTCGCGTGGTACTACACCACCAACGATTTTGTTTTCGAATTGGAAGCCTTGACCCGGCTCGAGAGGAGCGAATTCCACCCAAACGTGACCGTATTGACCACGACCACCGGACTGACGAACGAATTTACCTTCCACTTTGGCTGTGTTACGGAATGTTTCACGGTAAGCAACCTGTGGAGCACCAACGTTCGACTCAACTTTAAATTCGCGTTTCAGACGGTCTACGATAATCTCCAGGTGAAGCTCACCCATACCGGAGATGATTGTTTGACCAGTCTCTTCATCTGTGCGAGTTCTGAACGTTGGATCCTCTTCAGCCAGCTTGGACAGGCCGATACCCATCTTGTCTTGGTCTGCTTTGGATTTTGGTTCAATCGCAACAGAAATAACTGGCTCTGGGAAGTCCATAGACTCAAGGATTACAGGAGCCTTTTCATCACACAGAGTATCACCAGTTGTTGTATCTTTCAAACCTACAGCTGCAGCAATGTCACCGGAGTAAACCGTTGTGATCTCTTCACGGTGGTTTGCGTGCATTTGCAGGATACGACCAACGCGCTCACGTTTACCCTTGGTAGAGTTGAGAACGTAAGAACCGGAGTTCAGTACACCGGAGTATACGCGGAAGAAAGTCAAACGACCAACATACGGGTCAGTCATGATCTTGAACGCAAGAGCAGAGAACGGACCGTTGTCGTCAGCTGGACGATCAACTTCTTCTTCAGTATCTGGCAATGTACCTTTAATTGCAGGGATATCTACCGGAGACGGCAGGTAAGCAACTACGTTGTCCAGCATAGGCTGAACACCTTTGTTCTTGTAAGAAGAACCGCACATTACCGGCGTCAGTTTGCACTCGATAGTACCCTTACGCAGAGCAGCACGAATTTCGTCGTTGGTCAGCTCTTCGCCTTCCAAGTACTTCATCATGAGCTCTTCGTCTTGTTCAGCTGCTGCTTCAACCATAGCCATGCGAAGTTCTTCGCAACGTGCCAGAATGTCAGCAGGAATTTCAGCGGAGTCAGAAGTTTTACCCAAGTCATCAGTATATACGATTGCCTTCATTTCAATCAGGTCAACCATACCTTTGAATTGATCTTCTGCACCAATTGGATATTGGATAGCTACTGGATTTGCACCGAGGCGAGATTTGATCTGACCCAAGCACATATCAAAGTTAGCACCCATGATATCCATTTTGTTGATGTAGCACATGCGCGGTACGCCATAGCGGTCAGCTTGGCGCCATACTGTTTCGGTTTGCGGCTCAACGCCACCTTTTGCGTCAAAAACGGTTACAGCACCGTCAAGAACGCGCAGGGAGCGCTCAACTTCTACAGTGAAGTCTACGTGACCTGGTGTATCAATGATGTTGATACGATGACCAGCCCATTGAGCAGTAGTAGCAGCCGAAGTAATGGTAATACCGCGCTCTTGCTCTTGTTCCATCCAGTCCATGGTAGCTGCACCTTCGTGCACCTCACCAATTTTATGAACACGACCAGTGTAGAACAGAATACGCTCAGTAGTCGTCGTCTTACCAGCATCGATGTGAGCCATGATACCGATATTACGCGTATTCGGCAAAGAGAACTCGCGAGCCATTAGGTATGCTCCTTCCATACTCGAGTTTGAGAATAAACGGGTATCCAAAACGGACACCCGATTCAATTTCTACCAGCGATAGTGAGCAAACGCTTTGTTCGCTTCAGCCATCTTGTGCGTGTCTTCACGCTTTTTAACTGCTGCACCGGTGTTGTTAGCAGCGTCCATGATCTCGTTAGCCAAGCGTTGTTCCATGGTTTTCTCTCCACGGTTACGGGAGTAGTTAACCATCCAACGCAGACCAAGAGTGGTACGGCGCTCCGGTTTTACTTCGATTGGTACTTGGTAGTTAGCACCACCTACACGGCGAGCTTTAACTTCCAGTACTGGCATTACGTTTTTCAGTGCTTCTTCAAACACTTCCATCGGGTTGCGACCTGTGCGCTCCTGGATGATGTCAAATGCGTTGTAGAGAATGTTCTGAGCTACACCGCGCTTACCATCCAACATCAGGCGGTTAATCAAGCGAGTAACCAACTTGCTGTTGTGAATAGGATCAGGCAGCACGTCACGACGGGTTACAGGACCTTTACGAGGCATCGTATTCCCTCCTTCTTTTCGATATAAATTCACGCCACTTCACAGGCGCTTTTTTTATTACTTCTTCGCTGCTGCTTGACCTGGCTTCGGACGCTTAGTACCGTATTTGGAACGACCTTGTTTACGGTTGTTCACACCAGCAGTGTCAAGAGCACCACGAACGATATGGTAGCGTACCCCTGGCAAGTCTTTTACACGACCGCCGCGCACCAGCACGACGCTATGCTCTTGCAGGTTGTGGCCAATACCACCGATGTAAGCTGTTACCTCGATTCCGTTTGTCAAACGCACACGAGCGTATTTACGCAACGCGGAGTTCGGTTTTTTCGGAGTCATGGTACCTACACGAGTGCAAACACCACGTTTTTGAGGAGAGCTTTGGTTGGTTTGGCTTTTCTTGAAGCTGTTGTACCCCTTTTGAAGAGCTGGGGACTTCGACTTCACAACCTTATCCTCGCGACCTTTACGCACCAATTGGTTAATTGTAGGCATGATGTTACCTCCCTTCTTAATACCCAATCTTCAAGACCACAGATCCAGGTGAGTCATTTTTAGGTCAAATAGAAAGTCCTTGTCCATCATTACGCAACGTGTAACCACAGACAAAAACATCGTTAACCACTTTTTTTAATCGCAGCGGTAGCCGCTCCCACTTCAATTCCACACGCTTTGCCTAAACGACGCATGGAATCTACATGAATGACTGGAACACCCTTCTCTTTGCAAAGGAGCTCGACTTTTTGGGTCAAACGCTTATCTGCATCAACAGCGATATACACCGCTTCTACCTGTTGGCTTTCAACAGCTTTGATCGTCTGCTTAATGCCGATTGTCAAGTCCTTGGCCCGCTCTACTTTTTCATAAGACATGATTCTCATATCCTCCAAAGTACAGATGTCAGGCACACTTGAATATAATATCAGGTGGGCTAGTTGTTGTCAACGCCCATCTCATATTTTTTATTTAGGAAAGCGCCCACCAATCGGTGATGGGCGCTTTTCCCGCCATTACTCTACAGAAACTGCTTCTTGCTCAGCTTTCGCTGCTTCCAGCTCTGCTTCGTAATCTACTTGACTAGCAACTTTTACATTGCGGTAACGTGACATACCGGTACCTGCTGGAACCAGCTTCCCGATAATAACGTTCTCTTTCAAACCTAGCAAGCGGTCCACTTTTCCTTTGATCGCTGCATCGGTAAGAACGCGAGTCGTTTCCTGGAAGGATGCTGCCGACAGGAAGGAGTCGGTTTCGAGGGATGCTTTGGTGATCCCCAGAAGAACCGGACGGCCCACTGCTGGATTTCTGCCTTCCATGAGAACTTTTGCGTTCGCTTGCTCAAATTCAGGAACCTCAACATAGGAACCTGGCAAGAGGTCTGTATCTCCGCTGTCGATAACGCGCAGTTTGCGCAGCATCTGACGAATCATAACCTCTACGTGCTTGTCGTTAATTTCTACCCCTTGCATACGGTAAACTTTTTGTACCTCTTGCAAGATGTAGTTGGAAACGCCGCGCATACCACGAACTTTGAGCATTTCTTTCGGGTCTACGGAACCTTCCGTGAGCTCGTCACCGGCATTCAGCTTGAGACCAACAGAAACCTTGATGCGCGAGCCATACGGTGCTGCATACACTTTGTTCTCCGCTTCCCCACGTACCTCGATCTCGCGACGATCTTTCCCTTCGCGAATATCAACAACTTCACCATCGATTTCGGAGATGACTGCTTGCCCTTTCGGATTACGCGCTTCGAACAACTCCTGAATACGCGGCAAACCTTGGGTAATATCGTCTCCCGCAACCCCACCAGTATGGAAGGTACGCATGGTCAACTGGGTACCCGGCTCACCAATGGATTGTGCAGCGATAATACCGACTGCTTCTCCCACTTCCACCTCGGCTCCTGTTGCCAGGTTGCGTCCGTAGCACAATTTGCAAACACCATGGCTGGTGCGGCAAGCGAGTACGTTACGGATATAAACGTTAGTGATTCCTACTTTTTCGATATACTCGGCAACCTCTTCAGAGATCTCCTCATTGCGGTGCACGATGATTTCTTTTGTCTCAGGGTGGCGCAAAGTCTCGAAGCAAGTACGTCCAACCAGACGATCAGACAACTTCTCGATTTCTTCCTTACCATCCTTGATTGCTGTTACACGGATACCTTTATCTGTTCCGCAATCAGTTTCGCGTACAATCACGTCTTGGGCAACGTCTACCAGACGACGAGTCAGGTAACCCGAGTCCGCTGTACGCAAGGCTGTATCGGCGAGACCTTTACGCGCACCGTGCGTGGAGATAAAGTACTCCAATACCGTCAGACCTTCACGGAAGTTGGATTTAATCGGCAACTCGATGATTCGACCGGATGGGTTCGCCATCAGACCGCGCATACCAGCCAACTGAGTGATCTGGGATACGTTACCACGGGCACCGGAGTTCGCCATCATGAAGATCGCATTGAACTTATCCATGGACTTCATCAAAACGTCTGTTACTTCATCCTTCGCTTTGGACCAGATAGAGATTACGCGGTCATAGCGCTCGTCCTCGGTGATCAAACCGCGACGGAACTGCGTCATGACAGTTGCAACCTTTTCATCCGCTGCGTCGAGAATGTCTTTTTTCTTTCCTGGTACCGCAATGTCCGCTACGGCAATCGTGATACCTGCTTTTGTCGAGTACGTGAAGCCCAGTTCCTTGATTCTATCGAGGATCATGGACGTTTTCATCGTACCGAAGCGACGGAAGCACTCGGAAATGATGGTTCCCAAGAAGCCTTTTTTCACCGCGCCTGGATCAGGCAGGTTCTTGATGAATTCTGTAACGTTGGTACCTTTATCGAAAATAAAGTATTCGTCAGGAACCATGTTTTGCAGGTTGCCTTTCGTTGGTACGTTGATGAACGGCAGATCTGCAGGGAAAATTTCATTGAAAATTACTTTACCTACTGTCGTTACGAGAAGCGCGTTCTCTTGACGCTCAGTAAAGCTGGTTTTGCTCAAGCGTTTTGCTGGCAGTGCGATGCGCGTATGCAGGCTGATAAAGCCTTGCTGATAAGCGGCAATCGCATCGTGAGGATCGCGATAAATCGTACCCTCGCCTTTGTCGCCTTCGCGCTCCAGTGTCAGGTAGTAAGAACCAAGCACCATGTCCTGGGATGGAGTTACTACCGGTTTACCGTCTTTCGGGTTCAAGATGTTCTGCGCTGCCAGCATGAGGATACGGGCTTCCGCCTGTGCTTCAGCAGACAACGGAACGTGAACCGCCATTTGGTCACCGTCAAAGTCCGCGTTGTACGCTGTACAAACGAGCGGATGCAGACGGATCGCACGGCCTTCAACCAGAACTGGTTCGAATGCCTGGATACCCAGACGGTGCAAGGTAGGGGCACGGTTCAACAGTACCGGGTGCTCACGAATAACGTCCTCGAGAACGTCCCATACTTCTGGCTGAACGCGCTCAACCTTGCGCTTTGCGCTCTTGATGTTGTGAGCGAGGCCTTTGGAAACCAGCTCTTTCATCACGAACGGCTTGAAGAGCTCCAGTGCCATTTCTTTAGGCAAACCGCACTGATACATCTTCAGGTTAGGTCCTACAACGATAACGGAACGACCGGAGTAGTCAACACGCTTACCGAGCAGGTTCTGACGGAAACGACCTTGTTTACCTTTCAGCATGTGGCTGAGAGATTTCAAAGGACGGTTACCTGGTCCTGTTACCGGACGTCCACGACGACCGTTGTCGATGAGCGCGTCTACTGCTTCCTGCAGCATGCGTTTCTCGTTTTGTACGATAATGTCAGGAGCACCCAGTTCGAGCAGGCGCTTCAGACGGTTATTACGGTTGATTACACGGCGGTACAGGTCATTCAGGTCGGAAGTGGCAAAACGTCCACCATCCAACTGAACCATTGGACGAAGCTCTGGCGGGATAACCGGCAGTACGTCGAGAACCATCCAATCCGGGTGGTTACCGGAGTTGCGGAATGCCTCGAGCACTTCCAGACGCTTGATCGCACGGTTGCGACGCTGGCCTTGTGCAGTTTTCAAATCTTCTTTTAACGTTTCCACGTCTTTATCCAGATCGATTTCTGCAAGCAGGCGTTTGATTGCTTCTGCTCCCATCATCGCTTGGAAGGAGTGGCCGTATTTCTCACGATAGTTGCGATACTCTTTTTCGGAGAGCAATTGCTTTTTATCGAGAGGAGTGTCACCTGGATCTGTTACTACGTAAGAAGCAAAGTAGATTACTTCCTCCAGGGAACGAGGGGACATGTCGAGCACCAAGCCCATACGGCTTGGAATCCCTTTGAAGTACCAGATGTGAGAAACTGGGGCAGCCAGTTCAATGTGCCCCATACGCTCACGCCGTACTTTGGCGCGGGTCACTTCCACGCCACAACGGTCGCACACTACACCTTTATAACGAACACGCTTGTATTTACCGCAATGGCATTCCCAGTCCTTGGTTGGTCCAAAGATGCGTTCGCAGAACAAGCCGTCTTTTTCCGGTTTCAGTGTGCGGTAGTTGATCGTCTCTGGCTTCTTCACTTCCCCGAAAGACCACGAACGGATCTTATCGGGGGAAGCCAAGCCGATCTTCATATATTCGAAGTTGTTCACGTCAATCACAGGGCGTTACCTCCCTTGGTACCGGAATCTTACTCTTCGTTCAAGCTTCCGCCTTCGAGAACGAGGTTCAGTTTTTCACCGTTGCCTTCATCCTCGTCTTCCATTTCACGCATTTCAATCTCCTGCTCGTCTCCGGACAGAATCTTCACGTCCATACCCAAGCTCTGGAGTTCCTTAATCAATACCTTGAAGGACTCTGGAACACCTGGTTCTGGAACGTTTTCGCCCTTAACGATCGCTTCATACGTTTTCACGCGGCCCACGACGTCATCCGACTTGACAGTAAGAATTTCTTGCAAGGTGTAGGCAGCACCATATGCCTCCAATGCCCAAACCTCCATCTCCCCGAAACGCTGTCCACCGAATTGAGCTTTACCACCCAATGGCTGCTGCGTAACAAGAGAGTAAGGACCAGTAGAACGAGCATGGATTTTGTCGTCAACCAAGTGAGCCAGTTTCAGCATGTACACGCAACCTACCGTTACACGGCGGTCAAACGGTTCACCTGTACGACCATCAAACAAGATCGTTTTTCCGTCACGATCCAGACCTGCTTCTTCCAACGTTTCGAATACTTCTGCCTGACGTGCACCGTCGAATACTGGCGTTGCTACGTGGATACCCAGAAGTTTCGCTGCCATACCCAAGTGAGTCTCCAATACCTGACCGATGTTCATACGCGAAGGTACGCCCAACGGGTTGAGTACGATCTCTACTGGAGAACCATCTGGCAGGAACGGCATATCTTCTTCCGCCATGATGCGGGCGATAACCCCTTTGTTACCATGTCGACCGGCCATTTTGTCACCCACGGAGATTTTCCGTTTTTGGGCGATGTAAACGCGAACGAGTTGGTTTACGCCTGGTGGCAATTCGTCGCCATTCTCACGCGTAAATACTTTTACGTCTACGATGATACCGGAACCACCATGCGGTACGCGCAGGGATGTATCACGAACTTCACGAGCTTTTTCACCGAAGATAGCATGCAGGAGGCGTTCTTCTGCTGTCAGCTCAGTAACCCCTTTAGGTGTAACCTTACCAACGAGAATGTCGCCGTCCTGAATCTCCGCACCAACACGGATGATACCGCGTTCGTCCAGGTTTTTCAGAGCATCTTCCCCGACGTTTGGAATATCGCGAGTGATTTCCTCTGGACCCAGCTTGGTGTCGCGAGCTTCGGACTCGTATTCTTCAATATGGATAGACGTATACACGTCATCTTTTACAAGTTTTTCACTCAGAAGAATCGCGTCTTCGTAGTTGTATCCTTCCCACGTCATAAACGCAACGATTACGTTACGACCGAGAGCCAATTCACCTTTTTCAGTGGATGGGCCGTCCCCAATGATATCGCCTTTTTCAATCCAGTCTCCAGTGCTTACGATTGGACGCTGGTTGATGCAGGTACCTTGGTTGGAACGGATAAACTTGTGCATTTTGTATTTATCGAGATCGCCAGCAACTTTTCTGCCGTCGATTTCTTGGTAACGACGAATCCAGATTTCGCGAGCCGTTACGCGCTCAACTTGACCCGGGTGCTTGGCAACGATCGCTACACCAGAGTCTTGCGCTGCTTTATGTTCCATACCCGTACCGACAAACGGTGCTTGTGGAATCAAAAGCGGAACGGCCTGCCGCTGCATGTTTGAACCCATCAGTGCGCGGTTGGCGTCATCGTTCTCGAGGAACGGAATCAGCGCTGTCGCAACGGATACAACCTGCTTCGGCGATACGTCCATGAAGTCTACCTTGTCGCGCGGTACGCTCAAGATCTCACCTTTACGACGGCAGATTACCATGTCGTTTACGAAACGGCCATCTTCATCAAGTGGCTGATTCGCCTGTGCCACGTTGAACACGTCTTCCTCATCAGCAGTCAAGTAGCTGATATCAGTCAACACGAAGCCTGTTTCCGGATCAACTTTACGACGAGGTGTTTCGATAAATCCGTAGTCGTTGATGCGTGCAAAGGACGACAGGGAGTTGATCAAACCAATGTTTGGTCCCTCTGGCGTCTCAATTGGACACATCCGACCGTAGTGGGAATGGTGAACGTCGCGCACTTCGAAGCCCGCGCGCTCACGCGTCAAACCACCAGGTCCGAGTGCGGACAGACGGCGTTTGTGCGTCAGCTCAGCCAATGGATTTGTTTGATCCATGAACTGGGACAACTGCGAGCTACCAAAGAACTCCTTCAGTGAGGCAATCACTGGACGGATGTTAATGAGAGCTTGCGGTGTAATTTGGTTTTGATCCTGGATGGACATGCGCTCACGAACCACACGCTCCATACGGGACAAACCAATACGGAACTGGTTCTGCAACAGTTCACCAACGGAACGCAGACGACGGTTACCCAAGTGGTCAATATCGTCTGTGGAACCTACACTGTGCAGGAGGTTCATGAAATAGTTGATCGCCGATACGATGTCCGCCGGCGTAATATGTTTGAAGGACTTATCTACATTTCCGTTTCCGATTACTTTGATGATCTTGCCATCTTCAATCGGAGAGAAAATATTGATAGATTGCAAATGAATCGCTTCATCTTCCAGTACACCGCCATGTGTGCGAACGTCGATAAAGCCGACATTGCCTTCCAGCGCTGGCACGATGCGATCCAGGACACGACGGTCAATCATTTGACCTGCTTCGGCAAAAATTTCACCTGTTGTCGTATCGATCAGCGTTTCAGCCAAACGTTGGTTGTACAGACGGTTTTTCAAATGAAGCTTTTTGTTCATTTTATAACGACCAACAGAAGCCAAATCATAGCGCTTAGGGTCGAAGAAACGAGAGATCAAGAGGCTCTTCGCATTTTCGACTGTTGGTGGCTCACCCGGACGAAGACGCTCGTAGATTTCAATGAGCGCTTTTTCCGTAGAATCGGTATTGTCTTTTTCCAGCGTGTTCTTGATGTATTCATCTTCACCCAGCAAGTTGAGAATCTCGATGTCGGAACCAAAGCCCAACGCACGCAAAAGAACCGTTACCGGGATTTTTCGCGTACGGTCGATGCGGACATAAATAACGTCCTTCGCATCGGTCTCCAGCTCCAGCCAAGCACCCCGGTTCGGGATTACTGTAGCTGTAAACGTCTGCTTGCCGTTTTTGTCCACTTTGGTGTTGTAATATACACTGGGGGAACGAACAAGCTGGCTGACAATAACGCGCTCAGCACCATTAATAATGAAGGTTCCCGTTTCGGTCATGAGCGGGAAATCCCCCATGAATACTTCTTGTTCCTTCACTTCTCCCGTCTCTTTGTTCAACAAACGTACCTTCACACGCAGAGGCGCCGCATAGGTGACGTCACGTTCTTTCGACTCGTCAACATCGTACTTCGGCTCTCCCAAGCTGTAGTCGATAAACTCCAGCACGAGATTACCTGTGAAGTCCTGGATTGGCGAAATGTCTTGGAACATCTCACGGAGCCCCTCATCAAGGAACCATTGGTAGGACTTTTGTTGAATCTCGATGAGATTTGGAAGGCCCAGCACTTCGTTAATACGTGAATACGTACGACGCTGGCGGTGTCGGCCACTTTGAATCACTTTACCTGCCAACTTATTCACCCCTCAGGTTGTGTTTTCACACATAGAAACTCGGCATTCGGCAACTTTTTTCAGTCGCATTCGAATGCCTAAAAATAAAAATGGGTTAAAGCAGCTTCAACCATTTTTAACCCAGAGAAACTCTATTTTAAAAGAATTCCCATGTTTTCACGCAAACATTCCTATCTCAGGAAAAAAGTAGAAACGCTTGACAGACAGGGAATTGCTGAAAAATAGACATTTATCCCATATTGACATTTTATAATGCTACCACATTCAATTATTCACGTCAAGAAAACTTTTCTAATGATTTCTTCTTGCTTATTTGATTGCCCTGAATATGTGATAGCCTTTTTCCCGATCTACCTCTATTACTTCGCGGTACGTTTCCTGCAACTTTTTCAATGCGGACGGGGCACCTTGCTTCTTCTGAATGACAACCCACATTGCTCCGCCTTCTACCAACAGGTCGTATCCTTCTACAAAAATGCGATGAACGATTTCCTTACCCGCACGGATCGGCGGATTGGTTAGAATGACATCAAACAGCTCACCTTGTACGCCGCTGTAGACATCACTCACTCGAACCTCAACATTTTTTATTCCATTTGCTTCTGCATTACGACGAGCCAGGTTAACCGCACGCTCGTTCACGTCGATCATCGTCACCCGACCATGATCAGCAAGCTTGGCAGCCGTCAATCCCATCGGACCATACCCGCATCCCACATCGAGTACACGCGCATGACTGTCGATTTCCATGTTCTCGATGAGCAATACACTTCCAAAGTCAATCCGGTCTCGGGAAAAAACGCCAGCATCCGTTATGAAGCGAAGTTCATTACCACGGAGCTTGAACGTAAATTGCTGTTCATCATGTGCAGCGCCCGGTTGATTGGTATAGTAATGGTCTGCCACGTGTGATTCACCCTTCCTCATCGTTTAAGAAAAACTCTATCATCAAAAGTTTATAGAAAATCCCCCTGCCGCAGGCAAGGGGATATCCTAAAGGAAGCTAACTTACTTTACTTCTACTTGAGCGCCAGCTTCTTCGAGTTTTGCTTTGAGGGATTCTGCTTCGTCTTTGGAAACGCCCTCTTTGAGTGTTTTTGGAGCGTTGTCTACCAGGTCTTTTGCTTCTTTCAGACCCAAGCCAGTCAGCTCGCGAACAACTTTGATAACGTTGATTTTGGAAGCGCCGCCGCTTACCAGGTTTACAGTGAATTCAGTTTGCTCAGCAGCAGCTTCTGCTCCGCCACCAGCAACTACAGCTACAGGAGCAGCAGCAGTTACGCCGAATTCTTCTTCGATTGCTTTAACCAGATCGTTCAGTTCGAGAACGGACATGCCTTTAATGGCTTCCAAGATTTGCTCTTTAGACATTTGTAAATCCTCCATTCAAGGAATAGTATTTGTAAAACATTAACCGATCAGACGATTACGCGCCTTGACCTTCTTTTTGTTCTGCCACTGCTTTGACTGCCAGTGCAACGTTGCGCATTGGAGCTTGCAGGACGGAAAGAAGCATGGACAAGAGACCTTCGCGGTTCGGCAGGGAAGCCAGAGCTTTAATTTGCTCAGCATCAACTACTTTACCCTCGATAACGCCACCCTTGATTTCCAGCTTGTCGTTTTTCTTAGCGAATTCAGCGATAACTTTCGCTGGAGCGATGATATCGTCTTTGGAGAACGCCAGAGCGTTTGGTCCAGTCAGATATTGATCCAGTTCAGTCAGGCTTTCCTTCTCAGTAGCCAAACGAGTCAGGGAGTTTTTCAACACCTGGAACTCAACACCAGCTTCACGCAATTGCTTACGGAGCTCAGTTACTTGTGCTACTGTCAGACCGCGGTAGTCAGCTACCACTGTAGTTTGGCTTTCGCGAAGCTTAGTTGCGATTTCGTTGATCGCTTGTACCTTTTCTTCACGAATAACGGTTGGACGAATTTCTGCCATTGATTACACCTCCCGTGCTCTAATCCTAGAAAATGAAGAATGCCCTCGCAGACTCACGAGGGCATAATGCTATATCGTCAAAGGAAAACAGCGTTTCCTCATTCGTACATTACACGCCTCGGAGGGATATTAAGCGTTACTCTCACAAGCACCGCACCTTCTGTCTACGGCATATTCTTTTCATCAACAGGGACTATCTTAACAACTCCCATAAAGGAAGTCAAGTGTCATTATTTTACAGCTACGCGTACACCAGGGCCCATAGTAGAGCTCAGGGTTACGTTTCTCATGTAAACACCTTTAGCAGCAGCTGGTTTCGCACGGTTCAGTGCTTCAGTCAGAGCAGCCAGGTTTTCTACCAGTTTGTCAGCATCGAAGGATGCTTTTCCGATAGGAGCGTGGATGTTACCCGCTTTGTCTACACGATACTCAATTTTACCTGCTTTGATTTCGTTAACCGCTTTAGTTACATCGAAAGTAACTGTACCGGTCTTAGGGTTTGGCATCAGGCCTTTTGGACCGAGTACACGACCCAATTTACCTACTTCACCCATCATATCAGGAGTAGCTACTACAACGTCAAAGTCGAACCAGCCACCTTGAATTTTTGCGATCATGTCTGCATCGCCTACGAAGTCTGCGCCAGCTGCTTCTGCATCTTTCGCTTTATCGCCTTTTGCGAATACGAGAACACGTTGTACTTTACCAGTACCATGTGGCAATACAACTGCGCCACGGATTTGTTGGTCAGCACGCTTAGGATCTACGCCCAAACGGAAAGCTGCTTCAACAGTTTCGTCGAATTTAGCTGTAGCTGCTTTTTTAACCAGCTCAACGCCTTCAGCTACTTCGTATACTTTGTTTTTATCAACGAGCTTTACAGCCTCTTGATATTTCTTACCTTTTTTCGCCATGATTAAATCTCCCTTCAATGTGGTCGTAGCGGTTGATCCTCCCACAGACAGGGGGGCACAACCTCTGTGCCCCCTTGCACTCAAGACAATTAGTCTTCGATTACGATACCCATAGAACGAGCTGTACCTTCTACCATGCGCATAGCCGCTTCTACGGATGCAGCATTCAGGTCAGGACGCTTCAGTTCTGCGATTTCACGAACTTTATCACGCTTCAGCGTAGCAACCTTTGTTTTGTTTGGTACGCCAGAACCGGACTCGATACCAGCAGCCTTCTTCAACAGAACTGCAGCTGGAGGAGTTTTTGTGATAAAAGTGAAAGAACGGTCTTCAAACACGGTGATTTCCACCGGAATGATCATACCTACTTCGCTTTCAGTGCGAGCATTGAATTCTTTACAGAATCCCATGATGTTTACACCAGCTTGACCGAGAGCCGGACCTACTGGAGGTGCAGGATTCGCTTTACCTGCTGGGATTTGTAATTTAATTACGCGGATAACCTTCTTAGCCACGTAACACACCTCCTTACTTCACATGTGGTTATTACGGGGGAATGCCCCCTCCCACCGTTTTTTGAAAGTCTCTATGTAAAAGACTTTCGATCTATAGTGAGAGTGCAAGAAACCCCAATTAATGTTGTGGGATTGTTAAAACAAAATGAAATGTACCACATAGCGCGATACTTTTCAAGTTGAATCCTAATCCAATTTTTGAACTTGTGTAAAGTCTAGCTCTACCGGTGTTTCGCGACCGAAGATGTCCACCAACACGCGAACCTTCTGCCTGTCCGGGTAAATCTCGATAATCTCCCCGGTGCGATTGGAAAACGGACCATCTGTGACGCGCACCATATCGCGGAGAGCAAAATCGACTCTGATCTTGGGAATTTCGATTCCCATTTGCTTGAGAATCGTATCGGCCTCTTCAGGACGCAGCGCTGTCGGTTTAGAGCCAGCACCCGTGGATCCGACAAAGCCGGTAACCCCAGGGGTGTTGCGCACGACATACCAAGAGTCGTCCGTCATCACCATTTCAACAAGGACGTATCCAGGAAACACTTTTTTCGTGACGGTGCGCTTCTTACCATCCTTGGTTTCCACCTCTTCTTCAGTGGGAACAAGAACGCGAAAGATCTTGTCTTCCATGCCCATCGACTCGAGTCGCTTCTCCAGATTGGTTTTCACCTTGTTTTCGTAACCTGAGTACGTATGAAGTACATACCATGCTTTTTCCATATCCAACAGGACGTTAACCGTCCGTCCCTCCTAAGACTTGCATAATTACGTTCCTAGAATCAAATCGATCAAGCGCGAGATACCCAAATCAACGACGAAGAAGAATATTGCCAGGAGCACAACCGTAACAAGAACAACGAGCGTATAGGTCGTCAATTCTTTACGGTTGGGCCAACGGACTTTCTTTAGCTCGGACATTACGTCACTAAAAAAACCACCGGTACGGCGAAAACTGGCTCCGATTCGTGATAAAAAACCCACTTTGCCACCCCCTGACTTCGTCGCATCAACCATTACTTCGTCTCGCGATGAAGGGTTTGCTTCTTGTCACGGGAGCAATACTTTTTCAGTTCAACACGTTCAGTAGTGGTGCGCTTGTTCTTCGTGGAGATATAGTTACGCTCGCCACACTCGGTGCACGCCAACGTGATGTTTACTCGCATTTATTGCCACCTCCATCTCATTTCAAACCTGCTATTAGTTAAAAGTACCCCGATGATAAATAGTACGGGAAAACCGCTACTTTTTCCAGACCATTTCATTCACCTAAGTAACCATAGAACAGAGAGATAAGAGTCTATGGCTACCTAAATAAATTTATCATACCGAAATACCCATGTCAAACAAAATGACTTGACAAGAGGTAGTCCTTTTGCTTCCAAAATAAAAAGAGAGATTCTCTACAGATGAATCTCTCTTCCTTCCAAATAGCGCTCTAGCTTGCGCTTTACTCGCTGCAATGCATTATCAATAGACTTGACATGACGTTTCAATTCAACAGCAATCTGCTGATAGGATCGTCCGTCCAAGTAAAGCATAAGGACCTGGCGTTCCAAGTCACTCAAGATTTCGCTCATCTTGCCCTCAATGTCATCGAATTCTTCCCGATTGATAAACAATTCCTCTGGATCGGTCACCTTGGTTCCCGAGATCACATCGAGTAGTGTGCGGTCAGAATCTTCATCGTATATAGGCTTGTCCAATGAGACGTAAGAATTGAGCGGGATGTGCTTTTGGCGTGTCGCTGTCTTGATCGCGGTAATGATCTGACGGGTAATACACAGCTCGGCAAATGCCTTGAACGACGTGAGCTTGTCTCCTCGGAAGTCGCGAATAGACTTGTACAGTCCGATCATCCCTTCCTGCACGATGTCTTCGCGGTCAGCCCCAATAAGAAAATAGGATCTCGCTTTGGCACGAACGAAGTTCTTGTATTTGTTGATCAAATACTCCAAAGCTTCGGCGTCATTATCGCGAACCAGGTCGACTACTTCTTCGTCGGTCATTAGTTCATATTGGGCATGTTTTAACTCCTTGAGGTCAACACTCACAAATGATCCCTCCGCCAACCGGTTTCTCCAATAGATAGCGCTATTATACATGATGCCGTAAAAAAGCGTCAACCGAATCCAAGTTATTCCCTTCTCCATTTTTCGAATATTTTCGCTATTTCATCATTCAGCGTAATCCGCGTGGAGAAACGGTCTTCTTGCGTTTTTTCGACTTGTTTCTTGATTTCCTTGCCCGCATTTTCCATATCGAGCAACAACTCCCGCGCTGATTTGCGCAAAGCTCCCTGCCCAAATATGACACGTTGAGAGGTATAGTCAGAAGTTGCCACATAAATTTGTCGATTTTTATTGTGAAATTGGGAGACTAGCTGCTCAATTTTCTCGTCTGCTGTCTCCTTTTTCTTCGTGAAATACACGTCGACCTGGAAGTCCTCCATTTGACGGCCAATGCCAGGAACGTTGTACGCATCAAAGACAATGATGACCTTCACACCAGTGTAGCTCTGGTACTCTGCCATTTTTGCGATTAATTGATCACGCGCCTCGTCCATCCGCTCTTGATCCTTCAGCAGGCGCAGATCGGGCCAGGCGCCGATGATATTGTATCCATCAACGATCAACAGCTGCTTGGCTTTTCGTTTCGCCATGTCATTTCACCCGCGTCGGAATTGGACTCCTGGAGCGATATACTTCATACATCAACAAGGCAGCTGCTACAGAAGCGTTGAGTGAGGTAACATTGCCCGCCATCGGAAGGCTATACAGAAAATCACAGTTTTCCCGCACCAGGCGACTCATGCCTTTTCCTTCGCTGCCAATGACAATTGCGAGCGGCATCGTATAATCACCCTGGCGGAAATCTTGCTTGGCACTCGCATCTGTTCCTGCGATCCAAACACCGCGTTCTTTGAGCTCTTCCATGGTACGAACCAAATTCGTCACTCGCGCTACTGGCACGTAGTTGATCGCCCCTGCCGAAGCTTTTGCCACTGTTGCCGTAAGACTGACGGAACGTCGTTTTGGAATGATGACACCATGAGCACCGACTGCATCGGCTGTCCGCATGATGGAACCGAGGTTATGCGGATCTTCCAGCTCGTCCAACAGCAAAATGAACGGCGCCTCGTTTTTTTCCTCTGCCCGCTTCAAAATATCGTCTACTTCTACGTAATCGTAAGCTGCGACAGAAGCCACTACACCCTGATGGTTGTCTGACGACACGAGCTGATCCAGCTTTTTGCGGTTGGCTGTCGTGACAATGACACCCTGTTCTTTCGCCAAGGCAAAGACAGGTCCCATCAGATTTTTATTCGTTCCCTCTGCAATCCAAATCTTATTGATCGTACGGCCTGATCGCAAAGCCTCGATGACGGGGTTTTTCCCCAGAATCCACTCTTCACTCATTTCATGATTCTCCTTCCACTATGGCAAAAGCCTGCTGCACAATTTCAGCGATCCGCTCTTCTTTTCCACTCAAATACAAGTACCCGATCAATGCTTCAAAAGCCGTTGCATGACGGTAGTCGATAATATCGGCGTTTTTGGCACTGGAGCCGGATTTGGCATTCCGCCCCCGCTTCACTACATTCAATTCTTCCTCCGGCAATGTGGGCATTAACGTTAACAACACATTGGCCTGTGCTTTCGCTGAAACATAGCGGTTGGCCGCCTTGTGGAGCTGGTTTGGTTTAACCAGCCCCTTGGCGATCAAATGATACCTCACACAATGCGAATAGGTAGCATCCCCGAGGAAGGCAAGCACGAGTGGATTTGTCAGATTAGGATCTCGGGTTAGTTCTTCTTTTTGCATCTATTTTCTTCGGCCCCTTATTTTCGACGCCAGCGAACACCTTGTGGCGTGTCCTCCAGCACGATTCCTTTTGCTGCAAGCAGATCGCGGATTTCGTCAGAGCGGGCAAAGTTTCTTGCTTTGCGAGCTTCTGTGCGCTCTTCGATCAACGCATCAATCTCACTATCCAACAGCTCCTGCTCTTCAGCAATTTCAAGACCAAGAACCTCCGTCAACTCCACCAACAAATCCATGTATGCACGAACTTCGGCTTCGCCTACATTTTGATGACGCAAATACAGGTTGGCTTCCTTCACGACGTCAAAAATAACCGTGATAGCATTCGCTGTATTGATATCATCATCCATCTCCGCAATGAAACGCTCGCGAAGCTCCCCAATGATTCGTGCCTGCTCTTGGGCCTGATCATTCGGCTCTTCTGCGCGCACGGTATCCAGACGATGGGACAGATTCGTATACGCAGTCTTGATTCTATCCAAACCATTGGCCGCCTGTTCGATCAACTCTTCGCTAAAATTGATCGGGTTGCGATAGTGCCCCTGAAGCATAAAGAAGCGAATTAATTGACCTCCGAATTTCTCCGAAAGATCGCGTGCAAGCAAGAAGTTCCCAAGGGATTTGGACATTTTTTCGTTATCGATATTGAGCATGCCGTTGTGTAGCCAATAACGAGCAAAAACTTTACCCGTAAAGCACTCCGATTGAGCAATTTCGTTCTCGTGGTGCGGGAACACAAGGTCTGTTCCGCCCGCATGGATGTCGATTTCCTCACCCAAAAACTTCAGGGCCATTGCCGAGCACTCAATATGCCATCCCGGTCTTCCTTCGCCCCACGGACTGTCCCAGGTAACTTCTCCGGTCTTGGCCGCTTTCCAAAGTACGAAGTCCAGGGGATGTTCCTTTTTCTCGTTGATTTCTACACGAGCACCTGCCTGCAAATCATCCAACGGCTGATGCGATAGCTTTCCGTATTCCTGAAAACGTCCTGTTCGGAAATAGACGTCACCTTCACTCTCGTAGGCAAAGCCTTTTTCAATCAGCCCTTGCACGAATTCAATGATTTCCGGAATTGTTTGCATCACGCGTGGTTGAATATCAGGTGGCGATACGTTCAATGATTTCAGATCAGCATTGTACGCATCTGTGTATCGATCTGCCACTTCTTTGACAGTGACACCTTCCTGATTCGCTACACGAATCAGTTTGTCATCTACATCCGTTATATTTTGCACGAATGTCACTTCGTAGCCACGATATTTCAAGTAACGGCGCAATGTATCAAATACAATGGCAGGGCGCGCATTTCCAATGTGGATGTAGTTGTACACGGTCGGGCCGCACACGTACATTTTTACCTTTCCTGGCTCCAATGTGTGAAACGGTTCCTTCCGCCGCGTCATCGTGTTAGTCAGCTGAATGCCCATCGTTCTGTTTATCCTCCCTCAAAAGCTCCAATTCTTTGCGTAATTGATCAATTTCCTTTTGCATCAAACGAATCGTATCCGCTACCGGGTCTGGCATATTTACATGGTCCAGATCATTTTTGACCCGCTTGCCATCCTGGATGACGATGCGTCCCTTGATTCCTACTACGGTCGAGTTAGGCGGTACCTCCTGCAAGACAACGGCACCAGCCCCTATCTTTGAATTATCGCCAATTTTGAAGGAGCCCAACACCTTTGCTCCCGTGGCAATAATGACATCATTGCCGATCGTAGGGTGACGCTTTCCTTTTTCTTTACCCGTTCCCCCGAGTGTAACCCCTTGATAAATCGTTACATTGTCTCCGATTTCGCACGTCTCTCCGATCACAACACCCATGCCATGGTCAATGAACAGGCCGCGGCCAATTGTTGCGCCCGGGTGAATCTCAATTCCCGTGAAAAAACGGGACAGTTGAGAGACAATTCGGGCGAGTGTACACAGCTCAGCCTTCCAGAGCCTGTGGGCAATCCGGTGCCCCCATATCGCGTGCAAACCTGAATAGGTCATAACGACTTCCAGCGTACTTCGCGCAGCCGGGTCTCGTTCAAAAACAGCATGAATGTCATCTCTCATCTGTGCTAACATTTTGGGGTGGCACCTCCTGCCTGATTTACCTGCCGAGTGTTCAACTTCCTCTAAAATAAAAAACGTCCCTATCCCCTCCATTACGAAGGGACAGAGACGGGTTTACCGTGGTTCCACTCTGCTTAGATCGTCTTGGCTGCAAAGACTTAACAAACAACCTTGAACGATCTCGCTCATATCCCGATAACGGCGGGAAGCCGATGGCGCCTACTGATATCTTTTCAAAAAGATAGGTTCAGCTCATTGCTCACAGGGGCATTTCCATACAGGGCACACCAGATGGCTCTCACCTATCCATCCTCTCTGTAGATGTGCAGACTGTTGTACTTCTCCTGATCGTCGCATTCATGATTTATAAAAGAAAGCCAGCCAATACTTACTGACCGTTTGCAATTACTTGCTGTGCACGTGCAATCACCTTGTCACGTCCAAGCAGATACAACGTCTCAGCCAGATCACGACCATGCGCCTGACCAGTTGCTCCTACGCGGACCGGCATGAACAATGCCTTGCCTTTGTGACCCGTTTCCTTTTGCACGTCTTTGAGTACCGCTTTAATAACATCCACATTATATGCATCCTGGGCAGAAAGGTGTTTCACAAAGGAAGCCAGTACTTCCGGCAATTGCGGTTCTTTCAGCACCAGAGTTGCTTCTTCATCGTACACCACTTCGTCGAGGAAGAAAAGAGCTGCCAACGGAACGATTTGCGCACAGTAGGACATTTGCTCTTGATACAGACCTACGATACTGCGAACCCATTCGCGCTTCTCAGCAGACAAATTCTCTTCAATGAAGCCAGCTTTTTGCAGGTGCGGGATACACATGTCTGTAATCATATCCAGCGGTTGACGCTTCAAATAGAAGTTGTTCATCCAGTTCATCTTCGTTGCATCAAACACAGCTGGCGACTTGTTCACACGGTCCATTGAGAACAGCTTGATCAGATCTTCCATTAAGAAAATCTCTTCTTCGCCACCAGGAGACCATCCCAAAAGAACAAGGAAGTTCACGATTGCTTCTGGCAAGAAGCCGAGATCACGGTACTGCTCAATGAACTGAAGAATGCTCTCGTCACGCTTGGACATCTTTTTGCCATCTTGGTTGAGGATCAGTGCCAAGTGAGCAAAGTCAGGCGCTTCCCAGCCAAACGCTTCATAAATCATCAATTGACGAGGCGTGTTGGACAGATGCTCTTCTCCACGAATGACGTGGCTAATTTTCATCAAATAGTCGTCCACTACAACGGCGAAGTTGTATGTAGGAATTCCATCCGGACGGCAAATAACGAAATCGCCCATCTCGTTGGAGTTGAATGTTACCTGGCCACGAATCAGGTCGTTCACGACATACTCGCGATCATCCTGAACGAGAAAATGAATGGATGGCACTCGACCCTCTGCTTCGTACTGAGCACGTTGCTCGTCCGTTACATGGCGGTGCTTTTCCAAAATACGTGGTGTTTCTCCACGAGCGAGCTGTTCTTCACGCTCTGCATCCAGCTCTTCTTTTGTCGCGTAGCAGTAGTACGCTTTGCCTTCTGCCAGCAGTTGATCGATATATTTCCGATAAATGTCCAGGCGTTCTGTTTGACGGTACGGTCCATATGGTCCACCAACGTCTGTACCTTCTTCCCATGTTACGCCGAGCCATTTCAGGTTTTTCATTTGCTCTTCGTCCGCATTTTCCTTATTGCGGGTTTGGTCCGTATCTTCAATCCGAACGATGAACGAACCACCGTGATGTTTCGCAAAAAGATAATTGAAGAGCGCTGTTCGCGCACCGCCGATGTGTAAATGCCCCGTAGGACTCGGCGCATAACGAGTGCGAATTTCTTTCGCCATTGGTAGCACCATCCTTATGAATGTAAAAGGCTATAGCCTTGACCTAAGTAAAAACGTATCTAAGGCTTTATGTTACACCTTGCCCCTCTACTTGACAAGCAAGCATACTGCCTGTGCAGCGATTCCTTCCCCTCTGCCTGTAAAACCGAGTTTCTCGGATGTCGTCGCCTTCACATTTACTTGCGAGAGATCGTCTACCTCCAGCACGCGTGCAATGACTTCACACATTTGCGGGATGTACGGAGCCATCTTCGGTGCTTGGGCAATGATCGTTGCATCCACGTTTCCTAAACGGTAGCCGCGCTCCCGAACCAACTTCCAAACATGCTCCAGCAGTTTTACACTATCCGCATCCTTAAAAGCAGGGTCTGTATCTGGGAAATGACGGCCAATATCCCCTTCACCAATCGCTCCAAGAATCGCGTCACTAATTGCATGAAGGAGAACATCTGCATCAGAATGTCCTAGCAAGCCTTTTTCATACGGGATGGTGACGCCTCCGATAATGCATGGACGCCCCTCTACTAATTGATGCACGTCAAAACCTTGTCCAATACGCATGAGCTACTCTCCCTTTCGTTTCCGCAATATCTCTTCACCAAACCACAGATCGTCTGGCGTTGTAATCTTAATGTTCTCATAGCTTCCGTGCATAATCGATACCGGATGACCCAGCCACTCAACCAGCATTGCATCATCCGTACCCAGCTTCCCCGCTGCCTCTGCTGCCTGATGTGCCTCTCGCAATAAAGACATACGAAAAGCTTGTGGGGTTTGAACCGCCCACAAGCTTTCCCGTGCCGGGGTTGACTCTACAAGTCCATTTGCCCCCACCACTTTAATCGTATCTTTGACAGGTACTGCCATGATCGTTGCCTGATCTTGTTGCACCTGTTTGATCATGTCACTGATCTGTTTGCGAGTGACGAAAGGACGAGCAGCATCGTGAACTAGTACGTAATCGCAATTTGCGGATAGTGATGCCAAGCCATTTCTCACACTGTCTTGTCGCTCTGCTCCACCCAGCGTAACCACAACCGTCAGCTTTTCAGCCGAGACCCAAGTCATTACTTCTGCGTGGTCTGCTTCGCTCACCACTAGCACAACTTCATCAATGTCGGGATGAGTAGCAAAAAGACGTACCGTATGAGCCAAGATCGGCTCGCCCGCAAGCGGTAACCACAACTTGTTTCGTTGTCCACCCATTCGTTTACCCGAACCGGCTGCAACGATCACGACACCCGTACTCACTGATTCATCCCTCTCCTGTCTTTTCTATAACGCTCGTTCCAGCAACTTTGGTTTGGCGAAGATCATACGTCCTGCGGATGTTTGCAGCACACTCGTTACGAGAACATCGACATCGTTTCCAATGTATTCTCGTCCGCCCTCTACAACAATCATTGTGCCATCGTCCAGATAAGCGACACCCTGACCGTGCTCTTTTCCATCCTTGATGACTTGAACGTTCATCTCTTCTCCAGGTAAAACTACAGGTTTGACTGCATTCGCCAAATCATTGATGTTCAAAACCGCAACACCTTGCAGCTCACATACCTTGTTCAGGTTGAAGTCGTTTGTTACGACCTTTCCGTTAATGAGCTTAGCGAGCTTGATCAGCTTGCTGTCCACCTCGGATACTTCTTCAAAATCGCCTTCCCAGATCTGAACCTTTACCTTCATTTCTTTTTGAATCTTGTTCAAGATATCCAGACCACGACGACCGCGGTTTCTCTTCAGTACATCGGAGGAATCGGCGATATGCTGTAGCTCCTCTAACACAAATCCCGGAATGACCAGTACCCCTTCCAAAAAGCCGGTACGGCAAATATCTGCGATGCGTCCGTCAATGATGACACTGGTATCGAGGATTTTATTTTCCAAGTTAACGGTAGTTGTTGCGCTATCCTTTTTCCTATCCTTACGTCCAATCGAAAATACCGACATAATCTCGTCCCGCTTGCGAAATCCTACCTGGAAGCCCAAATAACCGAGCAACCCGGAAACAATTAACGGCAAAAGATCTCCTACAAATGGAATCGGAATTTTACTGATGGGCAGGAATAATAAGAATGCAACAATAAGACCACTAATCAATCCCATCGCTCCGAACATCACATCGACAACCGGCATTTTGACGAGTGTCTCTTCACCCCATCGAACGATGCGCAGAACATAATCCACAACCCAATTCGCTAAAAAGAAAAACAAGATGGCACCTAGTACAGCCCCAATATATTGCGATCCGGCTACTACACCAAAGTTTAACAGTGGGTCGAGCAACGAAAACAATTCGTCACCAAATCGATACCCCAATCCGCCACCAATCAAAACAAAAATGAATTTTCCTACTCGGCGTAACATGCCTTCACCTCCTTTTACTAATATAGACAGAAGCCTAAGAGTAAAACCCTATTTTTTTCCAAATGATTATAATGCTTCATTTTACTTTCCCTCACTATAGCAAAAAAGATTTTGCCATGTCAAATAGCCAAAAATTTTAACATAGTTGTCATTTTCTCGTCAACCCGGGAACACTCGTTTCCTTCGATGATAAATTGACAGGGAGCTGACTCCCTTCTTATAATGTCAGTATCGTAATGAGAGAAAATTATGACGATACCAACAGCCTAAAGCAGAGGTGAACCAGATGGACAATCGAAACATAGACGACTTTCAAACGCAAGTATCCGAGCTTTTGATCAGACATCGTAGCGTACTGGACGTCATGTCCAAAGTTCAGGAAACGGCATCCCGCATTAACCGTTCACTGACAAAAGCCATCACCGAATGCGGCTGTGTCGAAGTGGTTGCCAAAAAACAGACGTACGATTCGAACAAGAATCTGGAGGACAACAAGTCCCATTTGGACACCCACTTTAACGGACCGCTGTGCGAGCATTGTCGCGATGTAGTTACTGCTGAGCTTGGCAAAAACCTCTTTTACCTCACTGCCTTGTGCAATATTACTGACATTAAGCTAGAAGATGTGCTTCAGAAAGAATCCAACCGATTAAATACTTTGGGTGTCTTCAATCTGTCTTAAAAGTCCGTTACTCGTATTACGAATGAACCCTAAAAAAAGTTGCATACAAAAAAGAAAAACCCGCACATTGAAGTGTGGGTTTTTTTATGCCGTAATTATTCAAACGGTACAGATTCTTCCTCTTTGTTTTTACGCTTGCGTAATTTTTTGACGAGAAAGTCAACGTTTTTTTTTATTCCGTACAGTGCATAAAAAGCAAGTGGCAAGAAGACGATTTTTGGAAATTGCTGCGGATACTTAATCGCTACAATAACCACGATCGCGATGATAATGGGTGTGATCCAGTAAGCAGACTTTGGAATCCCCACTTTTTTGAAGTTAGGATACTTGACCTTTGATACCATCAAAAAGGCAAGGAGCAACATACTTACGGCAAGCAATACCGGAGTGAAGACTTGGTGATAAAGTGCGAGCGTAGCCAGTACGCCTCCCGCTGCCGTAATCGGCAAACCGATGAAATACCCCGGAACCCCGGCCTGTACGTTAAAACGCGCCAAACGCAGCGCACCACAGATCGGAAAAATGGCTGTAATGAGAATCCCAAGCAAATCAAAGTGTTGCAAGACGACAACATACATGATGAACGCTGGCGCAATCCCAAATGTAATGACGTCAGAAAGTGAATCCAATTCCTTTCCGAACTCACTTTGGGCATTCAGCATACGAGCTACACGTCCATCCAGCCCGTCTGCCAGCATACCAATGATCACTGTAATCGCTGCATATTCGACGTATTGATCGCCTCGAAACGCAAGAATAATTGCTAAAACTCCCAGAAACAAATTGCTTACGGTTAGTATGTTCGGTAACGATTTCACGAACATAGACTACCTCCTGATTTCTTTTGCGTAAGGAGCAGGTTATCCTGTTGACCTTGTTTTTATCCAAGTCCCTTAGGCAAATGCTGAATACAAATAATGCCTTTATCCTATTCTACTTTAAATGTGTCTGTCAATGAACACTTGTTCTTGAATCCGTTTCAGTCCCTCTTTAATCGCTCTTGCTCGAACCTCGCCAATGCCTTCCACTTCGTCTAATTCCTGAATCGTTGCCATCATGATTCGCGGCAGATGATGAAAATGCTCTACCAGATTCGAGATGATCGTAACGGGCAAACGCCGGATCTTGTACAGGATTCGATAACCTCTAGGAGAAACGGATTCATCCAGCATACTGGCATTGGAGGAATACCCCAGCGTTCGCAAAAAAGAAGTGAGCTCCAGCATTTCCTCCGAGTTCAATTTTTTCATGTCCCGAAGCACAAGATCAGGTGAATAGGATGGATCTCGGGAATAATCCCGAATAAGCATATGGGCTTCTTCCTCAATGTTTGAAACCAGTTCCTCCAACTGCATACTGACGAGCCTTCCTTCTACCCCTAGCTCACATATGTATTTGGAGACCTCTGTCTTAATACGTAATACCATCTCAATCCGTTGCAAAACCGACGCAACTTCATGTAACGTAACGAGCTCCTCGAATTCTAACGCACCGAGATTCGTCAGTGTTTGATCAAGCACAGCCTTGTATTTCTCAAGGGTAGATACAGCTTGATTCGCCTTGGCCAAAATGACGCTGATTTCGCTTAAGACATACCGGAAATTTCCTTGGTAAAGCGTGATCACATTGCGCCGTTGAGAGATAGCAATCACCAGATGGTTGGTTTGAATGGCTGTCCGTTGCGCTGTACGATGACGTGTCCCCGTCTCGCTTGTAGGGATTGAAGAGGGTGGGAAGATTTGTGTATTCGCGTACAGAATGCGTTTTGCGTCTTCACTTACTATAATCGCCCCATCCATCTTCGCTAATTCATATAAATGGGCAGGAGAAAAATCACAATTGATGGAAAAACCGCCATCGACAATTGACTTCATCTCCGGACCGCACCCAATGACGATCAAGCCCCCGGTTTTGGCCCGTAAAACATTTTCCAACCCTTCACGAAGCTGTGTGCCGGGTGCCACGAGACGAAGCACATCACCGAATTGCGGAGCTCTTTTGATGTTCCCCTGCATGCCCACTCCTACCTCCTTATCACCTCGTTCAACGCATCGGCAATATTGCTCACACCAATTACTTGAATATCTGCAGGCGCATCCAGACCGCGGATGTTTTTCTCAGGGATGATGACACGCTTAAAGCCTAACTTATGTGCTTCTCGTACTCGTTGCTCAATACGGGAGACACCGCGCACCTCACCAGTCAGGCCAATTTCGCCGATGACGACATCATGCGGATTGGTAGCGTGGTCACGGAAACTGCTTGCAATGCTTACGGCAATCGCCAAATCAACGGCTGGCTCATCCAATCTGACCCCGCCTGCTACGTTTACATAAGCATCCTGATTTTGCAGCATCATGCCCATGCGCTTTTCCAACACTGCCATGATCATCGCCACACGCTGATGATCGACCCCTGTTGCCGTTCTGCGTGGCGTTACAAAGCTGGTTGGGGCAACGAGAGCTTGCAGCTCAACCAAAACGGGACGCGTGCCCTCCATACTGGCTACGACCGTGGAGCCCGCAACACCAAATGGACGCTCTGCCAAAAATATCTCAGATGGATTCGCCACTTCCTCCAAACCGCGATCCTTCATCTCGAAAATCCCGATTTCGTTTGTCGAACCAAAGCGGTTTTTGACGGCGCGCAAAATTCGAAATGTATTGTGACGCTCTCCTTCAAAATAAAGAACAGCATCCACCATATGCTCAAGCATACGTGGACCAGCGATGGAGCCTTCCTTGGTAACGTGACCGACGATGAAGGTACCAATTCCTTTCCCTTTTGCAATCCTCATCAATTGGGCAGTAGCCTCCCGCACTTGTGCGACACTTCCCGCAGCCGATTGGATGGTCGGGTGAAACACAGTCTGGATCGAGTCAATAATCAGCACATCCGGGTCTACTTGATTAATATGCTGTTCGATCAAATCCAAATCATTTTCTGCCAATACAAACATCGGCGGCGTTTGCAAATGGAGTCGATCCGCGCGAATTTTAATTTGCTTTGCCGACTCCTCTCCCGATACATAGAGAACCTTCGCCCCTTGATGAGCCAAGGCAAAAGATGTCTGCAAAAGCAATGTCGACTTTCCGATTCCCGGGTCTCCCCCCACCAAAATGAGTGAACCCGGAACAAGTCCTCCACCAAGAACACGATTCAATTCTCCGATCGTCGTATCCATGCGTGGCTCTTCTTCACTAGCTACCTGGGTCAATGGAATCGCAGATTGGCGCTGGCCGCCGCTGAGCCCTTCGTGGCGATGTGCCGTTTTAACCGTCACTTCCTCCACCAAAGTGTTCCAACTGCTACATCCCGGGCATTTTCCCATCCATTTTGGCGATTCATAGCCACATTCTTGACACGCGTATTTCGTTTTATACTTTGACATAATCGCACCCTCACTTGGATTTCTTTCTCTACTTTTATCATAATTACGCACCCAAAAAAAGAATACCTCCCGAATCAGGAGGCATTCTATTACGTTTCAACCCAGCTTACGATTTCGTTTTTTCAAGGCGCTTGACTACCAGCTTGCCTTCTTCAGCTTCGATATTGACGGTATCGCCTTTACTGATCGTACCCTTGAGCAGTTCCTCGGACAAATTATCCTCGATGTGGCGCTGGATAGCTCGACGCAGAGGACGCGCACCATAGGCCGGATCAAAGCCTTCTTTTGCCAATACTTTCTTGGCTTCTTCGGTCAATTGGAAATCAATGTCTTGCTCTTTCAATCGTTTACGCAGCTCTTCTGTCATGAGAGATACGATTTGCTCGATGTGCTCTTGCTCCAAGGAGTGGAACACGATGACTTCGTCGATACGGTTCAAGAACTCAGGACGGAAGCTCTTCTTCAGCTCATCCATGACTTTGTCCTTCATATCCTGGTACTTTCTTTCCGAATCGTTGGTCGTGAAGCCGAGCGTCGTATTTTTCTTGATCATGCTGGCTCCGACGTTGGAAGTCATAATGACAACTGTATTGCGGAAATCGACGGTACGTCCCTTCGAGTCTGTCAGACGACCATCATCCAAAACTTGCAAGAGAATGTTGAATACGTCTGGGTGAGCCTTCTCGATTTCGTCCAGCAAAATAACGGAGTACGGTTTGCGACGCACTTTTTCGGTTAGCTGACCGCCTTCGTCAAAGCCTACGTAGCCAGGAGGGGCACCTACCAGCCGAGCGGTGGAATGCTTCTCCATGTACTCGGACATATCTACACGAATCATGGCATCCTCGTCACCGAAAAGCGTCTCTGCCACGGCACGAGCCAATTCGGTTTTACCCACACCGGTTGGTCCCAGGAAGATAAACGAGCCAATTGGGCGTTTTGGGTCTTTCAGACCAGCACGGGCACGGCGGATCGCACGCGAGATGGATTTGACTGCTTCATCTTGGCCAATGACGCGATCATGTAAAATCTCTTCCATCTTCAGCAAGCGCTCTGTTTCTTCTTCCTTCAGCTTCAACACAGGAATACCCGTCCAGCTCGCCACTACTTGTGCGATGTCTTCTGGCGTAACCTCCATGTTTAGCTGACCTTGGCGCTCTTTCCAGTCTTTTTTCGTTTTATCCAGTTCTTCACGCAGTTTTTGCTCCTGATCGCGAAGAGCTGCTGCTTCCTCGAATTCTTGTGATTGTACGGCAGCGTCTTTTTCCTTGCGCACCTCTTCCAGACGTCCCTCCAGCTCTTTGAGGTTTGGTGGAACCGTAAAGGATTGCAAGCGAACCTTGGATGCCGCCTCGTCGACCAAGTCGATAGCCTTGTCAGGCAGGAAGCGTTCCGTAATATAGCGGTCAGACAGTTTTACTGCCTGCTCGATTGCTTCATCGGTAATTTTGACACGATGGTGGGCTTCGTAACGATCACGAAGGCCATGCAGGATACGAATAGCATCCTCCGCTGTCGGTTCATCAACCTGAATCGGTTGGAAACGACGCTCCAGTGCCGCGTCTTTTTCGATGTACTTGCGATATTCATCCAGCGTAGTAGCACCTACGCACTGTAGCTCGCCACGTGCCAGAGCAGGCTTCAAAATGTTGGAGGCATCAATAGCGCCTTCTGCTCCACCTGCACCAATCAGGGTGTGCAGCTCATCAATAAACAGGATGATGTTTCCTGCTTGGCGAATTTCGTCCATGATTTTTTTCAGACGATCTTCGAACTCACCGCGATATTTGGTTCCCGCAACAACGGTTCCCATATCGAGGGTCATGACGCGTTTATCACGGAGGGTCTCCGGAATTTCGTTGTTGACGATTTTTTGGGCAAGACCTTCTGCGATCGCTGTTTTCCCGACGCCAGGCTCCCCAATCAATACAGGGTTGTTTTTGGTGCGTCTGCTAAGTACTTGGATCACACGCTCGATTTCTTTTTGGCGACCGATGACAGGGTCCAGCCCGCCATCACGAGCGATTGCAGTCAGATCCCTTGCCAAGCCGTCCAGTGTCGGCGTATTCGCCGCTGGGTTCCCTCCAGACGGTTGATGAGATGCCATCATTTCCGAGCTGCCAAGAAGCTGGAGCACCTGTTGACGTGCCTTGTTCAGGCTAACGCCCAAATTGTTCATGATTCTCGCAGCAATGCCTTCTCCTTCACGGATCAAGCCAAGCAGAATATGTTCAGTCCCCACATAGGTATGACCCAGCTTGCGGGCTTCGTCCATCGACAGTTCAATAACCTTTTTGGCGCGAGGTGTATAGTTTGGTGTGTAATTACTACCGGACTGCTCTGTTCCTCGCCCGATTAACGACTCCACTTCGCTCTGGATTTTATCGAGGCCAAGCCCAAGTGATTGCAATGCCTTCGCCGCAATCCCTTCGCCTTCTCGAATGAGTCCCAGCAGCACATGCTCTGTCCCAATATCTTTGTGTCCGAGACGAACCGCCTCTTCCAGGGCAAGCGCCAGTACTTTTTGTGCTCGTTCTGTAAAACGTCCAAACATCATATCGTACACCTCCGTATAACCGTGTTTTTTCTCTATATGGTTAACAATTGCGTGATACCATTACGATTACTCTTGTGATTCTACTACGCGCAGACGTTCGCGGATCAGCCTTGCCCTTCTTTCATCGCGTTGGTCCGGAGTGAGCTTTTGTCCAGCGTGGTGTTGTAAAAACCCTGGCTGTGTCGTGACTAACAGTTCGTTTAGGACCAGCGGAGATACATCCGGAATGATGTCTAGATCTATCCCCAGACGTACATCGGACAGACGCTGTGCCGCCTCCTTGGACTCTACCGTGCGGGCGTACATCAGGATACCATACGATCGAAAAATCCGATCCTCCAACGAGACCCGAGTATGCTCCAGCAAATAAGTACGTGCCACACGCTCTTGCTCAATAATCTGTCTAGCTACACCGTAGAGATTGGAAAGGATATCCGACTCAGACATCCCCAGTGTGACCTGATTGGATAACTGAAAAAGATTCCCTAGAGCTTCGCTGCCCTCTCCGTAAATTCCTCTAACGACTAGACCAACTTGATTAATTGCCTGTAAAATTCTGCTGATCTGCTGCGTCATCACCAGCGCCGGCAAGTGCAGCATCACAGATGCACGAATTCCCGTACCCACATTGGTTGGGCAACTTGTAAGATATCCACGTGTCTCGTCGAACGCGTAGTTCAAGTTTTTCTCAAAAATGTCGTCTATCTTCGTACCTATTTCCCATGCCTCGTTCAAACGAAACCCGGGTAATAGTACCTGTATTCGAATGTGATCTTCTTCATTAACCATAATGCTGACAGACTCATCTTCCCGAAGTAATACGGCACCTTTGCGAGATTCCTCTGCCAGATGGGGGCTAATTAGATGCTTTTCTACGAGCACGCGTTTTTCTAACGGGTTAATTTGATCCATATGGATAGCCTGGAGCTGATGCCGTTTGCGCATTGCCTCCGAATCGCTTACTTCCGTTACCTTTCTGACGACTTCCTCGCCCTGCGAGTCCGTTGCCAATAACGGAAAGGGGTGCTGGCGCAGGTTACGGGCGATACGCAGCCGTGTACTAATGACAATGTCGGAATCAGGACCTTCTCCTTTCATCCAATTGCTCCACGGGTTTTGCATAAACTGCTTTTGGGACATAACCAGCTAACCTCCCTTGCTACGATTGGGCCATTTTTTGTTCCAATGCTCGAATTCGATCACGCATTTCTGCTGCCTTCTCGAACTCTTCACTGGCGACATGACTTTGCAGCGCTTGCTTTAGTTGTTCCAGCTCTTTACGGATCTTCAGTTTGCCACCCATCCGCTCTGGTACTTTTCCACTATGCTGTGTGTTTCCATGAATCCGGCGGAAAAGGGGGTCCAGTCGATCACCCAAAAAAGTGTAGCAATCACTACAGCCAAATCGGCCACTTTTACTAAATTGAGAATATGTGAGACCACATGTTTCGCATTGAAGCGGCTTATTCGTTGCCGTTTCGCGTCCATTCTTTTGCATGGGATCAAATTTTAAAAGTCCTGACAGGAGATTGTTGATGCTGAAGTTGTGAAAGCCGGTAAAGACGTCCCCTTTTTCATGAGCACACTGCTCGCAAATATGGTATTCGGTTTTTTCGCCATTGACGATTTTCGTCAAATGAAGTGTCGCCGGTCGTTTTCCGCATTCCTCACAGTTCATAACATCATACCTCCTTTTACTTCAACAAGATTGCTGCGATCATCTGCTTTAAAATATTTGCCCGCAAACGATCCCGCAATTCAGCTTCTAGCGTTAATACATTTCGCGAGGTAGCGATTTTCATTAAGGTGGCTTCTCTGATGTTGACTAATCCTTCTTCAAATAGTCTTTCTACGATCGCATTTCCCACGCTCTGACTGATGCTCTCACCAATTAGTTCCTCTGTCAGCAATTCTTGCAAGCGTGCTTTGCTGACAATCTGCACCTTGCGTATGCGAATATACCCGCCGCCCCCGCGCTTACTCTCTACAATGTACCCTTTTTGAACGGTAAAGCGCGTATTGATGACGTAATTGATCTGAGACGGCACACATTGAAAATGGTCGGCAAGCTCACTACGCTGAATCTCGATCGATCCATTGGGACTGTTTGTAATGATGCTTTTCAAGTGATGTTCAATGATGTCCGAGATGTTACGCAAGTCATCGCCTCCTATTCCTCTGTGTATGTTCTTCTGAGGTTACCTATTGACTTTGACTATCTTTGACGTTAATTATAATGGGTTTAGTGCGTGCCCGCAAGTGTCCCTTACACATTCTAGTGTGGGCAAAAGAGGGTCGCTTGAAACTAGGACATGATCAACAAAAAAACCACTCCCTGAGGAATGGTTTATGTTTGTTCTTGTGTATTGGTGTCGATTGCTGGCAAATGATTCAGTAGCTGTGTGAAGCTGGTGATGATGACATCTGCCCCGTCAAGTTCACCTGGTTTGGCAAAACCAAAGTCGCATCCAATGGTAAATAAACCGTTTGTCTTGCCTGCTTCCACGTCGGAGTGACGATCCCCTACCATGATGGCCTGCCCGATTTTGTAATCAGACAACAATTTTGCAACCAGATCATTTTTGGAATGTGTGCGGAAACGGCCAGCTGAGTACAGATCGGTCATTAGCGGCTTTAATTCGTATTCCTGGCAAATGGCATCGATGTACTCTTCCTGCCCATTACTTGCTATAAACAAAGCAAATCCTTTTTCTCGCAGCGTTTCCAAGGTTGATTTTACATTCGGATATAGCTCGGTCACTCTTTCTTTGAGTAACTGGATTTCATTGTCTAGCAAGAAGGCGTCAGCTAAGCGAATAGCTTCCTCACTCGCACCCGGCAGTAATTTGTCCCAGATCTGCTCGATCGTCATTCCCAGTACATTGATCAATTCACGTTCGTCTGGGGTTTCCCCTTGCCATAGCCCTTTTTGACGAAGCTGGTCAAACGTTCGAATAAATGCTGGAGTGGACAGCTTTTCTGTTTGCAGTAACGTGCCATCCATATCAAATAATATGGCGAATGGTACAGTCATGGGTTCCTCCATTTTGTCTGGCTAGGCCGCTATTCTACTTTTCCTGGCAACATATTCATATCATCCATGATGAACTCGGTAATTCTTTGTGCAGCATCTGGCTTCGAGATTTTCTGTCCCATTCTACGCATATAATCCACCTTGGACGGGCTATGCAATAGTTCATCGATAAAGTAAATCAATTGCTCCGACAGATTCGCATGTACCGCACATCCATTATTGAGCAAAAAGTGGCTGTTCCTCTCTTCCTGTCCAGGCAGAGGGTTGTAAACAATCATGGGTACCCGTTTACTCATTACTTCAGCTGATGTAAGTCCGCCTGATTTGGTGACAATTAAATCAGCCGTTTCCAAGTATTCGTGGAAGTTATTGATGAATTTTAGCGGCACGACTTCATGGCGATACGTACGATTTGTCACTTTATTGTACAGCTTGTCGTTTGTCCCTGTTAACACAAAGGTTTTCAGAGGAATGTTAATCTCTTCTAACCCATCTAATACCTTTTCCATCGAGCCGAGACCCAATCCGCCCCCCGAAAGAATAATGCTCTTTTGTCCAGGAGCGAGGCCCAGCTTTTGCCGAATCAAATCGGCGTCCAATGGCAAGCTGAATTTTTTCATGATGGGAATGCCCATCGGAATGAATTTTTGATGATCCTGTCGATAAACGTCTAACAGGTAATACAGTTGCTCATGGCCGATGAAGTAATAATTGATATGGTGATTAATCCATGAAGGATGGATGGTATAGTCAGTAATGATCGTATAGATTGGTTCCTTCCAATCATTTCTCCCTTTCAGTACGGAGAGCATACAGCTTGCAAACGGATGCGTAGCAATAAAGGCATCAGGCTGTACACTGTTGATCAGCTTTTTCAGTTTGTTTGCCAGTAACTTATTCATCAGCACATTCATATCGAAGAAACGGGTTTTTTCCGTATTATGGTAAATTCTGCCCCACATCTTGGGTGACAGCCTTAACAGATTCATATAGCTTTCCAGCAAAATCTTGTGAAAGGTGGGGCTAATATATTCCAACGTATCGATGATCATTGATGTGCAACCACTCTCAGCCAAGCTTTCTTGCATGGCCCGCGCTGCCTGGTTGTGTCCGTTACCGATGGAAGCGGAAAAGATTAGAATTTTTTTCATGAACGATTCTCCTTCATAACCTCGCCTACTCCAACGCCTGGATCAGGTACCTTCTCATGTTAGTCTACCCCAAGACCCGTCTGCAAGAGGGAACTTGTCGGTCATTCGGCCTAACTTATCGACAAAATAATCGCGAGTTTGACTTTTTGCTGTAAAAACGAAAAACCTCCTTACCCATTCTGGGGTAAAGAGGTTGGTTTCATTCCCTGAAAACTGAATACGCATGATTGCTAAGAATGTGTGGATAAGTCCTCGACCGATTAGTATTCGTCAGCTCCACGCGTTACCGCGCTTCCACATCGAACCTATCAACCTCATCGTCTATGAGGGGTCTTACCAGCTTGCGCTGTGGGAAGTCTCATCTTGGAGGGGGCTTCACGCTTAGATGCTTTCAGCGCTTATCCCGTCCGCACATAACTA